>CALWZD010000061.1 GCA_944385945.1 uncultured Anaerofilum sp. | reverse complement strand
CCTCGGCAAGCTGCTGATACATCTTCATGATTTGTTTTAATTGACGGTTTGGCAGGCTGAGCGCATATTCGCCGTACTGCTTTGCGATGGACTTATAGTGTTCGGCAAGTCGAGTTGGGTCGGCGGTGATGGAGGGCTGAAACAGCTCGCTTGCCATATCACCATACAGTAAAAGCTTGTGAGGAACCAGTGCCTCCAGGTTTTTCTGCGGCATATCGGGAATCAGATCCATCTTTTCCATCAGTTCGTAAGCAGCCAAAGGCGCACCGCTCAGCAAGCGACAGATGGGGTCGGTCTGGCTTGGTACAGCTGAGCCAAACCGCAGCAGACCAAACAGAGCAAGCCCCGGAAGAACCGTTGCCAGTGGAGTTTCGTCACCATCATCCCCCCAAAGGGTGACCATGATATTATCTACGCCATGTTCACAACACGCCTGTACAGCAGCCATACTGTCCTGAAAACTTTTGGAAAAATTGGGAACCCAACCGCCCCACTTCCACACGCCACCGGCGAAAGCGGTTTTCAGGCAACCACGTCGTTTGAGTTGAACGGCATATTCCTGCTGCGTGTCGTGGTAGTAGTCCCAATAGACAAAGGTGAGATTTTGGGGATACTGTTGTTTTTCCTGTTCGGTGACAGGTTCACCGGTGCCGTAGTAGTTCATCAGAGGTGTACGGTCACGGAAAAGCATATCATCCCAAATCAAAGGCTCCAGACCATATTGCTCGCACAGTTTGCAGGCAGTATGCAGATGCTCCATCAAAATATCACGGTGGTCACGATACCCTTTATAACGCAGATACCGCCCTGTTCCCAAGCTAACGGCTTCGTCCATTCCGAGGTGGATGCGCCGACTGCGGAAAGTAGTGCTGAAATGGGCGATCATTGCTTCGACCAGCTTGTATGTTTCGGGATGCCCAACCATCAAATTATCGACCGTATCACGCATAGGTTGCATATAGTTCCAGCGAATGGTCGTGCGTAAATGTGCCAGCGTTTGGATGCAGGGGATCAGTTCGATGCCCACTGCATGGGCAAAGTCGTCCATTTCCTTTTGCTCGGCGATACTGTACCGCCCACGGCGATAGCCGAAATAGGGGTATCCCGTCAACTCATAGGTATCTTCCATATATAGATAGCAGGCTGTATACCCCATAAACGCCAGTTGACAGAAAAACTTTTTTAAGGTAGGTAGGGTATATACCGAATTGCGGGACACATCCAGCATGGCTGCCAGTTCGGAAAAGCGGGGATGCAACATTTCGGTGGTTTTGTCGGGCTGTGTCAATGGACGGCCAATCAGCATCAGGGCATCGTGGACGGTGGAACAGGTCAGGCGAAGCTCACCTTGCTCCATCTCCCACCGGCAAATGTTTTTGGATGGTTCACACCAGTTTACCGACACAGAAAGCGACGGTGTTTGTGCGTAGATGGGCATAGATTCCTCTACCAATGCCAGCACCTGTTGCAATTTTGGGTCATTTGTTTGAAAGGTCATTGTATATCACCAACTATCCATTAAAAATTAACCTTTTACACCACCTGCGGTGATGCCACTGATGATGGTTCTGGACAGGCACAAGAACAGGACCAGTGTAGGCAGGAATACAATTACGACCGCTGCGAACAAGCCACCCCAATCGCCTGTATACTGCATAGCGGTCAAAACGCTTTTTAAGCCGGGACCGACCGACATATTTCGCTCGGAAGAAGCGAAGATCAGCGACAGGAAATATTCGTTCCAGATATTCATAAAGTTGAAGATGCCTACTGTTACGATTCCCGGCTGTGCCAATGGAAGCATGATTTTCCAGAAAGTTTTCATCGGAGGACAGCCGTCAATGGCAGCGGCTTCTTCATATACTCTGGAAAGATTGGAGAAGAAGCTGATAAGAAAAGTGGTGGTGTAGGGAACCTGCATACCGATGTAAATGAAAATCAGAACGACCTTGGAACCGGTAAGTTCTGCACTGGTGGCAAGTGAGAACAGTGGAAGAACGATCATGATTTGAGGCAGGCTCATGGCTGTAATAAAGCCGTTGCGCACCAATTTGTTTCCAAAAAAGACATATCTGCCCAAAACATATGCGGCAGGTGCGCTGATGGCAAGCGAGCCGACCATGGTGCAGGAGGCGTATAACAAAGAATTTAGAAAAAATACCGAGATGTTGTTGGATGACCATGCTTTTACATAGTTTTCGAAGTGTAAGCCGGTGGCAAATTTTAAAGCTTCACCACGCATGATTTCAGGAGAGGTCGAAAGGCTTGCGGCGACGATCCAACCCAGCATACCGATCGTGAATAAACACCAAAGCCCGACAACGATATGCCCTGGAAGCAGACGAAGCTGTTTTTGCATATCCAGCGTTGAAGCACGTTTGAATTTTTTCATTGTCATTTCCTCCTTATACTTCAACGTCATCGTCTTTGATCAAAAGATTGATCAAGAAGAACACGACAAGAACGGTGAGAGCCATCAAAACGCCGACGGTAGCACCCATCGCAGCGTTGCGGAAGGTGTTGCCTTGTGTACCAAAGGTGATGTTATACATATAAACGAAAGGCGTGGTTGTGCTTAGTTCGCTCGCCAGCGGTGCGCTCCACATTTGGCTCCATACAAAAAAGCCCACAACGCCGATAGACCAGAAGGTCAGGCAGGTTTTCATCACACCACGCAGCAAAGGCAGAGTGATGCGGGTGAACTGTTTGGTTTTGCTGGCACCGTCGATGGTGGCAGCCTCGTACATATCCAGTGGCAAACGCTCAATGCCACCCATAAAAATCAACATATAGTAACCCACCGAACCAAAACAGAATGCAGCCAGCAGCGACCAGAATTTAGCGGAGCCACTCATATAATCGACCTTTGCAAGGTCGGAGCCGAAGAAGTCGAAGAAATTGTGCAGGAAACCAAAGCGTTTATTGAAAATGGCAGTGATCCACATGGTTGCCATAGCTACTGCGTTGATAATGTTGGGGATGTAAATAACGGTTTTGTAGAACGTTTTACCGTACAGCCCGTTGGTCAAAATAGCTGCAAACAACAAAGAAATTAAGATAACAACGATACCGCCGAAGAACCAGATCTTAAGCATATTCTTCATAGAGTCGAGAAAAATAGGGGTCTGCAACAGGGTGACATAATTTTCGATGCCGATAAATTCCCATGTGCTGACGGCATCGCTCACGCCCTCTACACGGAAGAAGCTCATAGCGATGGTTCGCACAACAGGGTATAAGAAGATGATAAAAAACATCAGCACGGCTGGTGTTAAGAAACATACGATCATTTTTTTATCTTTTTTCAAATGAAAAACTCCCTTCATACGCAATCCGATTTTGAGCATTTTGGAAAGAAAAGGGAGCTCTTAACGATGGAAAGAGCTCCCTTTGATCGCCACATCTGCACAAATTGTTAAGATTGCTTTATGGGCAAGTGCCTGCTTGATGCGGTGCAATCAGCCAAGTGTGACATTACAAACCACTCAGCGAATCTACAAAGCCGGTTGCGTCGATCTCTTGTTTGCACAGCTGGTTGATAGCTTCTTGGATGTAATCTTTATAGTTGCCGTTTTCCTGCAAACCAACAGCCCACAGGTAAGATATTGTCATCTCTTTGAAGTAGGGCTCTGCACCGGATACAGCCAAGGGCCATTCGGTGTTTGCGGTATCAGCAGGGATGGAAGAAACGGCTTGAGCCATCTTCAAATCGTTTTCGCCGGTTACAACAGTCTGGATAAAGTCGAATGCTTCTTGTTTATATTCGCTGGTTTCAACGATTGCGTAGCCTTGCGCACCAACCATGCCGGCTTCGATGCCGTCTACACCGCCCTCAACAGCGGGCCAAGGGAAGAAGCCCCAGTCGATCTCGGCACCGGTGTTCTGGGTGATCTCGTTGGGTACCCAAGAAGCTTGCAGAACCATAGCGGTTTCGCCGTAGCCCAGTTCGTTTTGACCGTCGGGATAGTTGGAGGGGGAGTACTCGGACATATAGCCGTTTGCGAACAGGCTGTGGATGTCTTCGGCAGCCTTCTTTACTTCCTCAACTTCGCCCCATTTAGCGTTGTTTACCAGATCCAGAACGCCGTCCTGACCGAGGTAGCGAGCCAGCTGATAACCCATCAGCAAGGCAGTGCCGTCGCCCTGGTCACACGCCATCGGGTTCACGCCGCTCTCTTTCAACTTTGCACATACATCAAGCAATTCGGTAAAGGTTTCGGGCACTTTTTCGATGCCTGCATCCTCAAACATTGCCTTGTTGTACCACACGCCGGAAGTGTAGGGCTGGTAGGGGATAACTTTCAATGCGCCGTCGTTGTAGCTTTTTGCGGTTTCGACCAAAACAGGAAGCATATGTTCCTCAAGACCAGCCTCCTCGACCATATCGGTCACGTCGGCAGCGTATTTGCTGGCAGTGTTGGAGATGAATACATAGTCCTGGTCGAAGATGTCGATTTTTTCACCTGCGTCCAAAGCAGGGGCAATCAGGTTTTTCACATCACGGCCCTTCCATTCGATGTTGATCTTGATGCCGGTAGCTGCCTCGTAAGCATCGGCTGCTTCTTGGATGACTTTTGCTTGTCCCTCGGTGGAGTTCCACATCGACCAGTAAGTAAGAGTCTTGCCAGTGCTTTCAGTTTGACTGGTTGAGTCGGTCGCAGGGGTGCTTTCGGAATTTGTGGTGCTGCTTGTGCTGGAGGCGGCTCCACCACAGGCGGTCAACATCATGCTGGCTGCACATACACCACACACGACCTTCAGAAGTTTGCTGGTTTTCATAATTTTTCCTCCATTTCTTGCGTTGCGAATCGTTTGCAAAACGTGCGGCAAAGGATTCGCTGTGTGAATGATCGAAGTAACTTGCTGTAATAAAAGTTTACCCTCTTGAATGCAAAATTGGAATATGGTATATTGACAATATAGTTATATAAATTGCACTTTTGTTCGATATATGGCATTGCGATTGATAAAACGATGAGAGAGGGAAAAAGGATGTACGAATTATTTGAACTTGAAAATACGGTTTCGGAATCGGGGTTGCAGCTGCTATATGTAACGAGTTTTCGATACGAAAAACATTGGATCGGCACTCGCCATGCGCATTCGTTTTTGGAGATTTTTTTCTGCGTAGGGGGCGAATGCGAGTTTTATGTGCGGGATTCGTCTTTTAAACTTCATCCCAATGAATTTGTGCTCATCAATCCGGATACAGAGCACGTAGAATGTGCAATTCCGGAGTCACCTGTGGAGTGGGTGGTGATTGGAATTAAAGGTTGTTATACGGATCTGTGCAGCAGCTCTGACGGATTTTTTCATGGCAATTTCTCCGGCGAAAGTGCATCTGTGGTGCAGTTGCTTACCAGCTTGATCGGAGAATTACAAGATAAAAAATCACATTATAACGAAGCTTGTCTGTACATCGTACAGCTTATCATGGTGCATATTGCCCGTATCATGGGTGCCGAGATCCTCCGTGATTCGGTCTCGCACAATCGGTTGCACAGCAGCATTGCTTGGGTAAAGCAGTACATTGACGACAACTACACCACGGCTTTGAATCTTGAAATGCTTTCGGATAAGGTGGGTTTGAATCGTTATGGACTGATTCGGGAGTTTAAAAAGAGGTACAAGGTCAGCCCTATCGAATATATGCTTGCCTGTCGGTTCCGTGAAGCGACATTTTTGTTGGAAACCACCGACCGCAGTATCGTAAGCATCAGTAATAATTTGGGCTTCAGCAGCGGAAATTACTTTTCGCAAAGTTTCCAAAAGCGATTTGGAATGTCCCCGTCTGAATACAGAGCGTTGCATTCCGGTGTATGATCGAACAAAACGGCGATGCTTACCTCGAAATCGGGAAAGCATCGCCGTTTTGTTTTATTTTTCTACATAGTTTGGTACAGCACCGTAACGATTGTCCAGGGTTGCATACTGTCCGGGACGGCAATGCTGACCTGTTCCTGTTACGGCCTCACAGCGGGCATCGAAATTTTTGTCGGAATATCGCAAAAACCAGTCGTCCAACGCTTTGCTCATTTGGAGTATGCGTTGTTCGTATTGCTTTTGTCCATACAAATTGTTTTCTTCGTTGGGATCTTCCAAAAGGTCGTATAACTCGTGCGGGCCGTAAGGGTATCGCAGAACTAATTTAAAGTCATGGTATCGTATCATTCTGACGGGACCATATTCGTCAAAAATCACGATAGGTGCGGTTTGTTGAATATCGGGTTGGGTCAACCATTGGGCAAAACTACGTCCGGGAAGGTTTTGTTTTGCCTCGCAGTCAAGACCGGTCAGTTCGCATAAAGTTGGAAAAAGGTCATAATGACTGAACATTTCGTGGCAGACAGCATTTTGCGCAAATCTTTCGGGTGACACGGCAATGAACGGTACTTTTACCGATGAATCGAACATATTTTGTGGAAAAGTTCCGTTTCCTTTCCCCCAGATACCGTGTTGCCCCAGATTCATGCCATTGTCCGAGGTGAAGAACAGAAGTGTGTTTTTCCAAATGCCCAAGGTTTGCAGTTTGGATACGATCCGCCCGATCTGATGATCCATTGCTGTGATGGAGGCATAGTACCCTCGCAGCAGCTCTTTTCTTCGCTCGCCTGTTCCATAAGAGCAGGTATGGACTTGGTTGGGGTGAAGTGGTAGGTCGGGAGTGGCGGTAAATCGACAATTTTCGTAAAGATTCCAAAATTCGGCGGGGTGTTGGTCTTTTTCCCAAGGGTCGTGCGGTGCTGTAAAATGGACGCTGAGATAAAACGGAGCATCCTGTTTTGCATAGTCTTCCAAAAAATCTATGGCACGTTGCCCTATCAGGTCGGTGACATACCCCGATTCCGTGTGAATGTCGCCATTTTCGACGATTTCCGGTTTAAAATAATCGCACCCACCACGGGCGATGGTGTACCAATCCGAAAAACCTTTTTGCGGAGCAAGGCTGTCGCCCAGATGCCACTTGCCGCATAAACCGCACCTGTAACCGGCGGCAGATAAAATTTCGGTGTAGCAGGTGAGGTGTTCAAGATATTGAATCGGCGTTGTTTCGTTGGAAAAGGCATCTTTTCCAATAGCGAAAGGGTGGGTTGCGGCAACGTTTCCGCCATCCAGCCAATCCAACACACCGTGACAACTGGGCATGGTGCCTGTCAAAATAGAGGCACGAGCCGGCGAACATACAGGCGAGGTGCAGAAAAAGTTGTCAAACCGCACCCCTTGTGCTGCCAGTTTGTCCAAATTGGGGGTTTGAATGTCGGAGTTTCCGGCGCACCGAAGTGCCCACGCCCCCATATCGTCTGCTAAAATAAAAACGATGTTTGGACGGTTTGTTTGTTGTGTCATAACAAGGCTCCTTTCGGATGAGCAGCGAAGTGTGATAGGGATACGTGTGACCTGCTGTAAGGGAAAACACTTAAAAAGAGATGTACATCAGAGATGGTGCTTTTTTTAAGGGGAGCATTTATAACACAAAATTAAAATGTGATAAATTGACATATATGTTATATATATTGCAAATCTCTTTCTCCGACGGATGGACGTACAGTGTTAAAATAATTCGATTTTTGGCTTAATCGGCTTCTTATAAACATACAACCGCCCCATGTATACAAAAGTAAAACGATACAAAGGGCGGTTGATTCATTAGAATAATTTTATTTAGGACAGTTGAAACACGGAACGTTTCTGAATAGCTTTGAAGATGATAAAATCTATTTCAACAAAAGATAAGCAATCGCAAGTTCGATTAAAACGACCAAAGCGCTAAATTTTGGTGGTTGATTTTTCAGAACCATCATACCCAAAAAAAGGAACGCAATAACAAAGCACACGATAGATGGAATGATGCTGACTGACGGAGCGGACAAAATGCCGATGGCACCTGCACAACCCGCATAAGTACCATATTTGAGGCATTCATCTTTCAGCCTGCTTTCCTCTAACTCCTCAGGCGTTATATCGCAAGCGATGCGAGCCATTTTTTCGGCAGTTTGAAAAGCGTTTTCGCAGGCGATCTCTTGCATAAGGTCAAAAGGATAAAACGAATTTTTGCGAAAACAGAACGGTACCAAATCCATATTAATGGTAATTTGTTGACCATTGATTTCCAACAGAAAGGTAAAAATCAGATGCTTTCCGTGTTTTCCGGTCAGAGAAACATCTTTTACAGAGTCGGTAGAAAATTTTCCGGGTCTGCCCAGCTGATAGCTTTTTTTCCAGCGACTATATTCCATTGGGATCACCCAAAAAGAATCGTTGTCGACCACAAATACATGGAGATCGTAGGTGTTTGTTGCAACTTGTACCGAGCCTCCACTATGGTGACTTGTTGTTTTATGTAAAGAAAATACGGTATTGCTGTCGTTGACTTGAGGCAGTAATTCTTGTACACGTGACAACAGCTCGTTTCTGTCTTTTCCCTCAAGTGCATACTTGCGTCTGAGGGAACGTTTGATCCAAATGACGGGGCCAATTTCGTAAAATTTTGCCTCTAAAATCGACACAACGACTACGATAAGAACGATCGTAAAAATTCTAAGAGATAGATCCATGATTTCCTCCGTTTTTATTCCCGTTAGTGCGGTCGTTTTTATTTATAAGTGTAAACCACCGTACAAAGACGGGAAAATTGGTTTTAGCTTTTTATTGGAAACGTACGCTATTTCAACCCCCTCATGCATTATACAATATCGACTGTAATTTATTGCAGAACAGCCGATAATAGTCGTGACCAAACTGCTGTCCCATGTATAAAGTGTGCATATATAGTCAAAATCGGTCACAATTTGTTTTTATTATACTGCACTCCGATACGTTTGTCTATAAATAGACCATTCGGCATTTTTGCTGAATTGGATTGCCCACGGAAGAAAGATATTTTACAGATCGGTGCCTTGGTCATCGTTTCAATCTAGGATTTTGGCATGGTGTGATTCACAAAACAAAACCCCTTCCGACGCAGTTCTTGCATCGGAAGGGATTGTCGGAAAGAAGTCGCATCGTGTGTACAAAAGATGACGCTGCCGATGTGGTTTGGGCAACTCGATTTGCTGGCACAAGCCTGTTACCACATAAAGAAGCTATCACCGGCGAGTTTGTAAAGTGCCTCAATGAAGTAATAGTCGGCGTAAACCATTGTTTGGTGATGTTTGTTGACGTGATATGCCGAACTGCAATTTTGAACGATAGCATCGCAGCTTTCGCTCCAATCGGCACGATTCTCAGCAATGTTTTTTAGGATTTTCACTGCTGCATCCACATATATTTTTTTCTCGTTCTCACCAACGTGTCTTGCAATCTCCAGTAAACCGCCGGCAATCACACAAGCACCGCAAGAGTCTTCATAAGCAGGCTGTTGCGGTTGACGGAAATCGACAGGAACAAAATCTGCGTTTACCAAATTTGCCATGCAGTAATGCGCCACACGTTTGGCAGCGGCAAGATATTCCTCTTTTCCGGTATTGGCGTAGCTGTTTGCAAACCCGTATACCGCCCAGCCTTGTCCACGTGTCCACGACGAACCATCATCATATCCCTGACCGCCGTGTTCACGAACGAATTCGCCCGTGTTTGGATTAAATTCGACGATGTGACGCACAGAACCGTCTGGACGAATAAAGTTTTGCATGACAGTATCAGCGTGCATGACAGCGATTTGAGAAAAATGGGGATCGCCTGTTTCACGGCTTGCCCAGTGCAGCAAAGAGATATTGAACATACAGTCGATGATTGCCCATCCACGGGTATCGCTGCCGTCTTCCAAATCGTTCCAAGCACGAATAAATTTACCTACGGGATTGAATCGACCAGCCAACAGGTTTGCTGCGTGTAAAGCTACACGTTTTGCATCTTCATTTCCGGTCAGGCGGTAGTCTGCAACGGCGGTGGGTTGGAACATGAACCCGACATCGTGATGCAAGCCGTAAAAACTTTCAAAGCAGGTTTCCATTTTTTTCTGGGACATTCGTGCAATTTCGGCGTACTTCTTGTCATGGGTATCGTGATAAAGCAGCCACAGAATGCCACCCCAAAAGCCGTTTGTCCACCAGTTCAGACCATCGTCCTGTCGCCAGTTTACAGAAAGGTCGCTGCGGTCGTCATAACTGCCGGATTCGTCGGTGGTATAGGGGATTTTATCTTTGTTTTTTCGGTGACCCAAGCTATTTTGGTTCGAACTTTTTCAAGCATTTGCTGTGCCCACAGTTGATCGTTTTCCATGATTTTTTCTCCTTTTTGACAATCGTTCAGAATTGTGAAGATCGGTATGAGTTTGTTTTATCTTATAAAATTGACAAACAAACTGCAATGCACTACAATGCTAATTACTGACGGATTCTGTTTTTTTGGAGGAAATGATGCTGTGCATTACAAATTGCGGATATAATTCCCAACATAGTCGAATTTGTGATATTGAGTATAAGTACGGTGTGGAAGATTATCTGATTTTATTGCTGAAAACTGATGCATGGATGTATTTAAACGGAGAAAAACAAAAAATTCTGTCGTCTGTTTTTCACCCGGTGAATATATGCATTACGGATGCGATACAGCAGGCTATAATGACGATTGGGTGCATTTTGTGGTAGGCACATTGGAACAAGGCTTTTTTGAATCGCTGAATATCCCGACACAAACTGTTTTTCAGCTTTCGGGATTTCATGCACTTTCGGAGTATATACGCCTGCTGACCGAATGCTATTACCGTTTGTCTGAGAACCGTGAAAAGATTTTAGATTCTCTTTTTCATGCCTTTTTATATACATTGCAGCAGGAGATCCACCAACAAAGTTCACAGGCAGTTGTTGCCAGAAAGTATTTTCGAAAATTTTCAGACATTCGCACACAGATGTATAATCACCCAGCACAGGAGTGGAATGTAGAGCAGTTGGCAAAGTCGTTGTGTGTCAGTGTGCCGTATTTTCAGCATCTTTATAAAGAGTTTTTTGGCTGCTCCTGTTTACAGGATTTGACCAAAGCCCGTATCGAAACGGCAAAGTATTATCTTTACAGTACCAATATGAAAATTTGCGATATGGCAGCTTTTTGCGGATATAAAAGCGAAGTGCATTTTATGCGACAATTCAAAAAAATACATCGGTATGACACCGACAGAGTATAGAAAGACACATACGGAAAATTGATCTTCTAAAAAAAGCCGATATTTTACCTAAAAAAGCCACTGTTTTCACAGGCGAAGGTTTGATACACTGAGCATACGAAATAAATTGCGAGGTGTATATCTATGCCTTTTTCAGAGGTTCACAATCCGATTTTGCGTGGATTCCACCCAGACCCGTCTATTGTACGGGTAGGAAATGATTATTATATTGCCACATCTACTTTCGAATGGTGGCCGGCGGTTCGAATCAGCCATTCGACCGACTTGTGTAACTGGCATACGTTGGGATATGCGCTCACCGACCCATCCCAGTTGGATTTACGGGGAGTAGGGGCATCGCAAGGGATATGGGCACCCTGCCTTACCTACTGTGACGGGCTGTTTTATCTGGCGTATACGGTGGTTCGTTCTTTTTATTGCAATATGTACGACACACAAAACTATCTGGTCACTTCTCCCAATATTCTCGGTCCATGGTCAGAACCGATTGCTTTGAATAATTTCGGGTTCGATCCATCCCTTTTTCACGACGATGACGGAAGAAAATACCTCGTTAGTATGGTCACAGACCATAGAGTACCCAAAAAATATGCCGGACGCATCATTTTGCAAGAATATAGCCATGCCCAAAAAAAGGTGATCGGCTCAGCAAAAGAAATTTATGTCGGCAAAAAAATTTTTTTAGAAGGCCCACATATTTTCAAGCGAAATGGCTGGTACTATCTATTCTCGGCAGATACCGGAACGGGCGAGGGACATGGACAAACCATTCAGCGTTCCCGTTCGATATGGGGGCCATACGACATGTACCGTGCGGATTTTATGCAACGGCAGTCGGAAGATGAAGCCTATTCCATCATTACCACCAGAAACAGAGAAGAATACCCCTTGCAAAAGGCGGGTCATGCCGACTTGGTACAAACATCGGATGGAGATTGGTATGCGGTGCATCTCTGTGGAAGACCGTTGCAGCAGAGAAATCCGCCGGATGCACCCCGTTTTGCAAATTGCAGACGCTATCCACTCGGCAGAGAAACTGCCATCCAAAAGGTGTACTGGACACAGGACGATTGGCTGCGCCTTGAAAACGGAACGAATTTGCCGGATGTCGATTGCACGATAAAATTATCAAACCAAGAACTTCCGCCCACGCCTGTCACTGAACAGATAAGGGACGACTTCGATGCACAAAAACTTTCGGTCGAATGGCAGTCGCTGCGTGTACCGATGGATGATATACACTGCTCGTTGTCGGCGCGTCCAAGTTGGTTGCGTATGTATGGAAAGGAAGGGCTTTCCTCAAAATTTCACCAGACCTTGCTCGCTCGCCGTTGGACAGAATTTCGATTTGAAGCTTCAACATTGGTCGAGTTTCACCCTACCTGCTTCAAACAGATGGCGGGCTTGATTTGTATGTATGATACCGATAATTATCTGTATCTGCATCTGTCCCACGACGAGGAATGTGGTAGTTGTATCACGATTTTGAAAGCAGAAAATAAGAACTATTCCTATCCGGTAGGATTTGTGCCGGTTTGTTTGGAAAAACCAATAAAGCTTGGCGTAAAGGTCGATCACGAAAAAATGCGTTTTTACTATGCGACCGCCGATATGGAAACCGACTGCCCCATTGGAGGAGAATTTGATTGCAGCTTTCTATCGGACGAAGCGTGTACCGAAGGATGGTTTACGGGTGCGATGGTCGGTATCTGCTGCCAAGATTTAACAGGTGCATCACTCCATGCCGATTTTGATTGGTTCGATTATCAACTTGTTCCTTAACAAAATCAATTCTTTAACCCCGAAGCAAGCAGAAAAGCATGGTTTTAACCCTTGTTTTTCTGCTTATTTTATCCAAGTCACCGTTTTATCTTCTAAAAAAAACCACATATCCATCTAAAAAAACACACTTTTTTCTTTTTGAAAATCAAGATAAAATAATGACAGAAACAAACAAGGTTGCGCAGCACAATACAAAACATTGAGGAGGATTTTATATGAAAAAGGCACTATCGGTTCTCACTGCTGCTGGTATTACCGCTTCTTTATTTGCAGGATGCGGGGCAGCAACTTCTTCCAGCGTTTCTCAGTCTACTTCCGGCGAAACCCAAAGCTCCAGCACTGAGGTTTCGGGCGAAAGCATCGTTACCGAGCCTACCGAACTCACCTTTATTTTCGCTGATGGCGATGATAACTTCAAAACCGAGATCAACCGCATCGTAGATGCATTCAATGCTGCAAACCCCGATATTACCATCAACATCCAGCCCGGTGACGGTGGTACATACATCGAATTTTTGAAAACGAAAGACAGCGTGGGCGAATTCCCTGATATGATGGAAATGCGTGATACTGCACAATATGTACGTGCAGGAAAAATCGCTCCGCTGGATGACGAGATCAAAGATCTGTTCGTTTCTACCGTAGAGTTTGACGGCGAAACTTATACCGCTCCTTTCTCCGGTGCAAACACGATGGGCATGATGTACAACAAAGCCTATTTTGAAGAAAACGGACTATTCCCACAACATGGGACGAGTTTATTGCACTGTGCCAGACCATTCAGGACAAAGGCGACATGGCACCGCTGGTAGTAGGCGGCAGTGATGTATGGCATATCGGATTCTTGTACGACTTGTGTTATGCAAACGATCTGCTTGCAGATGATGCAGATTTTATCGAACACTGCTATGATGGCAGCAAGAACTTCTCCGACCCCGCATTCCAGAAAACATTGGAAGACCTTGCTCAGGTTCTGAGCTTTGCACAGGAAGGCTGGGCATCGACACCAGATGCGCAGATCACCACTTTCTTTGTCAACGATATGGCTGCAATGATCTACTCCGATACCCATATGTTCACCCAGATCGAGGATGCTGCACCCGACTTTGAATACGGCTGGTTTGCAGTACCCGACCGTGACGGCAACGTGAACCTGTACGGCGGCGGTACTGCACAGGGTCTGGCACTGAGTGCTGAAGCTGCAAAAGACCCCAATAAAAAGGCAGCTTTCAATGCTTTCATTGAGTTTTTTTGAGGCAGAAAACTACAAGCAGTATTGCGAAACGATGGCTGCAATTCCTGTAACAAAGGACGCTCCCCAGTTGGATGCAAGTGAGCAGTTCCAAGCTGTGATCGACGCACTTGACGGCGCAAATCTGCACCTGATGTGGAACAATGAGATCGGCAACAAAGAATTGCCTCCTGATTTCCGTAACTTTACCTACAAGACCTGCATCGAGGTAGCACAGGGTACTCGTGATGTAAACTCTGCATCGGAGGAACTGCAAAAAACTTGGGAGGTTGCACTCCAAAGCTTTAACCCCACTACCGGTCTGGGCATTACATCCTAAATCAAGTAAAACTGGTGATTCGGGAGCCCGTTTAATAGACAGGGCTCCCCTTTTGTGCCTGAATGGAGGTTTTTATGCAGAACAGTAAACCATTTAACAAAACTGCCTTTCTGTTTATTGCACCGGCATTTTTGTTTTTCACTCTTTTTATCATCGTTCCGACCCTTTCCAGCGTATATTATAGTTTTACATCATGGGACGGAATCAGCCCGACCATTAAATTTATAGGGTTTGCGAACTATATCGAAATTTTTACCAGTACACGGTTTAGAAACGCATTGCAAAACACTGCCATCCTTACGGCGGTCATCTCTATCGCCGAAAACGTTTTGGCACTGGGTCTGGCTTTGCTGGTAGACAACGTATTTCGTGCAAAAAACTTTTTCCGTGCGGTATTTTATCTGCCGGTCATCCTTTCGGGCATTGTTTCGGGCTTTATCTGGAAAATCATGTACAGCTACAATTTCGGCCCGATCAATAAAGTACTGGATATGCTGGGACTGGAAGCCTTGAAACAGGATTGGTTGGGTAATTCGGCGATCACTTTGTGGCGGTCGCACTGGTTCTGATTTGGAAAGGTGCAGGCTATTACATGATTATTTACTTGGCTGCACTTCAAGGGGTCCCGCAAGATGCACAGGAAGCAGCAACCATCGACGGTGCAACTGCTATCCAGCGTTTCCGCTTTATTACACTCCCTCTTATCTCCGGTTCGTTCACGATCTGCTTTACCCTTTCGCTCATCAATGGTCTGAAAGTATTCGACCAAATTGCGGTTATGACCGACGGTGGCCCTGGCTTCACAACAGAAACCATCGTGTATCTGCTGTATAAATCCGGCTTTGGCGAAGGGCGTCAGGGTTATGGTACCGCAGTTGGCATTGTGCTGTTGTTTATCATTTTGATTTTGAACGGCATTCAATCCAGCATTCTGCGTAAAAGGGAGGTGCAGCTGTGATGACTTCTACCAAAGCGGTTTCGGTAACCGGCAAAAAAATCCCATACGGAAAAATTGCAACACTGGTGATTACTGCAATTTTAGCATTTTTGTTCGTATACCCAATTTGCTTCGCAGTGATTTCGGCATTTAAGAGCAACGGCGATATTTTGAAAAATCCGCTGGCATTGCCTACCGAACTATATCTGCAAAACTTCAAAGACTTGTTTGCAAAAACCGACTTTTTCACCGCCATCTGGCACACCGTATTCCTCACGGTTGTCAGTGAGGTGTTGATCGTGCTGATCGTGCCACTGGCTGCGTATGCGATTGAACGCTATCCCAGCAAAACGACCAAATTCATCTATATTTATTTCACAGCAGGCATGATGATTCCATTTCATCTATATATGTTCCCGCTGTTCCGAGAGATGAAGCTGTTTAATCTGTACGGAAACTTGGCAGGACCCATCGTGTGCTATATTTCGGGAAGCGTTGCGTTCGGTACACTATTGTACAGCAGCTTTTTGAAAGGTGTGCCGATTGACATTGAAGAAGCTGCCAAAATCGACAGTTGCACCGAGTTCCAAGTGTTCTGGAAAGTTGTTTTCCCGCTGTTGGGGCCCTGTACGGCATCTTTGGTAGTGCTAAACGGACTGGGAATCTGGAACGATTTCCTGATGCCTTTCTTGGTTTTGCCCTCCGATCAGGCAAAAACAATCACCGTTGCGGTCTATTCCTTTGTTGGTCAATATACCGCCCGTTGGGACATCGTTTTTGCAGGTACACTTATTTCTCTGGTTCCTGCACTGATTATTTATATCAGCCTGCAAAAATATTTTGTAAAGGGAATCATGCCCGGCGCTGCAAAAGGTTAAGCACATAGTGTTATTTTCTTAAAAGTAGTATAATGGGTGCAAAGGGTCGCTTTGCACCCGTTTTTGGTTAGGAGGCTGCTGTATGAAAGGAAAAAAGTATTTTCCTCGATTAAGTATGTTCGCAAAATTCTCGTTGGTGATTATTCTGGTGGGGATC
Source organism: uncultured Anaerofilum sp. (assembly GCA_944385945.1). Taxonomy (GTDB): domain Bacteria; phylum Bacillota; class Clostridia; order Oscillospirales; family Ruminococcaceae; genus Anaerofilum. The sequence continues at coordinate 6,739 of CALWZD010000061.1, read as the reverse complement.
GTTCCGATTTCTCTGTTTGTCGCTATCATTCAGCACCGTATGATCGAACAATACCGAAGCAGTCTGCTCGAAAATTACAACGAAGCACTTCAATATATTTCCTATTCTATCGCTGCCAAACTGGAAACCTACGATAATCTGTCTAAAACCAGTTATTATTACAGCCCAAACAGTGTTGTTTTACCGGGATACGAATATCAAAATTACGATACATTGCGTAAAATTCTCACCGGCGAAGCTTTTGGAGAGCAAAGCACAGAAACACAGGTAGAGCAGGAGATGCAGAACTTTCTGCGAACCATCACCAAAGTAAATGCAAATATCGAGGCTGTGCATTTTTTGTATAAAAGCAACGCAGGAGAGGAGAAATTGTACCATACAGGAAATTATCTGAACCGCTATTTTGACAACCAAGCATTTCGCCAACAGGTAGATACCGAACGCTTGAACGTGGACTCTAGAGAACTGCTGATTTTTCCGACCCATCCATTCGATTATGTCAAGTACAACAGTACACACACCGATCAGGTTGTTACAGTGGGAAGAAATTACTACGACATTACCGGAGTAATTGGACAAGAAAAATATGTGGGAACGTTATTTATTGATATTCGTGTAGATGATTTTAACCAGACGTTTTCAAAATTTAATCTGTCTTCGGGTGGGACGATTTATGTTACCGAACAAAGTGGATATTGTTTGTTTTCTTCCAACGAAGAAAACATCGGGCATATTTTGAACGTGCCGAATGACCCCGAAAATCTAGTGCTTTCAAACGAAGTGCCGGAGTACGAACTGACTGTTTGGTGTAATTTGAGCGATCTGCCAATCGAAACGCAGATCCGCAATATGCAAAGTTTTGCGTATTTATTTATCGGCATTGCGGTGCTTGCCTTGGTGTGCGGGTCGGTATTTTTCTCTCGACAGCTTACAAAACCGCTTTCCATCATTATGGAAGAAATGAAAAAAGTAGAAAGCGGACAGTTTAAAGGCGAGATACCGGTGATTTCAAACGATGAGGTGGGTAAACTGACCGAACGCTTTAACGAAATGACCAGACAACTGGAAAACTACACAAATCAGGTGTATGTTTCGAAAATTCGCCAGACAGAAGCGGAGTTAAACGCCCTGAAAAGCCAAATTTACCCTCACTTTTTATACAACACCCTTGAGATTATTCGAATGACAGCGGTGGGGCAAAAGGATGAGTTAGTAGCCGAGATGATAGAGGCTTTGTCAGACCAAATCCGTTATTTGATTGGAACGGTGACCGACCTTGTGCCACTGCGCAACGAAGTTAAAATCCTACAAAAGTATATTTTTCTCATCAACTGCGGTTTCGATAACAAGGTGGAACTTACATTCGACTGTGCAGATTTGATGGATATGGAGATCCCCAAATTGATCCTACAACCGCTTGTGGAAAATGCATTTGTCCACGGCATCAAACCCATCGAAGGCAAGGGACGCATTTTGGTACGAGCACAGCAGGAGGAAGGCCTTATTTATATCAGCGTAATGGATAATGGGGCAGGTATTTCGAAACAACAACTAGAGCATATTGAAACGATTTTAAACAGTGAACTTCCGGGAGATAAAAAGAACTATCAGTGGAAAAGCATTGGGCTAAAAAATGTACATGACCGGTTGCGATACCTCTACGGTGAACCGTGTGGAGTGTCGATCGCCAGTACGCCCGATGTGGGGACGCTGATAAAAATCACACTTCCTGCCAGTTTAAATCAAAATAAGAGGAGGGGCTTAAATGTTTAAAATGATTTTGGCAGATGACGAAACAGTTATTACAAGGGGACTTTGCTCATTGATCGACTGGAAGGCACTTGGAATCGAAATTTTATGTTGCTGTTCGGATGGGACGAGTGCATTAAAAGAAATTATGGTGCATCGACCGCATATTGCTATTTTGGATATTTCAATGCCGGGCATGGCGGGCATTGAGGTGCTTCGAGAAATCAACGCAGCAGGCGGAAATACAAAGGTGATTTTTGTAAGTGGATTTCAGGATTTTTCCTATGCAAGAGATGCGTTATCTTATGGTGCGGTAGATTATCTGCTAAAGCCGGTCAAAAAAGATTCGCTGATTGAGGCAGTAAGCAAGTGCTTGCCGGTCATCCGCCCTGCAACAAAAGTAGAGCCGGAACTTGCAGCTTCGGTATACAACATCCCCATAGAAGTAAAAGCCACCGATTTTCAACTGGCAAAATTGGTAAATCTTTCGCTAGAGGGAAAAAACGAACTGGAGCAGCAGCTGATCCAATTTTCTCTGTTTAGTCAGGTCGAAAAATTTTTTCAAGAAAGCAAGAACTGTACCGCCTTCCAAAAGAAAAATGAGATATACATCATTTTTTCCGAAAGTTCACAGCAAAATAACGAACACATATTACGACAGTTGCGTGATAAAGTGTGTAAATCAAATCAATGGGAGATTGGATTCATTTTAAGCGAAAAAACAAGCCAGATGGCAGATATACCAACCCTTACACAAAAATGTAACGAGCTGTGCAGTTATTTTTATTTTTGGGAATATCTTCCTACAAAAATACTTACCATATGGACGCCGGTATTTGAAATAACGGACTTTTCGCAGGCAAGAAAAATGCAAATTGAAATTGCGCAAGCTTTTATCAAACAGGACGATACAAAGGTACAAACACTGTTGCAAGAGTATTTTCAATTATGTGCCTACCTTGCAGATGGAAAAAAAGATGTTTGCATTTACTATATTTTGAACTGTTTACAGGAGATCCTTGACTACACCAGCGAATATCAGTTGAGCGAAAATATCTCTGTGAATATTGATTCGATGCTGTCAGTTTTTCGTGAACTTCCGTCCTATCATGCACTGACCGAAGCCTTTTTGAAAACGATACAGCAACTAACCGAACAGGTGGCAGCTTATCTGCGCAAAAACGACAAAAAAGAAATTTTAATGGCAATCGAATACATCAATCAGCATTATGCAGAAAATATCACATTAGATGTGCTTGCGAAGTATGTACACATGAACTCCTTTTATTTCAGCAGTTATTTAAAAAAACAGACAGGGCAAAACTTCAAAGATTATCTCGCAAAAACAAGAATGCGACACGCCGTAGAACTGCTTGTGGGGAGCGATTTGAAAAATTACGAAATTGCAGAAAGGGTAGGCTTCAAGGATTATCGAACCTTTTCCGAGTTGTTTCAGCGATTCTACGAAAAGACCCCGACTACTTATAAAAAATCTTTGAAACAAAATGCCGACGAATAGCAGAATGTCTTTTGAAAGTCGCTAAAGCGAGTTTTATAACACGAATTTTATAAAGAATGCTTACTGCGATATTCCGTAGGAGAAACGCCGTAATCCGTTTTGAATAATTTTACAAAATAGTTGGGGTCGGTGATTCCCACGGCAGTGCTGATTTCGGAAACGCTTTGTTTGGTGGTGGCAAGAAGATGCGCTGCTTGCGCTGTGCGAATCTTTCGAAGGTATTGCAGGATGGTTTGTCCGGTCTGGGCTTTGAAAAGAGCGGATAGATAGGCGGGCGTTCGGTCGAACTGCTGTGCGATTTGTTTTACTTCCAGTGGATGGGTGTAGAATTGATTCAAATATTCAATTACATCAACAATATCTGTACGAAGATTTGCTGTTCGGTATTGTTTGATTTTATTACAGAAGTTGGCTGTCATCTGCGCTTTTGCTTGATACATCTCGTCTACCGTACGGGCATTCTGTACAGCTACGGTATTCTCACGGGAAAGCGTGTCAATGGTCAAAGGCGGTAAACCTGCATTCAGCGCACAAATTCGAACCATCGTTCGAACGATCGCACACGCAATGCGTTCGTTTTCGAGGGTGGTTCCTATTTTTTTGCAGCCAAAAATTCTTGTTGCTGTTTGCGCAAGCATTCGATGGCACAAGCAGCATCGCCTTGCTGCACAGCTTTCATAAAATTTTTTTCGGTGGCATAATGCTGTTCGATTTGTGCGTGATATTCTAAATGCATCGAAGTCGCTTCGGGTTGCATTGCAAGCTGGGTATAATCCAAGGTTTCCAAAACCAGATTTCCTGTAAAAAGCTGTGTGGTTTTAAGAACATTTTCTACAATGCTGATAGCAGAATGCTCGTTTATCAAGGGATATTTTGCACGATAGGAATTCAATTCTCGTTGCAGTTGCAGGGGAAGCTGTAACCGTGTGAGGACTCGCAAACAGTCGTTTTGGGAGAATAAGCAAGTACAAAACGGGCCGGCAGTGAATACACCTTGTGCTGTTTTTAAAAACATAAATTGAAGCTGGAGTTCGTCTTTGATTTGATAAAGGGTGTCGTCTTTCATGTGGTCAAAAAATGTTACAACTGTGGCGGGTCGAATAAATGTTGTACGGTGTGCAAGATGTTGGAATGGCTGTTATTTTAGCCTCCAGTTTTTCTACGGTCATGCGCCTGTGGGACGGTATCACCGATCCGCTGGTTGGATTTATTGTGGATAAGTTCGGCAACCGTGCAGGAAAGACTCGTTTTTGTATTGCGACCGGTGGAGCATTGCTGTTTATCAATAGCTTTCTGATGTTCAAAGTAACGCATCTGTTGCCCGAAAATGGACTGATTCGAGGAGTGTTTTTTACATTCTTTACCTTGCTTTTCTATATTGGGTATACTTTCTTAAACGTTAGTATGCACACGGGAAATGTATGCCTTACCAACGACCCCAAACAACGCCCGTTGCTAAGCATCGTTGGAACCATTCTGGTTCGTTTGTCCCGTGCGCTGATGCAAGTATACGTCGCTGTCCTGGTCGCAAAATATGTGAAAATGACCGAATTGGGTGTGTTCGAAGACTTTTGGCTGCTCACTGCTGTGGCAGCTACGATATGTATCGTGATCGGCTTCTTTTCCATCGCACCGAAAGACGTACCGGAATTTAGCATTATTTCGAAGAAAAAACAGACGGTCAAAATCAAAGACTATGTACGAGTGCTGCGTGAAAACCGTCCCTTGCAGATGATGATCGTTTCTGCTGCTACCGATAAACTTGCAGCAAGTTGTAGGATCAGTGCGATCAGTGTGGTCGTATATGGAATCATTATTGGCAACTTCGAATTGAATGGTGGCTGGAGTCTGTACACCACAGTAATCGGTCTGATCATGATGACCTTGGGGATCGGTGCTATCGGCGGAAAAATGGGTCTGAAACGTGCGGTGCAGCTGGGCAGTTGGGGCGTTGTTATTTTTAATGCACTGGCAATTTTACTGTTTATTTTCTTTGACCCCAAAACCATGAATCTGCCGGGATTCGTCAACGGATACGGCGAGCCGTTTACTGGTTTTACTTTCTTTACAGTGGCATTGTTTGTGTTGTCTGTTTTGGGCGAAGGCTCACAGATGATCTGTACTTCTGCCATCATTCCGATGATTGCGGATATTAACGACTACGAAGCCAGTCGAAGCGGAAAATATCTGCCGGGTATGGTAGGAACGGTATATTCTTTTATCGACAAATTGATTTCTTCGGTGGCACCTTTGCTGGTGGGTGTCGTTTTCGCTTGGATCGGTTTTGCGGATAAACTTCCGGATGTCGATACCCCCTATACGACATCGCTGTTTGTTTGCGGGATCTTCTTCTATTATGGGTTGCTTGTTTTTGGTTCGGTGTGCAACTTGATCGCAATGTATTTTTATGACTTGACCCCTGAAAAAATGGCTGAGGTTCGGGAAAAAATCGCCGAATTGCGCAGCCAATCGAACGAGTAAAATAATTTTAAGAAAGGCTGCGATCTCCTGTTAAGTAGGTTTGTAGCCTTTCGCAATATCAGGAGGGATTATATATGTTAGAACGGACGTGGGAATTTAAACGGCTGCCGGATTTGTCGATGCAAGATGCATTGCAGATCATCCAAACCCCACAGCAAGATTTTGCTGCCGTAACATTACCGCACACATGGTATCAGGATGGAAAGGCATACCAAGGTCTGGTTTTGTATCAGCAGAGCTTTTGTGTTGAGTTTGCTGCCCATCAGCGTGTATTCATCACGTTTGGTGCAGCAGACAGATGGTGTAAAGTGTTTGTGAACGGACAGTTTGCCGGAGAACATCAGGGAGGCTATTCTGCCTTTACCTTTGACGTTACCGACTTGTGCCAAAAGGGGCAAGGCAATCTGTTGCAGGTACTGTTGGATAATCGCCATCACAATTTTATTTCGCCTTTGGCGGGAGATTTTACGGTATATGGCGGACTGTACCGTGATGTAAAACTTTTTGTTACCGAGTCTGCCTGCTTTGATCGAACCTATTACGGCACTTGTGGTGTGATTTGTAAAACGAAAGTAGAAAATGAAGCTGGAATTGTCGAAATAGATGCAAAAGTGTTGGGTGGCGAAAAAGCACAGATTAGATACCAACTGATTGCACCCAATGGCATGGTAGCAGTAGAAGTGAGTGGTAAACAGTCGGGTACGACGACCTTGCAACTCCAATCCCCTAAATTGTGGAACGGACAAGCCGACCCTGCCTTGTACACGTTACAAGCAAAGCTTGAACAAAATGGAAATGTCGTAGATGAAGTATCGCTGAAAATCGGATTTCGCTCGGTCTGCTTAGATGCACAAAAAGGCTTTTTCCTGAATGGAACACACATGAAGCTGAACGGTGTGGCAAAACATCAGGATTTTGGTGGTGTTTATTGCACGACCACCGAGCAGCACTACCAAAAGGACTTCGAACTGATAAAGGAGATTGGAGCGA
>CALWZD010000060.1 GCA_944385945.1 uncultured Anaerofilum sp. | reverse complement strand
GTCTTCTCTTAATTTCGCCACATAAAACAAAACCTTTGGTTTACATTACGTTAAATGCATCTCTTGAAATTGTATACACTGTGTTTCATATTACTAAAAATGTGCCAGCTTGCGAACAAAAAATTCGATTTGCTCAGACGAATAGTCCCCCGCCGAAAAGGGCCGAAAGCTGAATAAGCGCACCAACCACTGTGTAATGCTTCCGCTAAGAGCAGACGATTCGCTTCCGCTTTGTGCAGAAAACAAGAAAATTACTGTCATCCACAGCACTGTTGCTATCCATAAAAAAATTCGGATACACTGCAACCTATTGCGCTTACTCAAAACGCTCTACTCCCTCCTTGGTTACACGGGCAAGTACCAGTGCCGGTTTGTTCACCGGTACATCGCTGAAGCAGTATGCCGATAAAAACATTTTTTCTGCCTGAGCAAAGCGTGTTTCATCCTCTGCATACAAGGTTGCCAGCGGTTCGCCTGCTTTTACATGATCGCCCACCTTTTTGTGCAAAATCAAACCCGCAGCAAAGTCGATGATGTCATCCTTTGTTTGTCTTCCAGCACCCAGAAGAACACTCGCAATGCCAATTTTTTCGGTATCGGTCGACAGCACATATCCATCTTGTGGTGCAAACACCTGCTTGCTATATGCGGCTTTATGGAATTTGCTGCAATCGTCCAAAACGCTTGTGTCACCGCCCTGTGCTGCAAACATCTGTTTACATACCTCAAATGCCTTTCCGCTGCGAATGGCTTCCTCTGCCATGCTACGGCACTGCTGCAAATCGCCCTTTTGTGCCAGATAAAGCATATTTGCCGCCAACTGCAAACAAACTTCTTTTAAGTCCTCAGGTCCTCTGCCTTTCAACACCTCCATCGACTCGCTGACTTCCAACGAGTTTCCAACTGCGTAACCGAGAGGGGTATCCATATCTGTGATCAGTGCAGCGACCCGTCTGCCATTATGCTCACCGATCGCCGTCATTGCCTTTGCCAGTTCGATCGAGCCGTCCAACGTTTTCATAAAGGCACCGTTTCCGGTTTTCACGTCCAGCAAAATACAGTCGGAACCGGCTGCAAGTTTTTTGCTCATAATAGAAGAAGCAATCAGCGGTACACAACCTACCGTTGCCGTTACATCTCGCAACGCATACATTTTTTTATCTGCGGGAGCAAGATTTCCGCTTTGTCCAATGACGCTGATGCCCACCCGATTGACCTGCTCAAAAAATTCTTCTCGTGGAAGGCTCGTCCGACAACCCGGTACCGATTCCATTTTGTCCACTGTTCCGCCCGTATGTCCCAAACCACGACCGCTCATTTTTGCTACTTTTACGCCACAACTTGCAACGATGGGCGCAATGACCAGCGTTGTTTTGTCGCCGACACCACCTGTGGAATGCTTGTCCACCTTGATACCGTCAATGCCCGACAAATCGACCATATCGCCCGAATGCGCCATTGCAAGGGTCATTTGTGCGGTTTCCTCATCGGTCATCCCACGCAGGTAGACCGCCATCAGAAAAGCACTCATCTGATAATCCGGAATTTCTCCGGAAGTAAACCCTGCAATTACAAAATTGATCTCCTCTTTTGTAAGGGAATACCCATCACGTTTTTTTGCAATCAGGTCATACATTCTCATTTTGTCTGCCTCCTTTATAAAAACACAGCAGCTTCCGCCTTAAAACAAAACGGAAGCTGCTTTTTAAGCAAATTTTAACGGCTGCCCTTATCGTAGGGGATACCTTCCGCTTTGGGAGCTTGGCTGTTTTTGCCTGTAAATGCAAGCAAAATCAAGGTTGCAACATAAGGGATCATTTTATAGATATTACTGGGGATGCCCAAACCAACCAGAATGGGGATGCCGCTGTACACAGCCGAGATAGTTTTCATCAAGCCAAAGAATACCGCTGCACCTGCAATCTTCCACGGTTTCCACTGACCAAAAATCAAAACAGCCAGTGCCAAGAAGCCGTAGCCCGAAACGGTTGCGTTGAAGTTGGTAGAAATGGGAATGATGAAGACCAGTCCACCCAAACCGGCAAGTGCGCCCGAAATCAGCACACCTGCATAGCGCATTTTGTACACGCTGATGCCCACCGAATCGGCTGCTTGCGGATGCTCGCCACAAGCACGTAAGCGCAAGCCAAACCGTGTTTTGTACAGCACCAACCAGCTGATGACCAAAATTGTGACACCGATGTAGGTTGTGATATATGCATTTTGGAAGAACATGGGGCCGATTACAGGAATGCTGCCCAAAACAGGCACAGAATCCACACGGAACTGGTTGATAAACTGAACCTGCTGTACGCCTTGTATTGCTCGTGCAACAAAAATAACGAACGCAGGTGCGAAAATGTTGATCGCTGTACCGCTGATCGTCTGGTCTGCTTTCATGTTGATGGCTGCATAGGCATGAACCAGGCTGACGATCATACCTGCCACGATCGAAACCAGCATCGCCAAAATCAGAACCGGTTGACCGGGAAGCACACCCTGCATCTGGTTGATGAAGAAGGTACCGCAAAAGGCACCAATGACCATTGTGCCTTCCAAAGCAATGTTGATAACACCGCTTCGCTCACTGAACAAACCGCCCAGTGCTACGATCAGCAGAGGAATGGAAAAATACATCATCTGCTGTATCACAAAGTATAAAATATCCATCAGGCAGTTCCTCCTTTTTTCGCATTTTGAGAAACAGGCTCTGCGTTTGCATTGGTTTTTTGTTTGCCTGCGCTCAGCTTTGCAAGCATCAGCTTAAAGAACAAAGCAAATGCGGCAAAATAAATGATGACCGAGGTGATGATGTCGATGATTTCAGGCGCAAGACCCAACGATTGCATCGCCTGACCGCCTACCTTCAGGTAGGAGATAAAGATGCCTGCAAATACCGATCCGATGGGATTGGACATCCCCAGCAAAGCCACAGGAATGCCGTTGAAACCTTCGGCTGCCAGTTCTTCGGTAATCGCAATACCAGCACCTGCACCGGACAGATAATAGAATGCACCACCCAAACCTGCCAAACCGCCTGCAATCACCATCGACAAAACGATGCTTCGTTTTTCATTGATGCCTGCATAGCGAGCAGCTTCACGGTTTAGTCCACACGCTTTCAATTCGTAACCAAACTTTGTGCGGTCGATTACGATATACATTACGATACCGGCAATCACAGCCAAAACGATACCGGCATTTACACTTGAGGGGGTAGCACCGGCTACAAAAATCTTATCAAAGCCCAGTTTGGAAAGTTCCGCACTGTCTGCGGGCCAGTAACTTTGATTTCGTGCGCTGTCGAAAATCGTCTGACGAACCAACAGGTTTACGAGATTCAAGCCGATATAGTTCATCATAATGCAGCTGATGACCTCGTTTACATTGCAATATGCCTTCATCAATCCGGGTACCAATCCCCAAATCGCACCGGCGATCATTGCAGCGATCATTGCAACGATGCAGTGTAGCACGGGTGGCAGGAACGTCCATTCAACGCCAACATATACAGCAGCAAATGCGCCAACCATATATTGTCCGGCACCACCGATGTTGAACAGACCGGTTTTATTTGCAAACGCAACCGAAAGACCCGTCATAATGATGGGGGTGGCATAGTACAAAACCTGACCAACGTTTTTCATGTCCGAAAAACCACCGGTCAAAATCATTCCAAATCCAGCCAGAGCATTGCTTGGCGATGCAACCAACAATACGATCAAACCAACCAGCAAACCCATAATGACCGCTGCAACAGCCGACAAAAAGGATGCTGTGCCCTCTTTTTTCAAAAATTTATCCATCAGGCATCAAACCTCCTCTCGCTTTGCGCCTGCCATATACAGACCAAGCTCTTGTACGGTAACCGCATTGGGGTCCAAATCAGCTACGATTTCACCCTCGAACATGACCAAAATGCGATCGGACAAATTCATGACCTCATCAAGCTCCAAGCTTACAAGCAAAATTCCTTTTCCTGCGTCACGCTGTGCAATCAGTTCCTTGTGGATATATTCGATTGCACCTACGTCTAAGCCACGGGTAGGCTGTACGGCAATCAGCAGATCGGGGTCACGGTCGATCTCACGTGCTACGATCGCTTTTTGCTGGTTACCACCCGACATACTGCGTGCAATTGTCTTGCTTCCCTGACCACTGCGCACGTCGTACTGTTCGATCAGCTTATCGGAATAAGAGAAAATTTCGTCATATCGCAAAAATCCCTTATTGCAAAACTTCGGCTCGAAATAACGCTGAAGCACCATGTTGTATGCCAAAGGATAGTCCAGAACCAAACCATGGCGATGGCGGTCTTCCGGAATATGCCCCAATCCATGTGTATTGCGGTAGCGGATGGACTCGGTGCTGATGTCCTCTCCGGACAATATCACGGTACCCTCGGATTTTTCCAAACCTGCCAATGCGTACACCAGCTCGCTCTGACCGTTTCCGTCAATACCTGCCAGACATACAATCTCACCTTTCCGCACCTGGAACGAAACATTGTTTACAGCATTTTTGGTTCCGTGTTTGCTGTGTACCGAAAGATTTTTCACTTCCAGTAAAACATCCGTAGGCTGTGCAGGCTCTTTGTCCACTTTCAGGTTGACCTTACGCCCTACCATCATTTCGCTCATTTCCTGTTGAGTAACATCGCAAACGTTCACCGTTCCGATGTACTTGCCTTTGCGCAAAACAGTGCAGCGGTCGGCAACTGCCTTGATCTCGTTCAATTTATGTGTGATGAACAGAATGCTTTTTCCCTCTTTTACAAGGCCTTTCATAATGTTCATCAGTTCGTCGATCTCCTGCGGAGTAAGCACAGCGGTGGGCTCGTCAAAAATCAAGATCTCGTTTTCACGATACAGCATTTTTAAAATTTCCACACGCTGCTGCATTCCAACCGTAATGTCTTCGATCAAAGCATCCGGATCGACCAGCAAGCCATACTTTTCGCTTAGCTCCATTACTTTTTTGCGGGCGTCGTCCATCTTTAGCAAACCGCCTTTGACGGTTTCAACGCCCAAAATAATATTTTCCAAAACGGTAAAATTGTGTACCAGTTTGAAGTGCTGGTGTACCATTCCTATGCCCAGACGATTCGCATCGTTGGGACCTTTGATTTGAACGGGCTGTCCATCCTTTTTTATCACGCCTTTTTCCGGCTGATACATTCCGAACAAAACGCTCATCAGGGTCGATTTGCCTGCACCATTTTCGCCCAACAGTGCATGGATCTCGCCTTTTCTAAGCTGAAGTGTAATGTTGTCGTTTGCAATAATTCCCGGAAATTCCTTTGTGATATTGCACATCTCAATAACATACTCACTCACCGCTTATCACTTCCTTTCGCTTATACTTGCTGCCATGGCAACATTTTTCTTACTTTATTATATCTTTTTTTCGACTTTGATACAACAAAATCTTCACAAAATTTAATAATCATGCTCATCTTTTTGCTTTATTTTTGTAAAGTGATACAAAAATAATTCTTGCAAAATGCTTTTGATAGAAAATTTTTTCTGTTTTGGGCATATTTTCTTCTCTTGACCAACCTTTTGGTTCACAGTATAATATATCTATTCGATATATCGGAGGTGTATATGGAACATCTTATTCTGGGTCTGCTTCTTCTTTCGCCTATGAACGGCTACGAACTGCAACAGTTCATCAAACAAAATCTTGCCCTTATCTGTTCTCCCAGTGCAGGAAGTGTACAAACTGCACTTACCAAACTGCAACAGGAAGGCAAGATCACAGCTGTTGACAGCGCAGATGGTAAACGACGAAAAAAAATCTTTTCCATCACTGCTGACGGGCGCACTGCGTTTGAAAGCTGGATCGCACAGCCGATGCAGGCAGAAAAAGCAAAGAAAATGGAACTTTCCCGTTTATTTTTTCTCGGCTTGGCTACACCCGTACAGCGTGTTCATGCCATTCGTGCATACATCCAGCAGATAGCCCAGACTAAATCGGTACTGTGTGCCATCAAGCAGCGATTTATTGATGCACAGTCAGCTGAGCTTCCCGATGGGTGTGATTGGCAACAGGTTTTCCGCTTTCAAGGCTACACCATTGACTACGGCATTGCTGCTGCGGAATTTGAGCAAAACTGGTACACGAATCTACTTCATGAATTGGAGGAAGAACTTAGTTCTTTTCAGCTATCCGGTTTATACATTTATCGCACCTTACCAGTTGCATCGCCTTATCGAACTTATCAAAGCTGACGGCATCGACCTGTCGGAAAAGTTTGCCTGCCAAGTAACAACATCCAAGCATTTTTACGACGTGACAGCCCACAAGTATGTGGAAGAAAACTGTTTCGACATGGGCATGAAGGTCGTGCGTGGATTGTCGGCGGATATGGAAGACATCCTCACCGAAAAGGGACAGCGTGAGGCACAAAACTTTTTCGATGAGATGATTTTCTGCTGCGAACATGGAATTTTTGTCACACCGCCCGCAAAAGCACCGACACGGGCAAAGTCCGTCTATCAGCCCTGCTTACCTGTATGCGAAAAAACAGCGACAAAGATGTGGTGATCGTAACAAACTGCGCTGCGGACGACGAAAATCTTTCCAACATGATCGCCGATTTTCGTGCTGCTTTGCCCTGTAAAAGCTGTATAGTAAATCTGCGTGAGTTTCCGTTCGACGGTGGTTGCTTGGGCTGTTTTGGGTGCGCCATTACCGGAAAGTGCGTTTATAAAGATGGGTTCGACGAATTTTTGCGCAACACCATTCAAACAGCAGATGGCTTTGTATATGCATTTACCATTTCCGACCATTATACCCACTCCAGCTTTAAATGCTTTGATGACCGCCAGTTCTGCAACGGTCATCGCACCGTGACCCACGGTACGCCTATCGCCTATCTCATCAGTGGCGACTATCGCTACGAAGCGAATCTGCGCATGATCGTAGAAGGTCGCAGCGAGGTGGGAGGAAATTACTTGTGCGGTATTGCGACCGACGAGCAAAACACCAGCCACGAGATCCAAGCTTTGGCTGCTAATCTGGATTTTGCAATGAAAAATCACCTCACCCGCCCTGCCAATTTCTATGGGGTAGGCGGTATGAAGATTTTCCGTGACCTCATCTATGTGATGCAAGGTCTTATGAAAGCCGACCACAAGTTCTATAAGCAACACGGAATTTACGATTTTCCGCAAAAGCAAAAAATGCGGATTCTGCAAATGAAGCTTATAGGGGCATTGATTGCTATCCCATCTGTGCAAAAGAAAGTCAAAGGACAGATGAACGAAGCGATGATTGGCCCCTATAAAAAAGTGCTTGAATCGGCAAAAAGAAAGTGAGTTCACAAAGGAGCAGGCATATGATTTTCTACTTTTCAGGAACCGGAAACTCGAAATGGGTAGCGGAAAAAATTGCACACCTTATCGACGATACCGCATATGATATTTCTAAGTTGACCCAAACACCGGATATTCGCCGTTGTAGCCAGTTAGGCTTTGTTTTCCCCATCTACGCATGGGGTGCGCCGGAACCGATGCTCACTTTTTTGCGCACACTTGATAAAACAGATGCTTTTACTTTTGCCGTTTGCACTTGTGGCGAAGAAGCAGGGTATGCACTGAAAAAGCTTGCATCCGTCTACCCTTTAGATAGTAGTTATAGCCTTATTATGCCAAACAACTACATTATCGGTGCAGATGCAGACGACGACCAAAGGGTATACCAAAAGTTTGCTCTTGCAGCCAACGAAATCGAGCGTTTATCCAACGAGATTCTGCAAAAAACCTCTGTATACCGTGTAGAGGAAGGAAAACTCGCTGCCTTAAAATCGAGCCTTGTAAACTTTGGATTCAACCGCTTTGCCCGCAGCACAAAACCTTTTTTTGCTTCTGAAAGCTGCAATGGATGCGGTCTATGTGCTGATAATTGCCCTGCCCAGGCGATCACCCTGCAAGCCGGAAAACCTGTTTGGTCGAACCGCTGCTTCCAGTGTCTGCGCTGTATCAATCAATGCCCACAGGTTGCGATTGAATATGGAAAGCATACACAAGGCAAACGTCGCTATCAAATCGACCGTTATCAAAAACAAAAATAAAATTCATCAAAACGGAGTGATGAAACTTTGAAACGAAAACTCTCTCTGCGCAAAAAGATTGTTGTGGCATTCGCTGTCCTGCTTTCGCTACTTGTTTTGCTGACGGGTGCATTTTTCTGCTATGTTTCAGATTACTACCCGGCAGAAGAACTCGCCATCACAATTTTGAATCAAGGTGAGAGACTGGATGTGCAAGATGATTAGACCATTCTTTCCCCCTCTTACCCTACCGATACCGCCATGATTTTTTATCCCGGTGCCAAGGTGGAAACGATCGCCTATCTTCCTCTATTAGACCAAGTGCGACAGCTGGGCATTACCTGCATTTTAGTGGATATGCCTTTCCATATGGCTTTTTTAAACAGTGATGCTGCCGCTGACGTGATGGCTTCCTTTCCTAAGATAGAGCATTGGTACCTTGCCGGACATTCTCTGGGTGGAGCGATGGCTTCGACGTTTGCGTATGAACATTCCAACCAGTTGGACGGGTTGATTTTACTGGGTGCTTACCTCTACGCAGACTATCCGCCCGAAAATACTCTTACTATTTACGGTTCCCTAAACCAAAGCGTTGAGGATCACTTGGACTACACCGAAAACGTCGTAGAGATCGAGGGCGGAAATCATGCGCAATTTGGCAATTACGGACCACAAAAAGGCTATTTGCCCGCTACCATTTCCAGCGAAGAACAGCAAGCACAAACAGTCGCTGCAATTAAAGACTTTATATCAAGCAAAAGCAACCAATGAAAAAGACCGAAACTCTCACCCCGTCGAGAGTTTCGGTCTTATTTATTTGTATGTTTACATCCGAATCGCAACATAAACACCGAACTTCCGATTGAAGCAGAGCAAACCGTTCGTTTCTATTTCCCGCACATCTTCCATATTTTTGTTTAGGTGTGTCTGTATACAAGCGTTACCTTCTTTACTCTCTTATACCTGTCCTTTCCAAACACGTGCAAGAATGTCTTTCAGCACCAGCAAAGCATCTGTATCATTGTACCCATACTCCGCCTTTAACTGAGCAAGCATCTCTCGCAGTTTTGGTGCATAATCTTCGACCCGAACCTGTTGAGAATATAATGCCAGCACCGGGTATTTTTTACTCCACACCCTATTCCAATCCATCTTTGCCTGTGCTTTTTCACTTACACTTTCGATCATTTGTTGCATCTGTTGCTCGTCTGCGTCATATTCTATCAGTTCATCCAACGTGGTTTGATAAATCACAGCCAAATGCTTTGCTTGCCGAATATCCGGCAAGGTTTCGTTGGTTTCCCATTTGGAGATCGTTTGGCGGCTTACCCCCAACCGCTCCGCCACGGTTTCCTGAGAAAACCCAACTTTTTTTCTGGCATGATACAAACTATTTCCAAGGTTCATTTTATCGTCCTCCAAAATTCAGTTGTTCCTCTGTCAGTATAGCACTTCGTTCGTTCCGATACCAGCGATATAACCAAACACTTACGCCCGTATTATTAACAATCCGTCCCCACTTTTGAATTAACATTATCGCATAGAACTAATCGTCATAATCTTATCATACACTATGCCGTAAACACCGGCAGAAACCAACGATACAAAAAGAAAAACGGATTTTCTAATCAACCTTTTTCTGTGAATCCAGATTCACAAATATGTATTTCAAATCCGATTCCGTTCCATCGTTTGTCTGAAGGAACAAAAAATTCCGAAACCTCACAAACAGAACGACAAACCGATTTTTCACAAAGCAAATTCAGTCATCAACAGCACAAAGAAGATTTCTCTTACTGTTACAAATCTCAAAACTCAGCTATTCGTGCAATGTTGTACCATCTGGGCTATTCCTTGCATGAAGACAAACAGAAACTACGGTTTGCCCAATGTTACCCAAAGCCAAAGCCAAAACATCAAATAAAAAAAATCAAAAAGGAAATTCAAGTGGATCAGCAAAACTATATTCAATCAAAAGGACTGTAAAAAATGAAATATGCTATTGCTCGTTACTATGTCAATGATTGTTCCGTGTACGAATGTTTAGACGGCACATTATATTATTTACCATGTGATTGGGAATATTTTTTCCCAAATATCGCTGAACCGACGGATGCCTTGGAGCAATTATTCGGAAAACAGCTGCTCCAAGTGGATCTGCTAAAGAAACTGCAAAGTCAACTTGAACTTCGTCTTCCGAATATCAGTATGCGAGTTGTCAGTGCTTGCGGACAGGACATCTATCTGGCAGCAGATTTCCCTTTTTCAAAAATTCATAAACTCTCATTTAAGGAGTTTGAAACCCTTACACCAGAACACGCTTTCTCATTACTATGTGAAAACGAACCTAGAGCACCAATACAACTTCGCCCCATTTCAGCAGAAGAATATCCAACTTTTTTGGAATTTATTGTAACTTTCAAAAATTTTTACAGCGATCATATTTTAACACTATATGCTACATCTCCTCGTCTTACCAATGTAAAGACGATTGGAGAATGGCTCAAACTGGGATACACCATTCCATCGAGTTCTGTACAATCCGCTATCTTGCTCAGCATCTCTGTTAGTCAGTCTTTCTTTAAAAGAGGAAACACAAGCTATCCTGTGGAATACGCCCTACAGAGTGAACGTTCTGCAATCGCTGTCGGTAAATTACCTTTAACACAGACTGAGCTGTCCTCCTGCCTGCTTGTTTTGGATAGCCAAAATGTAACTGGCGAGTCATCCCCTTATTCTCGCCAGTGTTGTGACGCAAATCTATTTTTTCATGCTATTTCTAAACTTGCTTCCACTCAAGGGATTCAGATAAGAACTGACAACAAATATACTGACTCTTTTTATCAAAATACCACAATCCATCTACCCGCTGCAAATGACGATGTTTGGCTGGCAAAAATGATCTGTCGTGAGTATGCAGCAGCGTTTTGCGACAAAACGGTTGCTGCAACAGATACCCCTAATTAAAGACCTATACTCCGATAGTTTAGCTTACCTGCTTGCCTATCGGTACGGTTTGGAAGAACAGCAAACCGTACATCTCTCTAAGTTGTGGAACGAAATCGGGACGAATATTGATATTTCCGCTCTCACAAAATTTCTTCATCATTCTTTGCTTCATATTGAAAATCGTATTGATCCGAAATTGTTTACAGTTCGAGATCAACTTCACACTTTAGAGCAAAACTTTTTGCAGGGTATACCGTCTGATGCTTCCACAGCGAATAGAAATAAATTTAAAAATTTATCCGGAGGAAAAATATGAATCAGAGAAAAGCTCTTAAATATCTTCCGTTTTTTTCAGCATTTATTGTTTACTTGATTGCCGGTGCGGTTTTTACTTTTTCCTTTCCATCAAAAGATCGCTTACAAATATCTTTGCTTTTTCTTTTATTTGGAATTATGGGTTTTTTAATAATATTCTGGTTTGTAAACCGTCGTCCTATCAACATCAAAGACAAACAGGCAGGGTATGGTCAGCATGGCAAGGCTGAATGGATGGACGACGGACTTAAGGCAAAAACGTTTGAAACGATACAAAAAGAAAATGAAGATCGTCCGGGATTTGTACTGGGATTTGATGAAAAACAAAAACGCTGGCTTGTGGATACCAGTGAAGATAATGTTTTGCTTTTGGCACCGCCCAAAGCAGGGAAAACAACAAAAATATTTATCCCATCAATTTTGTACAACACTGCGATTCAGGCAAATGGAAAAACAGGTCCCAGTATGTTGATTCTGGACTGTAAAGGCGAACTATTTCGCCAATGCGCCGGAAGCCTTTCAGCTGCCGGATACCGTACACCAACACTCGATCTACGCAATATTGTAAAATCCAGCCGATACAACTTCATTATCAATACTAATAAAGCAATGGATGAATATCATGCTGCAAAAACAGATCTTGATCGTGCAATGGCATATGGAAAGGCAGAACGTTATGCAAAACAAGCTGCAAGTCAGTTGATTGGTAGCAGCGGTACAGAAGTTAAATCTGATGCCAGTGACTATTTTAACGAAACTGCTCGTGGATTACTTACCGGTATTATTCTCATGGTCAGCCAGTATGCTGCACCTGCAGAACGTCACATTATCTCGGTATTCAATCTGATTCTGGAAATGAACGGACAGATTTTGAGCCAGCAATCTCCCAGCGATCAGCAGAAAACCAAGCTTCAAGAGTTACTGGAGTACATTGGCAATCAGCGAATTACATTCTACACCGGTGCAGCTACTTCTGCGGACTCACGTACATCTATGAATGTCTTTTCATCTGCTCTGGGTAAATTAGCAAAATTTATTGATGCTGAACTGGAGCAGATTCTTTGTGGGCATGACGAGGAGTTTGACGGGCGAAAATTCATTGAGCACCCTACAGCAATTTTCTTTATCTCCCCCGATGAAAACACCACTCGTCACTTTATGTCCTCTTTGGCAGTGCGCAATATTTTAAATGAAACCATCGAACTTGCTGAAAAAGAATACAACGGTGTTCTGCCTCGCAAAGTTCAGGTGTATTTGGACGAATTTGGACAGCAACCCCCCATTGAGGATTTTGACGCACTCTGTGCCGCATATCGTTCCCGTGGCGGGCGGTTTATTTCTGCGATCCAAGACTTCGCCCAACTGCAAAAGCATTACAGCAAAGACAAGGCTGAAATCATCAAGGGAACAAATCAGACACTGATCACTTCCTTTGTCGCTCCCTCTGCTTTGAACACCGCTGAAACAATATCAAAAATCCTCGGTAACGAAACGATTTTAACCGGTTCTTCTAGCAGCAATCAAGGAAAAACTTCTACCACTACTTCCCTTGTTGGACGTCCTTTGATGGCTGTCAGCGACTTAATCTCCATGCCACTAGGCGAGTTCATTGTGATAAAAGGCGGTACAAAACCTTGCAAAATAAAACCACCGGGCTATTGGCAATATTTATCTCCTTTGCCTGAGCCTGAGAGAAAAAAACTTGAATATTCCCCTGTAATCGTCGCTGATGCGGAATCAATTCGTCTGCGATTAGACTATGGCGATTCTGAATTGACAAGAGGGATGTTTGATTAAAAAACGAAAGCGCACCGGATTCTGGTGCGCTTTTTTAGCGGAGAAAACAGCTAACGTCGTACGAAAGAAGCAATCCACGTTTATATACAAACTGCTCAAACCATAGAAAGTAACACTATGTTCACTCAAATGCACACTGAAATTTTCAGTGTGCATTTTATTTTATAGGAAAGGAGAGATGTTCGCAATGTTCGTAAAAGTACCCCACGGCATTTTTGCATACGGCTTATCCTCAAATGCCCTCAAGGTCTACTTATACCTGTCTGCCAGCTGCGGTGGGCGCAACAGTGTATCTGTTCGATATGCTACGATTTCCGATCGTTGCCATATTAGCACCAATACCGCCGTATCCGCAGTAAAGGCACTTGAAAATTGCGGACTTCTCCAAGTGGAAAATCGGTACTTAGATGGACAATACATATCTAACCGCTACTCGATCAAGAAAATTGTTGGCAAATGGTTTGCGCTGGATTTAGCTACAAATCCCTTTACTCTCTCATCTGCTGCATTTGGAGTATATCTGTGTCTGTGCCGGTGCAAAAACCGCAAAGGTAAAGCGTTTCCATCCTACATGCATATGGCGAAGATGTTGGGTGGTAGGGCGAAGGCAACGATTTCTTCCGGATTGAAAATGCTGGAAGAAATAGGATTGATCAAACGTATGGCACGCTGGGCTGGAAAACACAATCTGTATGTTTTGGGCATAAAAAAGCAACAGACGCTATCTTACCCCTGCGCCTGCTGCTCTCAACGTACCGGGTCTTCGGCTACTCAGTACACCACCAGTTTATCCTTTTCTACAAACTTTGTCAATTCGTTTTTGGGTAGGGGTAGTTCAATTTTTGATAAACATGGTATAGATCCACCCTCTTAGCTTATACAAAGGAAAAAATTAAGCTATACCACTATTACTTCTTAATTCTGAAAAATTTTAAAAAGGAGAGATTATCGCATGATTTTAGGACTTGCTTGTACAGAAAATGTCCGCAGCGAACTTCATTCTTTGAATTTTAGGGGAAATCTAGATCTTAGAAACTTAGAATGTAGTTCTTCTGAAAAGATTTTGGAACAAATTGAGGGAAAGCAATGTTTTACTCATGTTTTGTTTGATGCGGATGCCATACCGGGAAGTGGAGATGCTTTAATTCAGTTACTTCTTCGCTTACGCCAATCAACTACAATCGAATATCTGATATTGCTTGAAGGCTTTCCGGAAGATAGTCGTATAGTAAAAGAGCTTTTAGATTTGGGCGTTCATCGAAAAAATATTTTGTTTTCTTGTACGCTCCCACTGCGTTTACGAATCACAGAAATCGCACTTGCTGCACCTCCTACACAGCCTATTATTTCGATTCCTTCCCCCCAAATTTCCGAAAATGTTGCCATCCCTGAAGAAAACAAATCCCCTACAGAAGATATTGGTGAATCCCTGAACGAAAATCTCCAGCCTCTCATCCCCACTGAAAGCACAAAAATTCAGGAAACTTTTGAATCAGAGCCATCAACTTCTGACTTTATTGTTCCGCCATCTGAAATTACTCTGGCGCAAGCATATGCCGAACTTCAGGCTCGTATGTTATCCATTCAGCAGGAAAATCTGAAAACTGCAACACTCATCGCTATCGCCGGTGCCGGTCAGCGTATCGGAACAACAACACAAGCACTGCAAATTTTGATGTATTTGCGCACTCAAAACAGGTCTGCTGCGTTGGTTGAGATGCACGATCACCCTTGTCTTCAAAGCTATGCTGATGTGTACAGTGATGCAGTATTGCACACAAGTCACTGCATCATCAATGGACATCCTCTCTATTTTTCTCCAGAATCCCTGCCAACGATACAAAAAGAATATCAATATCTCATTCTGGATTTCGGAAACTTCAATCAATGCTCAATTTCTGAGTTTTTGAAAGCTGATGTAAAGATTATCTCTTGTGGTATCAAACCATGGGAAACAGAACAAATCAATAACACATTCCGTGACAACGATGGCAGCTTTCAATATCTTTTTTCTTTCGTTCCACCTGCC
>CALWZD010000059.1 GCA_944385945.1 uncultured Anaerofilum sp. | reverse complement strand
CATTCAGCGTATAGACTGCGTTTGAACATTCCACCCGAAATCGGCACACGGCATCGAACACACATATCCATCAAAGAAATACGGTCGAATACCACCGCTTGCTCACCGTGTGTGGTAAACACATAGGGGGAATGGGACTGAACATCCACTTTTTGTGCCATAATGCTGGAAAAGACCAGTCCGGCAGTAGGGTGTTGTTCAAATACTGATAGATGGCTGGTGATATAGTCGGGATAGTAAAAATCGTCGTCGTCCAAAAAGCTGACATATTCGCCCTTTGCCATTTCGATGCCGATATTGCCTGCACGTCCCCGTCCGACCGGTGTACCGGTAGAATAATAGCGAATGGGCAGGTCGGAAAATTCCTGTTCGATCATGGCTTGTGCGGTGTTTTCGCCATCTTCTACCACAACGACCTCGAAATTCTCGTATGCTTGATGTCGCAGCGATTGCAGCGTACGGCGTAAAACGTCTTTGCGCTTATGAGTACGTACAACGATGGAAACCAGAGGGGCGGAATGCAACGGTGAAAATTCCTGCTGTCCACGCTGTGGTGCAAAGTCGGGACGAAAATCGCAGATACCTGCCTGCGATACTTCTTTACACTTGGAAAACAAAAGGATGTGTGGCAGCCGAAAAAGATGCGAAAGCCAGCCTTTCAGCAATGCTTTGCGCACACCGGCAAAATGGTGCGGTGTTTTTACCGTTTGCCAAAAGTGCTTGCGCTCGGCATCGACCTGTGCAGGGCAGTACTTATGAGCAAGTAGCAATCGTTCGCAGGCGGTTCCCACATATGATTGCAGCGTTTGTGCAACGGGTGAAACAGTGACCACTGCTTTGGGACAATAAAAAAGTTTGCCTAAAAGCCGCAACCGCCATGACAGATCGACGTGACCACAGACGGAGAAAGCCGAGTCGAAACCGCCCGACTTCAAAAAAGCAGATTTCGAAACCATTGCCGCATCAAAAAATATATACGGACATTCCAATGTGACGGGGTCGAAATGGTAGCCATCCTGTACGGGAGATTTGCAGAGTGCGACCCCCGCAGCCGGTTCGAGCGATGCACAGAACGAAGAAAGCTGCGCAAGACAATCGGCAGACAAAACAGCACCATCCTGCAAAAACAGCAGTTGTGATGCAGATGCCTGTTTTGCAAGTTTATTTTGCATTTGAACAGCACGAGTGGGGGAGGCGTTGCAAACGACCACGTTTCCAAAATGGGGGCGATAAGTTTGCAGCAGGGGGGAAAGTGCATCCCCGAGTGTGTTTACCAATAAAAGTTCCAGCTCTTGCGTGGAAAAAGTCTGGTTTGCTAAGGAATGAAAAAAAGCGTCTACACAGGAAATATCGCTGTGTAAGACTGTAATAATACTGTATTTCATGGCAATCTACCTCTCTGCAACAGTATACTAAAAAATACCGCCTTCCGCAAGCGAAAGCCGTGACTTGAGAAAAGACAACAGGTATGGTACAATAGAAAAAACCATCCTTCCCAACGGTGCGCCAATGCAGCGGAACGGAGGGATTTTTTTGGATAGAACAAAATGATAAGGTGGGGAACGCATGAGAAAAAATGAATCGGCAGAAAATTATCTGGAAACGATTTTGATGCTGAAAAATAAAAACGGCGCAGTGCGCTCGATCGACATCGTGCGCCAGTTGGATTATTCCAAGCCCAGCGTAAGCCACGCAATGAGCCTGCTGCGTGAAAAAGGGCATATCACCATGAACAAAGAGGGTTGGATCGAACTGACCGAAAGTGGCAGAGCGATTGCCGAAAAAATCTACGAGCGGCACTGTCTGTTGACCAAATGGCTGGTACAACTGGGGGTATCCGAAGAAGTTGCAGCAGAAGATGCTTGCAAACTGGAACACGACATCAGCGAGGAAACCTTTGAAAAAATGAAAGCGCATATCGAGCGGCAGGTGCCGGCATCAAAGGCAGACTGATGCCCGAAACGGCAAAAATAGGGGAGGAATTTGAAAAAATTTTTTTTGTTGTGCGAAAAAAATCAGTTTGCACTTGAAAAAATGGTTCAGGTTCTTTATAATTGGAAGAGGTAACCCCGTTAAAAATCTATCATGCTTGAAAAGGAGTACTACTATGAACTATTCTCATGAAGTAGAACATATGTGTCCTCTGACCAAGGGCCCCAACCACGGTCCTGCTCCCATTCCTGAAGAGGGCAGCTGGGTTAAGGCTTACGAGATCAAGGACATTTCCGGTTTGACCCACGGTGTGGGCTGGTGCGCACCTCAGCAGGGCGCATGTAAGCTGAGCCTGAACGTAAAGAACGGCATCATCGAAGAAGCTTTGGTTGAAACCATCGGCTGCTCCGGTATGACCCATTCTGCTGCAATGGCTGGCGAGATCCTGCCCGGCAAAACTTTGCTGGAGGCTCTGAACACCGACCTGGTTTGTGACGCAATCAACGTTGCAATGCGTGAATTGTTCTTGCAGATCGTATACGGTCGTACTCAAACTGCTTTCTCCGAGGGCGGTCTGCCCATCGGTGCTTGCTTGGAAGATCTGGGCAAAGGTCTGCGCAGCATGACCGGCACCATCTTCTCCACCAAAGCTAAGGGCGTTCGTTATCTGGAGCTGACCGAGGGTTACATCATGCAGGTCGCTCTGGACGAGAACAACGAGGCGATTGGCTACAAGTTCGTGCGTTTGGGCAAAATGCTGGAAGACATCCGTCACGGCAAAGACCCCAAAGAGGCTTTCGAGAAGAACGTTGGCACCTACGGTCGTTTTGACGGTGCTGCCAAGTATATCGACCCGCGCGAAGAATAAGAGAGGAGGAGAAACACTATGGCTAAATTTGAAGGTCAGGATCGTCGTATGCCGAAGATCGAGGCTTGTCTGGCAAAGAACGGTCTGGAATCTCTGGACGCTTGCCGTGATATGCTGCTGGAAAAAGGCATCGACGTTGAGTCCATCGTAAAGGGCGTGCAGCCCATCTGCTTCGAGAATGCTGTTTGGGCTTACATTCTCGGCACTGCTATCGCTGTAAAGCGTGGCTTGAAGAACGCTGCTGATTGTGCAGCTGCTATCGGCGAAGGTCTGGAAGCTTTCACCGTTCCCGGCTCTGTTGCAGAGCAGCGTGCTGTTGGTCTGGGTCATGGTAACCTAGGCGCAATGCTGCTGAGCGACGAAACCAAATGCTTCGCTTTCTTGGCAGGTCACGAGAGTTTCGCTGCTGCTGAGGGTGCTATCGGCATCGCTCGCACCGCTAACAAGGCTCGTAAAACTCCTCTGCGTGTTATCCTGAACGGTCTGGGCAAAGACGCTGCTTATATCATCAGCCGTATCAACGGCTTCACCTATGTTGAAACCGATTACGATTTCACCACCGGTGAGCTGAAAGTTGTTCGTGAGAAAGCTTTCTCCGACGGCGAGCGTGCTGCTGTTAAGTGCTTCGGTGCAAACGACGTTCTGGAAGGCGTTGCTATCATGAAGGCTGAGGGTGTTGAAGTTTCCATCACCGGTAACTCCACCAACCCCACCCGCTTCCAGCATCTGGTTGCTGGTACCTACAAGAAGTGGGCAATCGAGAACGGCAAAAAGTACTTCTCTGTTGCTTCCGGCGGTGGTACCGGTCGTACTCTGCATCCCGATAACGTTGCAGCAGGTCCCGCTAGCTACGGCTTGACCGATAGCATGGGCCGTATGCACGGCGATGCTCAGTTTGCAGGTTCTTCTTCTGTTCCTGCTCACGTTGAGATGATGGGTCTGATCGGTATGGGCAACAACCCCATGGTTGGTGCTACCGTTGCTTGCGCTGTTGCAGCTTCCAACGTTTAATTGATCGGATTTTTCAGCACTCTGCTATTTGGCAGGGTGCTGTTTTTTGCCTTTTTGCAGCTTAAAAAATAGATAACTCGCATAAAATCGTAAAAAATGTGTACAAATGGTTTTTACCTGCCAATTGCTTTGCGTATTCCTTTTCGCTGCGTTATAATGGGGGTAGAAAAGGCGATGATTACGCCGAAACTTACTGGTACACAACTTTTATTGCAAAGGCAAAGGAGCTGTTTGAAAATGATTATTCGCAACGGAAAGATTTTTACCGAAAATGCAGAGTTTATCGCAGCTGATATTGAACTGGAAAATGGTGTCATCACCAAAGTAGCACCCGCAGGCAGCTTGCAGGGCGAGGGCATCGACGCAGCCGGAAAATATGTTACTCCCGGATTTGTCGACATCCACATTCACGGCTCGGCAGGTGCTGACTTCTGCGATACTACCGACGGCAGCGACGAGTATGTAAAAACCATGAGCAAGTATCTGGGCAGTCAGGGCGTTACTACTTTCCTTGGCACTACCATGGCATTCAGCGAGGAGATTCTGGAAGGCATCTTCAAAACCGTAAAACCCTTGTTCGAGCAAGAGGGGAACGGTGCTGTTCTGCGTGGCGTGAACATGGAAGGCCCCTTCTTCAACAAAGAGAAAAAAGGCGCACAGGCTGAAAAATATATCATTTGCCCCGATGCAGAGATGTTTGACCGTTTGAACGAAGTTTCCGGCAACAACATTCGTTTGGTCGACATCGCACCCGAACTGGACGGCAGCGTGGAGTTTATCCGCCATGCAAGCCAAAAATGTACCGTAAGTTTGGCACACACCAGTGCTACTTATGAGCAGGCAAAAGAGGGATTTGCGGCAGGTGCAAGCCATGTGACCCACCTGTTCAATGCAATGCCGGCATTTACCCACCGTGCCCCCGGTGTAGTCGGTGCAGCAAGCGATGATGCTGCCCATGTAGAGATCATCTGCGACGGCATCCATCTGCATCCTGCTGTTATTCGTGCGGTGTTCCAGTGGTTCGGCAAAGACCGTGTTTGCCTCATCAGCGACAGTATGCGTGCAAGCGGTATGCCCAACGGAGAGTACACACTGGGCGGACAGAAAGTAATTGTGAAAGACGGCAAAGCAACGCTGGAAAACGGCACCATCGCCGGCAGTGCGACTTGTTTGGCAGCCTGCTTCCGCAATGCCGTAAAATTTGGTGTTCCTCTGGAAACTGCACTGAAAGCTGCTACCATCAACCCCGCACAGGCAGTTGGTCTGTTCGACAAAGTGGGCAGCATCACCGAGGGCAAACGTGCCGACGTTCTGATTTTGAACGAAGAACTCATGCCCGAGTATATTTTTGTCGGCGGCAATCAGCTGTAATTTTGCATCAAGTAGGGGCTTTCCCAAAACGGGAAAGCCCCTTTTTATTTGCCAAATAGGTCAAAATCCTTTATAATGTACCTGCAATACAGTTTTGATTTTTAGGAGGAACTTGGCAATGCAGTATAAAGCAATGCTGTTGGATATTGATGGAACGATGGTCGTTTCGGGCGAGTCGTGTATTCGTCCTGAAGTGGAACGGGCGATTCGAGCTGTACAAAAGCAGGGGGTGAAAATCGTCGTGGCGACCGGGCGGCTGAAATATGCTTCCGGAAAAGATACGCTGGGGGGGCTGCGTCCCGATTACGGCATTTACTCAAACGGTGCTTTTGTATGTGACGCAAAGGAAAACGTTGTATTTGAAGACCGCCTCACTCCGCAAAATATGTACACATTGGTGGACTTCTGCGAGGACTTTGACTATCCGCTTGCGTTCTGCTACGAAGACGGCTACTATGCCTATACCGAATATGAGAATATGCGCAAGTGCTACGAGGAAGTGACAGGTCACGGCGAACACGTGAAGGACGGAGAAGACCAAGACCGCCATTTGCAAAGTATGCCGTTTACCGCATTCGCCCAGATCCCTCCCGAAAAGCTGGAAGACTACCATGCAAAATATCCGGGCTTGCGATTTGTGCCGTATTGCGATGGAAAATACGACGTTTTTAAACCGGAGATCAACAAAGCATACGGTGCGAGCAAGCTGTTTGAAAAAATCGGCATCTCGGCAGATGAGGTCGTAGCGGTCGGAGATGGTTTGAACGATGTGGAAATGCTCGAGATGGCAGGCATGAGTTATGCTATGGGTGGCGCACGACAAGCGGTAAAAGATGCTGCAAAGCGGGTAGCACCGTCGGCAGAAGAAAACGGTTTGCTTACTGTGATAAAAGAGGTGTTCGGCTGATCTGCAAAGCTGACGCCAAACCTTTCGAGAATAAAGAAAACATGATTCAGTACAAAACCCTTTGGTTGCATGATGCAGCCAAAGGGTTTTTGTATTTTGTTAAAAAAATGAAAGAAATTGTTACTGTAAAAGAATCTTTAAAATTGTAAATACCCACAAAAATATAACCTTTATAAAATAAAAAACAATGAATTATTTATAAAAAATGTGAAAATCTGATATAATGTGATTGAAATAACAAGCACCGGCACGGCTGGTATAACGGAAAAAGAGGTGGAGCGATATGAAACCCAGGAAAGTGCTGGAAATCAAGCAGAGCATTTTCGCTGACAACGACCAAGAAGCAGAAAAACTGCGCACACAACTAAAACAGAAAAAGCTGTTTTTGCTGAACTTGATGTCTTCGCCGGGGTCGGGAAAAACGACCACGTTGACCAAAACCATTCAAGCACGGAAAGATCAGCTTCGCATCGGAGTCATGGAAGCTGACATCGACTCGGACGTCGACGCCAAAACCATTTCGCAGTTGGGAGTGAGGACGATCCAACTGCACACGGGTGGAATGTGCCATCTGGACGCCGACATGACCCGTCAGGGGCTAGAGGGCATCGGCACCGATGAGCTGGATCTGGTCATTTTGGAGAATGTGGGCAATTTGGTTTGTCCGGCTGAATTCGATACCGGTGCAGTGAAAAATGCCATGATTTTAAGCGTTCCCGAAGGACACGACAAGCCCTTGAAATATCCGCTGATGTTCCAAGTTTGCGACGTCGTGCTGGTAAACAAGATCGACGTACTTCCGTATTTTGACTTCGATATGGAAAAGTGCAAGGAATACGTCCATATGCGCAACCCCAATGCGCTCATTCTTCCCATCTGCGCCCGCACAGGCGAGGGCATCGAGCAGTGGGCAGAATGGCTGAAAGAACAGGTTGCACAGTGGCAAACCTAGTATAAAAAAGGTGGGTGAAACAGAAATGAAGCAGTTGCGACCAAAAATTGTGAAACTTGCAAAGATGGTCGGCGGTCTGACCGGCATGATAAACACCATCGACGAAAATGCACCCGAATACTATGTACTGGAATGTGTTGTGTCCGATGAACAGGCGGATGTGGCACTCACTTTGGGATTGCGCAAAGAGCGCACAGTGGAATATGTTGCGCAAAAAATGCGGAAAATCGCCGGAAGAAACCTACCGCATTTTGATGGAACTTGCAAAAATCGGCGTGTGCAAGGTGTTCCACAACGAGCAGGGAAAAGAAGTGTTCATGGTTCAAATCTTTGCCCCCGGTATTTTGGAAATGATGGTCAACAACAAAGAACAGTTGGAAAAATATCCGCAAATCGGCAAAGCGTTTGAGGAATACACCCGCCTGCGCATTTCCCACATTGCACCCAACCTACCAATGTGAACTGCACCCCATTTGTTAGACAGTATGGTATACTGAATAACAAGTGGGGTGCAGTTCAGCGCTGGTGGGTGTGGTTGGGTTTATGCTTATCCGCTATACGAAACTGGGAAATAGAAAATTCGCCATCTATTTTCCGGTGGCGATTCTGGGGATCAATATTTTAGAAGCCATCATTCGTGACATCGAAGTGTTCAAAACCTATAAAACTCTAACGGTCGACGATGCGGGTGTGGCTCTGCTTGGCGGCCCGTGGAACCTGCTCAACGCAGCCGCAGGGATATTCTTGCTGCTTACCATGACCGGTTGGATGGGTATCAAGGTTTCCAACACAAAAGCACGGGATATGGTATGGGCGGATCCGCTGTGGTTTTGGATCATCGCATACGACTTATGGAACATCGCCTATTGTTACAACAGTATCTCCAGCCGTGCAATGTACGCAGGTGTAGCATTGATTGTAAGTTCTACCCTTTGCGAATTGTTTGTACGAAAAGGTGTCTGGCTTCAACATCGTGCCCAAACTCTGGCGTTGTTTGGGATGTTCTCGCTGGCAGTGGACTATCAAGCGATGCCGGCGTTCCAAATCACTGCAACCTGCGACCACACAGCATGGACGATACTAAGTGCGATTGCACTGATAGCAAATGTGGCGGTGTTTGCATTCGAAATTTACTACATTCGCAAAACAAAGCGGAATCCACTGAAAGAAGAACTATACACCGACTTGGATGCATATAAGCAAAACCTGAAAGAAAACGGTTTGCTGAAAATAACAGTAGCACCCAAGAAATAACGCATAAGGCGGGGCTTTCCTTGGAAAGCCCCGCCTTATACATAGAAAGATATGTTGAAATTATTAGAAAAGAGTAAGTCTTGCAAAAAACAAAAAACCACCAGTCAATTAGACTATTGCATTTATGGTCGGAATAGAGA
>CALWZD010000058.1 GCA_944385945.1 uncultured Anaerofilum sp. | reverse complement strand
TTCGCAGATGCCGTAGTATGCTACACCACAGGGCCAATCCCATGTCATGTCCATCCGCATGGTGCGCTCTACGATTTTGTCCACTACTTCTTCGATTTGTGCTTTGTCGTAAATCAATCCTGCCATATCGTTCATTCTCCTTCAGAAAAAATGCGGGACCGTTGCCAAAACAACAGTCCCGCATGGCGATTTTTAGCAACACATTTTGATGTTTTGTTGTGTGTTATGCATTAATCCATCTTAATGTATGCGCCTTCGTCCATCAGGCTCTGTTTCTCGTCGAGAATCTCCTGATAACCTGCATCCAAGTACTCTTGGCAGTACTCCTCGTAGGTTGCATCAAACTCCTCGGGCTTGCAAGTTACGCATTTTACATAGCCTTCAACCCACAAAGCTTTCAGGTCTGCGCTGTATTCAGCAGAGGACTCAACAGCTTTGGTGTAAATGGTGCTGACGATACCGTAATCCAGGTTTGCCTTTGCGCTGTCGTAAGCAGCCTGAATCAGATTCTCATAACCTTCCGGAGCCAAGTTCATGATGTTAGCCTTCAGGTTCAGTTCTTCATCACCGTAGTCAACAGTTTCCTGTACCAGACACCAGTAGTCTTTGTTGTTGTTGTTGCTCAGCTTGGATTCGCCGGCAAAATCAGCAACAGGAACAGGCAGACCGTCCTCATTCAGGTTGTAGTTTTCGCCTTCAACACCGTTCTGCAGGAAGGTCAGGTTTTCGGGCTGGCTCATCCAGTTCAAGAACATATACAGAGCAGCACGTTCCTCGTCGCTGGTGTTTGTATTCACACCCATGACCATACCGTAAGCGGGGTACTCGTAGTAGTAGTTATGGCTGTCAGCAGGTACGTTGTAGCCACTTACAAAAGCAACTTCTGCATTGGGATCGTTTGCTTTCAGGCTGCTGAATACGTCGGTATTCTTCGAAATGTAGAAAGCGTAGGTTCCAACTTCACCGGAAACGAATTTTGCTTTCCAAGCAGCATCATCGGTGTTCAGATAGAACTCGGGGTCAACCAAGCCCTCGTTGTACAGAGTGTTGTATGCCTGCAAGCAAGCTTTGGTTACATCCCAAGTCATGGAAGCCACGTTCAGGTCGAGGTACAGGGAAACGTCGTTCTGGTCAGCGGTTTCGCCGATGAACGGATAAGCGAAAGTAAAGCTGTTCTGCCACAGGTTCAGACCAATGGTACCCAGACCTGCTTCTTTCCAAGCCTTAGCAACTTCGGTCATTTCTTCCAAAGTGGTGGGAACTTCCATTCCTACCTGATCCAGCCAGTCCTGACGGATAACGTTTACATAAGTATACTGGAACGGATTGCGAGCAGCAAAGATGAAAGCATTCTCGCCGTCCAGTTTGCCGTAGGTTTCGATGGTTTCCTGCATATTTGCCCAGTAGTCGGGGGCATAGAATGCGATTTCATCGTAGTTTACAGGCTGGATAGCACCCTCGTTGTAGTAAGCAACAGCCTGGGGCATATCGTAGTGGTAGATGATGTCGGGGGCAGTACCCGCAGCGATCAGCTGCATATAGTCCTGAACCTCGTTGGAACGGCTGATTGCAACGTATTTTACGTCAACGTTGTATTTCTCGCCGAACTCCTGCTGAATCCATTGTGTATAGTAGTTATCGGTAACATTCCAACCCTCGAAACCACGGTCATAAACGGGGATTTCGATGGTAACACGCTCGGGGAAACCTGCGGAATAGTCGGTAAATTCAGCAGCAGTAGACTCCGAACTGGACTCACCACCGGTAGAATCGGTGCTACCGCTGGAAGCAGCTACCGAACTAGAACTGGAACCGCCACATGCTGCCAAAACAGATGCGGACATAACGGCTGCCAAGCTAACAGCAGCAGCTTTTTTCATTGCTTTTCTCATTAGTATTTCCTCCTTGTAATGTTTGTTAAACTGTATTAAAGTCGAACCCATTCGACCGAATACCAAAGTTATTTTAGCCTTTTACGGCACCAACCATCGTACCTTGCACGAAATATTTCTGGATGAACGGATATACACAAATGATAGGGATCGCAGCAAACATGATACATGCTGCCTGCAACACTTCGGGGTTTGTAAGCACCTGTGTAGCAGTTACTTCACCTTGGAAACTTTCGGTTGCGGCTACGATGAGGTAGTACAACTTCAACTGCAAGGGGCGCAGGTCGGTGTTTTGTTTGATGTAGTACAATGCGTCCGAGTAAGCGTTCCAACGACCAACTGCATAGAACAATGCAATGGTTGCCAGAATGGGTTTAGACAACGGGAGCACGATCTTTGTAAGGATGGTAAAATGGGTAGCTCCATCCAGACGAGCCGATTCGAACAAGCTTTCGGGAATCGCACTCTGGAAGTTGTTCTTCATAATCAGGAAGTTGTAGGGGGCAAAGCACAAAGGCAAAATCAAGCACCACCATGTATCCAACATTCCCAAGTTATTAATGAGCAAATAATCGGGGATTGCACCAGCTACAAAGTAGTAGGTGACCATGATCATCGTGGTCATGACCTTGCGCCCTTTCAGTTCCTTGCGGGTAAGGGCATAGGATGCAAACACGGTAAGTATCATACCGATGAGGGTAAATGTAACGGTTACTACAACGGTAACGTACATCGAACGCAGAATAGATGCGTCATGGAAAATCTTGTTGTATGCGTCCAACTGGAATCCTTTAGGCAAAAGGAAAACTTTATTTGCCACAACGAATGCTTCTTCACTCACCGACTTTGCAGCAATGTGAACGAAAGGAAGCACACACGACAGCGACGCAATGGCAACGATCAACCCGCAAAAAATATCGACGATCAAGTTGACCACGCGGCTTTTGTTCCAGCCTTTTTTGTTAAATTCAATACGCTCTACACGCTGGTTACTCATAATCGCAGTTCCTCCTTTTTACAGCAATCCGTCTTCACCGAGTTTCTTTGCCACACGGTCAGCGATCAGTACCAATGCAACACCGATGACCGATTGGAACAGACCCAAAGCAGTGGAATCGCTGAACTTGCTGGACTGGATGCCCCAGCGGTACACCAAAACCGGAATGGTGGTGGTGAACTCGGTAACTTTTGCGTTGGACAATGCAAGAATTCGTTCGAAAGAACCGCCCATTACTTTACCAAGCTGCATGATGAGCATGATAACGACCGTGCTGCGGATGCAGGGGAGGGTAACGTTCAAGCACTGCTGCCAACGGTTTGCGCCGTCCACCTTTGCAGCTTCGTAAAGTTCTGCGTTAACATTGGTGATCGCAGCCAGATAAATGATGGTGCCCCAGCCCATAGTCTGCCAAATACCGATAATGACATATGTAACCAGCCACCAAGCGTCTTCTTGCAAGAAAGGAATCGGACTGGAACCTGCATTTGCAATCAGAGCATTTACAACGCCGTTGCTCAAACCGAACATCTGGTAAGCAACCGAACCGATAACGACCCAAGACAGGAAGTGAGGCAGATACAACATTGTCTGGGTGGTCTTTTTGAACCATTTTACCCGAATCTCATTCAAGAGCAATGCCAGAATGATCGGCATCGGGAAACTGAAAATAAGATCCAAAACATTTAAAAGCAGTGTGTTCCGCACAGCCACACCAAAATCACGATGCTTGAAGATCTTTTCAAAAATCTCAAAGCCAACGAACTCGCTTTCGAAAAATCCCTTTGCGACCTTGTAGTCCATAAAGGCTACCGACAGACCGGCATAAGACAGATACTTAAAAACGATCAAGTGCAACATCGGCAGCAGCAACATTGCATACAGCTGCCAGTTGTCCCTCATGTAAACGGCAAAGGCATTTTTCTTTGCAGTTTTTTGCGCAACAGAAATGGTGTCTTTTTTCATAACCGCTCAGTTCCTCCTAACTGAATTGAATGCTTTCGGCAGCAACGCCCAGAACCGGAATCCACGACTGCTGCCGGCAACAGCCTTGTTTGGATCTGCGAAGTCAACAAGCCATGCTGACCGGCTGTTCGCTGTGTACCTTACACCCCTATTGTACTCCGATCACCTACCCTGTTCTCGTCATTTATTGACGAATACTGTTCATTTTCAATCATTTATTTTGCTGTTTTTCATTTATGGTTCACATTTAATAAGGTAATTTTTGCTATTTGAATTCATTTTGTAACCTTTTTTTGGTGATTTTTACTATCTCAATTAATATTTGTATGTGCAAACTGCAAAATTATAATCGTTTTTGAAATGTTTTCTGGATTTTTCCATTTTTTAGAGCTACAATATGTACTGGATATTAAAAAATTTTTTCAAATTCAAGCATTTCAGGCAATTTGCCTAAAAACACCTTGGGCATATTTTCAAAAATACCGTTTCGATGTGTAAAAAGGTGTTTTAAAAAATCTGCTTGCTGAAAGGAGTCATTCGATATGGCACGAAAAAGTCGCATCGTTTTGGAATACCGTGATTACGAACTTCCGCAGCATTTTCCTTTGATTGTACTTACCGGTGAAAAATGGTGCATTTCCGATATTCCCAGTTCCGTACTGCACTTTCATAATTGTTTGGAAATCGGCATTTGTCACTCTGACAGTGGCGTTCTCCGTTTTCAAGACACACAGTGGAATTTTTCTGCCGGTGACATCACCATTCTTTCCACCGATATGCCGCATACTACCTATTCTACCCAAGGCACCGCCAGTATGTGGAGTTATATTTTTACCGATTTGGAGGAGCTTCTGCGCCCGCTTATCCCTTTCGAACTGCTTCCCAACCCCGTTATCTATAAGCAAATTTTGAATAACACCCGTATTTTGCTTCATTCAAGCGAAAACGTGGAACTTGCGCATCTGCTTCATGCCGTGATTCGTGATGTTAGCGAAAAGCGCAGCGATTACGAATTATGCGTTCGTGGGCTGATGCTGGCTGTGTTAAGTAAAATCGTTCGGCAAAAGCCCTTGCCGGTCGACACAGATTCAAAAGATACCCTTTCCATTGCACCCGCTTTGCAATACATAAACGAACACTATATGGAGCATTTTCCAATGGAGATGCTCGCCGACCTGTGTCATCTTAGCCCTGCGCATTTTCGCCGGCTATTTTCCGAGATCATGAACACCAATCCGCTGGAACATCTCAACCGTACCCGTGTCGCACGAGCCTGCACCTTACTTCGCACAACAGAAGACAGCATCCTTTCCATCTGCGAAGCAGTCGGTTTTCGTTCCCTCACCAGCTTCAACCGTCATTTCTACGCAATGATGGGGGAATCCCCTACCGCATGGCGCAAACAAATGAACGCAGCCCAACCGCTTACTATTCGTAAATACGCCGGTTGGTTGGCACCTCCTGTGGTCGTGGAATGACCGGTTTCTCTTAACAGTATAAAAAAGAAAGGAAAAATTTTTTGTCGGATAATTCCCTTTCAGTAAAAATCGGACGATCCATTTTAACGAAACAGCACCCCATCTGTTGGACAGTATGTTGCAACTGTCTGACGGATGGGGTGCTGTTCTCATTTTCAAACCGTCCGTTTTGGGGTCATTTCATAAAATCCAACAGTTCCTCTGTCCACGATTCAGCCGACGTTCCCTTTGCCAGCCCACAGCCATGACCTCCTGTCGGAAAGACCGACATTTTATGGCAAACGCCTTTGCTTTCCAATGCTTCTTGCAACAATTTGGTATTGATTGGGGGAACCAACTCATCGTCCTCACAACACCAAACGTATGTCTTGGGATATTCGGGTGTAACCAACTGTTCCACCGAAAGTGCTGTTTTCAGCTGTTCATCGCCACCGGTCAGGGCAAAATAACTTCCATCGTGACGGTGTGCTTCGTCAAACGTGATGACCGGATAGCACAACCCGACCGCATTCGGTCTTGCACTGACTCCCCGATACTCCTCTGCTTTTTCTGGCAAGGTTTTTTCCAAGCGCTTTACCACGCATCCTGCAATGTCTTGGTGCAAGGCTGCAACACTGGCAGTAAGGTGTCCCCCTGCGGAAGAACCAACGACCAAAATACGATTGGGGTCGATACCATACTCCTGTGCGTGTTTGCGAACCTGCATGATCGTATATGCCAAGTCCATTTGCGGTAAAGGATACCGATTGGGGCTCACCCGATAGTTCAGCACAAATGGCTTATATCCAGCCTGCGCAAACCGTTGTGCAAACCAGATTCCTTCCAGTTCGTAGGACACAAACTCGTACCCGCCGCCGGGGCAGATAATGACCGCCGGTGTTGGCTGACTGGATTTTTCGGAAGATGTAAGAAAAAACACTGATTTTTCGGTGCCATCCTGTATCGGCAGCTTTTGTTCCTCGTCCCATACCGAAACGATTTTCCAGTTTTTCTGTTGTTCAAGTTGTAAAGCGGTATTTGCCCCTTCCAAAAATCCGTCAACGGAAAACATCACGCCCCATGGCAGCGGTGCTTGTTGTTCCAATTTCGAAATGGGCTGGTCGATGTTTTCTTTTTCGGAAAGAAATTTGCAGATTTCTTTTCCACCAAAGCATTGCAGCAACTGCTGCATATTCTCGCAAGCAAGCATTTCACGATAAGTATTTTCTTTTGTAAACATTTTCTCTCCTCTTTTCATAAAAATTAAAAATCCTTGCTCAAATTGTCTGTATGATAGCACAATCCAGTTGATTTGTCACCAAAAACTTTACCACTTACACCAATAAAACAAAAATTGCTACGATTTTATATTGTCAGCCGTGTGCTGCTGCTTTATAATGGAACTGTCCAATGTAGCTAGATTTTGCTGCAAAATCAAACAAAATTTGTTTGTTCAGGAGGATGAAAGGACATGGAACTGAAGATCGAAAAAAAACTGGGCGCAAAAGTACCCTCGGATCTGATCGGGCTGTTTTTTGAAGACATCAACTACGGTGCAGATGGCGGACTCCATGCAGAGATGATCGAAAACCGCTCGTTCGAATTTCTGAAGTCGCACGGAAACTGGGATAAAGACTACTGGGTAGAATACGACGGTCTGTACGGCTGGTCGGCATATCCGTCTACCTGCAACGTCCAGCTCAGTGCAGTGATGGGCAGCCCTGTCAGCGAAGAAAATCCCCATTATCTGCGAGTACAGGCGCAGGAAGCTGGTGCAGGATTCACCAACAAAGCGTATGACGGCATCTGCCTGCACAAAGGGATGCAGTACATCGTTTCCTTTTATGCACGGATGGCACACTACACCGGCAATTTGACCGTTTCGGTAGAAAAAGACGGAAAAGCTTTTGTTTCTAGGCAGGTCGACTGCATCCACGTTGAAAAAGACCGCTGGAGAAAGTGGAATCGTTATGAAGTAGTGCTGACTGCCGAACAGGACGTTCGCCATGCCGATTTTGTTATCAAGCTTACCGAAGCAGGTGTTGTAGAATTTGATTTTATCTCGATGATGCCCGCCGATGCCGTACACGGTGTATTCCGCAAAGACCTCGCCGATATGCTCAAAAATATCCATCCTGCTTTTATGCGTTTTCCGGGTGGATGCATCATTGAAGGCAACACCCTCGCCAACCGTTACCGCTTCAAAGATACTCTGAAGCCTGCGATCCACCGCAAGCATAACTGGAGCCGTTGGGCAGTTCATAACGCCAATAAAGACAACAACTATACCAGTCCTTTCGCATATTACAACCAAACACTCGGGGTAGGCTACTACGAGTACTTCCTACTGTGCGAATATATCGGCGCAAAGCCTCTGCCTGTTTTGAATGTAGGTTTGGCTTGTCAGTATCAATCTCACGAGTTGGTCGATGTCGATTCCCCCGAATTCCAGCAGTATATCCAAGATGCTTTGGATCTTATCGAGTTTGCAAACGGCGATGTGTCTACCAAATGGGGTGCTGTCCGTGCGCAGATGGGACATCCCGAACCGTTCCACATGGAGATGATGGGTATCGGCAACGAGCAATGGGAAACCGATCAGGTAAACTTCTTCGAGCGTTATCAGCTGTTTGAAAAAGCGATCCACGACGTTTATCCCACAATGAAATTGATCGGTTCCGCCGGCCCTGAATTGAATTCCGAGCGTTATAAAAAAGCGTGGGATTTCTACCATGCACAGAAAAAGCCCGATTTCGCATACGCCGTAGACGAGCATTATTATATCCGCCCCGAATGGATGACCGAAAACACCGATTTTTACGACCATTATTCCCGTGATGTAAAAGTATTTTTCGGCGAATATGCTGCACACCCGTATCAAGGACACGGCAGCAACACCAGCCGTGATAATACATTGGGTGGAGCCGTTGCCGAAGCAGCCTTTTTGACAGGCATCGAACGCAACTGCGACGTGGTTGTTTTGGCATCGTATGCCCCCCTGTTTGCCCGTGAGGGATATGCGCAATGGGCTCCGAACATGATCTGGTTCGACGACGCCGTTTGCTACGCTACCCCCAGCTACTATGTACAGCAGATGTTTGCACAGAATCAGGGTACCGTAATGCTGGATTTGAACGGACAGGAAAAAGAGCTTGCAAAACAGCAGATGTTCGTCAGTGTCAGCCTCCACGAGCCGACAAATACTTTGATCGTAAAAGCTGCCAACAACAGCGACCAGCCTCAAACTCTCTGCTTGCAGTTGAGTGACGAATTGCGGACCTGTGAAGGAACCATGCAGGTATTGACCGGAAGTGAAAAAGCTGCATATAACAGCATCGAACAACCGCAAAACGTCTGCTTGTCCGAGCAGACCACAACTGCCGGACAGACCGAATTCACCCTCGCAGCAAACAGCGTTTCGGTGATCCGGATGCCGCTTTCGGTATAAAACCCCTTTTTTCGAAAAAAACCGCCGACAAGAAAAGAGCGTTGCCATAAGAAAACATGAAAAAACCCAGTAATATCAATGTTTTTTAGGGCAGCGGAAAACGGGGCAGGTCAAAACAACTGAATAATCAGGCAGAAA
>CALWZD010000057.1 GCA_944385945.1 uncultured Anaerofilum sp. | reverse complement strand
TTTCTCATAAAAAAATGGTAAAACAGAAAATGATGGAAAAGCAGACGATGCAAATTGGAAGCAACGTCGGCACCCAAAATATCTTATTTGCGCAGACACAGCTCTGCAATCAAAGCACGGTAACGCTCGATGTCTTTCTTCTGCAGGTATGCCAGCAGGTTACGACGACGACCAACCATCTTCAGCAGACCACGACGGCTGTGATGATCGTTCTTGTGCTCTTTCAGATGCTCGGTCAGGTGGTTGATACGAGCGGTCAGCAGAGCAACCTGTACTTCGGGAGAACCGGTATCGGTCTCGTGTACACGGATGGATTCGATTACATTCAGCTTGTTTTCCATTTGTAAAACTCCTCTTTTATAAAAATGATATTTGCCCACAACGCAGTATTGGTACGCATCAGAGGATTCGCCAGATACCGGGTCGGGGTAACGCTGTGATACAGCTTTTTTAGTATACCACAAACGGCAAACAAAAATCAATACAAAAGCTCGTTTGTAAACGATTTTTTCTCACAAATTTTTTCTTGACAAATGCGACGCACCAGCGTATAATTAGGTAACGATATTTAGTATCATTTGACAAATATTACTATTGTACTGGAATCGGCGACCTTACAGACATCCTGCAATCTCGCCCCATATTAGGAGGATGAACAATGGATTTAAAAGGAACAAAAACAGAACAAAACCTGCTGGCAGCATTCAGCGGCGAGTCGATGGCTCGCAACAAGTACCTGTTCTACGCCGAGCAAGCCGAAAAAGAAGGGCATCCTGAACTGTCCGACCTGTTCCAGCGTATGGCAAAGAACGAAGGAATGCACGGAAAGCTTCTGTTCCAAAAATTATCTGGCGTAAAAGACAGTGCTTCCAACCTGCAAGAGGCAATCAAAGGCGAATTTGGCGAGTGGAGCAGTATGTATCCTGAATTTGCAAAAACTGCTCGTGAAGAAGGTTTCGAAGATGTTGCAGATTTGTTCGACAATATCGCAAAAATCGAACAAAACCATGAATTGACTTTCATGCAGGCATTGGTAGACCTGACCAAAGCAGGGCAGAATGCATCCGCACAGCCTGCACAGAAACAAACTGTTCTCACCGAAGGATACCGCTGCGTATTCTGTGGTGCGATATTCGATCATCGCCCCGATGTTTGCAGCGTTTGCCACGCTATCGGTTCCTTTGAGCGTACCCAATATCAAAAAACTGTATAAGCATTTCCCTTCTGCGCTGTGCGTGGAAGGGATTTTTTTGTTCTGTGAAAACAAACTGTTGCTTTTTATTCTTGCTTGTCGAAAAACTTCGATGCCTATGGACTTTTTTTCAAGAAAAAGGTACAATAGAAAGCGTCTTACTTTACTAAAACCGAAAGGACGTTAAGACCTATGAATTTGTTTGCAACCTTGTTTTCCAACCCGATCATGGGCATCGGTGGTGTACTGTTTTGCTTTGTTGTCGGAAACCTTTCGCTGAGCCTGTTTAAAGATAAACTTCCCCGTGACGGCGGACGTAATTTTGCTTTCAACGGCAAGCTTACCGCAGGGCGTCCACGTGGTGCTGGTGTCATTGTCATCCTTGTTTTTCTGGTCGGTTGTTTGCTGTTTGTTCCCTACCGTTTAGAAAATTTACTGTACTATCTAATGGTGTTGTGTGGGATGCTGTCCGGCTACTTGGACGATTGCAGCACTACCCCTTGGAACGAGTATAAAAAAGGTGCCATTGACCTTGCCATCTGTCTTGCAACGGCAGCTACTTTTTTAAATTTCAATCCCGCTCTTACCACGCTTTCCGCATTCGGGTTTTCTTTTCAGCTGCACCCTGTTTTATTCCTGCTGCTCGCAACGGCTGGACTGTGGGTATCCATCAACGCCACCAACTGTTCGGACGGCGTGGACGGTCTGTGCGGTACTCTCACCTGTGTCACCCTTGCATTTCTCGCTTTTTGGGGCAGTACAAACGGAATGGATGCCAACATTCTTGCAATGACACTGCTGATGGTCGTATCCATTCTTCCCTATCTCTGGCGAAATGCAGAGCCATGCCAAATGATGATGGGCGACGCCGGAAGCCGTGCATTTGGTTTGTTTATCGGTATCGTCATTCTCAAAACAGGGAATGTGCTGCTTTACTTCCCGCTTTGCATCGTACTGTTTTTGGACGGTTTTCTGGGTATCATCAAGGTATCGCTCGCTCGCTTTTTGAAGATTCGAATTATGAAAAACATTCGTACCCCGTTGCACGACCACTTCCGCAAAAACAAGGGTTGGTCGAACGGACAGACCGTGATGCGCTTTGCCATTATCCAAATCGTTGTGTCACTGCTCGTTTTGATGGCAAGCAATCCTTCTCTTTAAATTTTACATACAAAAAATCCGCCTTTCTGTTTTTCAAACAGGGGCGGATTTTTCAGTTGTGTCTTAATTTTTTCAATTACACAAAGCCGCCTGTGGAAAATGTCCCACAGGTGGCTTTGTTGGCTTTTTCATTTCGTCCTTTTATTTACGGTCAAGATTAGACTCTTTGACAATATAGATCGGACGATTCTTGATTTCCATAAACATCTTTGCAAGATACTGCCCCATGATACCGGTGCAGAAAAGCTGGATTCCGCCCACACCAAGGATAATACAAATGGTAGAGGGCCAGCCACTGACCGGGTCACCCCAAATCAAAGCCCGTGCAAATACAAACAAGATCATACCAAATGCGATCAAGCAAAACAGAATGCCCATTACAGCTGCAATCGACAACGGGACAGTGGAAAATGCTACGATTCCATCAATCGAGTACAGCAGCAATTTCCAAAAGTTCCATTTTGTTTCCCCTGCTGCACGCTCTACATTTACATAATCCATCCAGTAGGTCTTGAAGCCTACCCAACCAAAAATGCCTTTTGAAAAGCGATTGTATTCTTTCATTGATAAAATCGCATCTACCATTTGGCGGGTCATCAAGCGGAAATCACGTGCGCCGTCTACAATATCTGTATTACTGATTTTTCGAATAAGCTTATAGAACAGCCGAGCAAAAAACGAGCGGATAGGCGGCTCACCTTTTCTGTCCACTCTGCGGGTCGCTGCACAGTCATACTCTCCGCTTTTCAACAACTGGTACATTTCCGGCAGCATACTGGGCGGATCTTGCAGGTCGGCATCCATAACAGCAACATAATCGCCACTTGCGTTTTCCAAACCGGCGTACAACCCAGCCTCTTTTCCGAAGTT
Organism: uncultured Anaerofilum sp.; assembly: GCA_944385945.1. GTDB lineage: Bacteria > Bacillota > Clostridia > Oscillospirales > Ruminococcaceae > Anaerofilum. Next base: position 4,956 of record CALWZD010000057.1, on the reverse strand, counting down.
GCGGGAAAAAGAGATATATTTCACCCGCTCATCCTTTTGTGCCAACTGCTTTGCAATCGTCAGTGTATCATCCCGAGAGCCATCATTTACAAACAAAAATTCAAACTGTACGGTCGGCATACTCTGCGCTACTTTACAAATTTCTTCGTAAAATAGTGGAAGGCTTTCCTGCTCATTATAGCATGGCACGATGATACTAATACGATCTGTTCCCATCATTCTTTACCCTCTCAAATTCAAATTGACTTTTGACACACTTACATTTTCTGCAATTTCTTGCGCCGATACAACGGAACACCTACACACAGTCCGATAAAGGCAGCCACACTGACCAGTTCGGACAGACGGAACAACATTGGCTCGCTATACCGAACAGTCACAGTTCCGCTTTCTGCGGGCGGTACAAAGCTGACCACATAGCCATCGGCAGTCTGTACCCCTACCGGCTGACCGTTTACACGAACCTCATATCCAGGAATGTAAGTCAACGGCAAACGAATGGTGTCTTGCTCCGTCTGCGTCAATGTTATAGTATAATCAAAACTCATGTTGGTTCCGTACCGTGTCCAGTTTTGCACGGAAAGACTCTCATTTTCGCTCGTAATCTGTGGGCTATGCTCTACCATCTTGTTCAGATCCGAACCTGTTGGCAGATATTCATACTGCCCTACACACAAGCTATTATTCATGTTGCTTACATAATAATGCTTGCTTTCATATTTTTCCACTTCGGGACCAAAGGCAGATTCGTACAGTAAGCAAATACAAAATACCGATACGCCCATAGCACAAACGAAAGCAATCACCTGCTGTTTACGCTCCTTCAGCCAAGCTAAAACGGTATATCCAACGATTATTGTACCACAAACGGCAACCAAAGACATCAATCGGTATGGAAATTGGATGGCGTCCAGCATACCACCAAGGATGGGGATACTCAAAACCCCTTCCCACGGAAAATATGACGTAGTTGCAATGATAGACACAATTGCAACCACCACCATACAGTCCGCAAAACGTTGCTTTGGCGAATATCCCTGTGCAGCACAGATCCAGACTCGGTACAAAAGATACCCAACGATGCCGAATAGAATCACCCATCCCACAGGATGCGGACCGATTGGGGTAACAACCGTTGTATTGAACCAGTTGCTAATATCGTATATAGCAAATCCCATCGGATTTTGTACCCTTGTAAATACCATCGGGTGCAAGCTGATGATCATTAAAAGCATTGGAATGATAAACCACGCATTCAGCAAAACAACGCCTACACCGGCGTAAATCAGCGACAGGAATCGCTTTTCTTTCGTAAACAGTTGGCGAACAAATACCAGTACGATTACTGCCGAAAACAATGCTGCTAGTTCGGTCGTCAAAATATGTGTCTGCAACAAACCACTTGCACCTGCTACAAGCCACGGCCAGTCTTTTTGATTTCCCAACAATACGGCATACAACCCGTACACGACCAAAGGTAAGAAAGTAAGTGCTGCAAATTCTCCCAGCGCATTACGGTAGTATGCGCAGATCAAGCGGTATGGATTCAACAAATAAATTACCGCAAGTGCCAGCGCAGTATATCGACTGTTGAACAGTTTTTTGAAAGCAAAATACCCCAACGCAACGGTAAGTATATTGATAAAAACAATATAAAACTTATAACAGGTAACCGTGCTTACCCCCAGCACCGAAAGCAGTGCCGGAAAATACAGCAAAAGCTCGGGATAGAACAGCGAGTTTGCATAACCGTATCCATTCAGCGTTTCTCCATGTACACGCACAGGAAACTGTCCACTGCACAAAGAGGATGCCATTCCTTCGATTCGAGCCAGATGGAAAGGCATATCATGTCCCGCAAACAGTGCGTCCTGTACAAGCGGAATAGATGCGGCAAAAACAGCAGCGAACATGATAAATACAAACGCCTGCATCGTTTTGCCGGAGGTGGTAGAAAATTGCCCCAGCGAGGCAGGCTTTACCTGTGGGTGCTTCCAATTCATCAACACCATAACGAAAGCTGCTGCCACAAGCGTAGCTGCGCAATAGAAGTAGCGGTCGGTACATACCGGCGTCCAGCTTTCCAGCAGCATTCGCTCAAGTGCAAACGATTCATCGGTCGTTTCAACAAAAATATAAACGCTGTGAACATCCTGATCCAGTTCAAATGTAGCTTTTAGATAAGTGCTGGTAGGGTCGAGCGTTTGCTGAAAAAGAATCTTTCCGCCCGAATTATCGGCAGATACATAATCTGACGAAAACACTTTCAGCACACTGCCTTCTGTTTGTGCTGCGTACTGCAAGCCCAAATCATACTTGTTTGCTTTCAGATTGATAGCACCTTCCCGCAGGACATACACAGCCACTTTGCCATCCGCTTCGTTTACATATTCTTGCGGTTGAGTGGAATCGCCTGTGTATTCGGTCAGGTATCGTTTTAAAAAATCATCCTGAAAATGGGTGACAGAATAAATATCTTTTCCGCTACGTAATAAAAAAGTGGCACAAATTATGACTGCCAGCAAAAGCACCCATAGCCCTTTTATTTGTATCTTTTTCATTCCACAATCTCCTATATCGACCTATTTTACTGGGTATATGGGAAATAGCCATGCTCTTTGGCAAGAGAGCAATAAAAATAGCTTTGCTGCTGTGCCTGATCGTAAACCACTGCATTTAAGCCTTCCCTACAATAAGAAAGCATTTCGTCGGTATCGGAGATTTGACCTGTTCCATCGGCGGACAGATCGATCCCCCTTTGGTCACACCAATCCACTGCCTGTTGCCCAATCAGAAGTTGCTCATCAACCAATACAAATGCCTGCTCTGTTTGCAGCACATCTCCCATTGCAGCCAAGGACGTATCTTTCAACATCTGTTTCAGATCATCGTAGTCGGTCTGTGATAAACCGCCGGTATCTTTTTTGCTTATGATCAGCGCACTGTTTTCGTGCTGAACGACTCTCTGCACAAATTCTGTCAGAGATTTTGAAAGACGAATCTCCATCTTTTGCAATTCATCATTTTCAAACGCACTCGCCTGTTGCCAACGTTCTGTGACTTCGTCACTGTGAGATACAGCCAGTCCCAATCCTGCCAAATGCTCCGCCACAGCTGCTGTCACCTTTTTTGCACCGTAATTGTTTACATGACCATGATCGGCAAAATCGACCGAAAAATCCAACTGCAAAGCGTTCGTACTGCAAAAATCTAAAAATTGCACCTCTTGCTCTTGTGCCAGTTGATGAATGCGATTTACCAATGCAATGTCATTTTCGTCGGCAATATGAGGAATTTTTACCAAAATCGGGGTAATGTTGCGCTCTTTCAGCAAGGCAATCGTTTTGAGGAGATATTCTTCTGCTGCCGGATACAACTGTGCGATGCGGTCAGTTTGAGGATATTCATAACTTGAAAAATCCTCCATTGTATAAAACGGTCCATACCCTTTTGCAGTGGTGCTGTCATCGTGAAAGATCTTTTCCACATCCTGCCATTCCAACTGCGTGATGCAGCTGTGATATTTTGCAATATTTAAATATTCGCTCCACGGTTTGCGAGTCACCTGGGAGCGAAAGCGGGAAAAGTTCAGCCCCAAAAGATTAAAAGATGGTTTGATGAGTTGGGCAAAATCATCCGAAACCAAGTCTACATCCGTTCCTGTTAAATATGAACGGTCATAGAAAGAGCCGAACACATCCAAAATCACCACCTGTGGCGACTGGTACTTTAAAGCTTCTTGTATGTAGTGGTAACTTATCCATACCGGCTGGCTCCATGTAGCGAGATTGTAAGTCGTGAGCCCTGTTTTATCGTAGATTTCAACCGGTGCGATGGAACACATCGCATGGCTTCCCCCTACCACCAGTACGTCGATCGTTTGTGATGGCTCGTCGTAAAAGCTTTCGATAGAGCCTGTCGGCGTAACGATACGGGTCACCCAATACAGCCCCGCAAAAAACAGCATCGCTGTAAGCACAGTGATGGCAAGATATTTGCACAATTTTTTAATTTCCATAATACATCCTATGTTAGAATTGGAAGTAGATGAAGGGATTCTGCACATAGCTTACCCCATATACACCAAAAACGACCAAGCACAAAAACAACGCCGCATATACAACCGATTGCGATACAATATTCTTTTGCTGCAAAACCAGTTCTGCCGATTGCTTCGAACCTCGCATTTCTGCCACGATTTCCAAAAGCATCAATCCTGCAACAAGCAGGAAAGACAATACGATTTCTCCTTGTGCCACCCCTAGCTCCTCTATCCAAATACCACCCGTATTGGAATTAAAAAAGATCGCCCGAATATAACCGCTAGCCTGCTGCAACGAGTCGGCACGGAAAAAGATATAGGTAAAGCAATTTAGTGCAAACGTAACCAAAACTTCTGTTGCAACCAGAGCAATTCCATCCGTTGGAATCGAGTGCTTTTTTAAAAATCTCTTTCTGACCTTTGCGGTAAGAACCTCATAAATGCGCAGTGCTGCATGAAGCAACCCCCATACGACAAAAGTCCAGCTGGCACCATGCCAAAGTCCACTGACCAAAAACACTAAAAAAATACCTGTCAGCATGGCAATTTTTCCTCCGGATGTGCCAAAACGCTTGAAAGGTTCGTTCCAGACAAAGGGGGTAAAAATATAGTCTTGAAACCAACTCGACAAAGAAATATGCCATCGGCTCCAATACTCGCCAAACGAACGGGAAAGATAGGGACGGTTGAAATTGCGCATCAAGGTATAGCCCATCATTTTGGCAGAACCGGATGCAATAAGAGAATACGCACTAAAATCGCAGTAAACCTGAAACGCAAAAAACACTACCGCTGCGATCAACGCCCAGCGGCTGACCGTTTGATAATTGGAAAAAACAGCATTCACATACAATGCCAACCGGTCGGCGATCACGACCTTTTGTACCAATCCAAACAAAACGAGCGTAAGCCCG
>CALWZD010000056.1 GCA_944385945.1 uncultured Anaerofilum sp. | reverse complement strand
ACAGATTAGGCGCAAACTGTTTACGATGCACCTTGGGAAACTGAGCTTGCAAAGCAAATGGTACGTGAAATCAAGAACAATCCCGATCTTTATGTGAATCGTTTGACCGCAAACGCAGCGATTCGTGCAGTAGCAGACGAAACAGTATTTGGCACGATAGATGGTGTTTTCAAGCGTACAGTGGTAAAAGTAAATACTTCTTCTTCACAAATAAGCCCCTCTTTGTACTTTGCAGAGGGAGATTATGATGGAAATACGGTGAAGGCTAGCCTTGAAAAGGTTGACGGCACATCCTTTGTGTTGAATGTGACCTGCGAAAGAGAGCCCGAACTTGGAACGTATTTGACCGTATACGATTTTTCCAATAATTTTAAGATGGGCGAATACATCGGTGTGAGTGAAAATGGTCAGATTTTTGAGAGTGGATTGATCCACAGAGAAATGGTAACAAACTACTCAAACTATGGCAGATTCTGGATTCCGGGTAGTGGCACTTACACCTTTACTCATGTAGATGCATTGCAACCTGAACCGGATGAAAAAGTAGAAATTAGCGAAGAAAATTTTCCCGATGCGATTTTCCGCCAGTATATAGCAGATAGCTTTGATACCGATCAGGATGGTGTCCTGTCTTCTGTGGAAATTTCCAATATAACAAATGTTTCTTTGTCTGCTCAAGCTGGAATTGCTAGTCTGAAAGGCATTGAATTCCTTTCCGAGCTGCAGGTGTTGGATTGTAGAAATACGTCTATTAGTGAACTGGACGTAAGCCAAAACAGCAATCTGCAAAGCTTAAAGTGTGATAGTGTATCTATTAGTGAGCTGGATGTAACTCAGAATAGCAGTCTGCAACATTTGAGTTGCATTGATACACCCATTTGTGAACTGGATCTAAGCCAGAATGTTGGTCTGAAATATTTGGCTTGCAGTCAAACTCAGATTACACAATTACAGCTGCAAAATAATAACGACTTGCAGTCGCTGAACCACAGTGGTTTTGCAGTTGCAATGGAAGGCGAATATCCGGATTGGTACGGAATGTTACCGGGACAAGAGCCTGTTTATAAAACCAATGATAGTACCTTCTCGCTGAAAGAGAACGCTCCCATACTGCAACTGGATCGTGTTAAAGATGTGGTCGTGAGCGATGGTGCGACATGGAATCAAGAAACGGGAGAAATTGAGAATATTTCTGCAGATGGCGCAAAGGTAAAATACACATACGTTACAGGTGGCACATATAATGGCGAACCGATCGAAATTTCTGTAAGTTTTACAGTGCAGAAAGAAGATTCGACAACGCCGACCCCGGCACCTACCACACAGCCGACTGCAACTCCAGCACCCACTGCAAAACCGACCGCAACTCCGGCACCGATTCCCGGAACTCCCGGTCAAGTAACAGAGGATAAAGCAGAACAGCTGGCACAGAACCCTGCAAACAAAGAGCTGGCAAATGAAATCGTAACAGGCATCAATGACAATAAAGCGATTTCGGTAAGTAAAAACACAGTAACCGCAGTTGTAAATTCCATTCAATACAGCCCTGTAAGCGTTGGCGCAGTAAAAGATGGAATCCAATTTACAGGCACCATCCACTCGGATAATACAGGCATGAAACTTGTTCCGGAGGGTGCTTCCATCAACGGAAACCGTGCGCAGATCTCGCTGCATTTTGTATCTGAAAATGGTACTTCCGCACAGCCGAAACTGGGTGCGTTGGTCAGCGTGAAGATTCCCAACAAAACAATGCCTGCCGGTGATTATGTTCTGGTAGGCGAAGGAAATCAGTTGATCGACAGTGCTACTGTGACCGTTGTTGGAAACGATACACTGCTTACTTTCTGGGCACCGCACTTCAGTACCTATATCATTATTCCCCGTTCGGAGTATGTGCCTAATTCTACACCTGACACAAACTCGGGTAACAATACACCGAACACACCGATCAAAGGAACCGGATTCGATATGAATATGGCTTTGATGTCGAGTGTTGCACTGGCAGGTGTAGTTGTTGTTGCTGGTGTAGTAACCGCTAAAAAACGTGAACAATAAGGCGGTGCTTTGTTGTTCGGCAAATGGTATAAAATTGCCTAAAGTATAAAAATACCCGTTCCGTCATTCGTCGGAACGGGTATTTTGCTTTGGAACAATCAGTTTTTACAAACTCTTTTTCAACAATTTATTTTGAAAAGAGGGAAAACTATAAAAGCCGAAAATGTGCGCTGCCATTAAATCGTTTTTAATGCCTCTAAGAATGCATCGACCGCCTGCTGTTTGGTCGCCCATGAGGTCACCAAGCGGATAATGGTTTTATCTTCTCCAAAAGCACCCATTTCTTCCCAATGGAAACGACCACGCAATTTTTCTAAAACTTCGTTTGGCAGAATGGGAAACTGTTGGTTGGTGTTGCTGTCGGAGTAAAATCCATAGCCACATTCTGCAATTCCACGTTTTAATTGCAGAGCAAGATCATTTGCATGGTTTGCCAGCCCCAAATAAAGCTGCATATCATTTTTCATCAGTTCAATAAACTGTACACCCAACAGCCAGCCTTTGGCAAGCAATCCGCCACGTTGCTTGATCATATAACGAAAATCCTGCTGAAGCGTCGGTTCTACAATTACTAAAGCTTCGCCAAACAAAGCACCATTCTTGGTTCCGCCAATATAGAAAGCATGACAGGTCTGCGCCAAATCAGGCAAGGTGGTGGCGCCTGCTGCCAGTGCGCTGCCCAATCGTGCGCCGTCCAAATATAAAAACAATCCCAGTTCATCGCACACACGGCGCAGTTCTTTCAATTCTTGTGTCGTGTAAATACCACCGTTTTCGGTCGTGTTACTGATGTAGACCAACTTGGGCTGAACCATATGCTCGTCGGGGTGTTGCTGTACCGCTTGACGTACCAGCGCAGGGGTCAGCTTTCCGTTGGCGGTCGGCATGGCGATGCATTTGTGTCCGGTGGATTCGATCGCACCCGTTTCATGCACACAGATATGCCCCGAATCCGCTGCGATTGCTGCTTGGTGTGGACGCAAAAAAGCACTGATGGCAGTCATGTTTGTTTGTGTTCCGCCAACTAAAAAGTGTACCTGTGCGTGGTCTGCTTTGCACAGTTGTATAATCATCTGTGCAGCTTTTTGGGTGTAAGGGTCACAGCCGTAGCCAAAATTTCCCTCTTGTGAAGTCGTGGCGATCGCCTCAAGCAAAGCCGGATGTGCAGCTTCGGAATAGTCATTGGTAAAACGGTACATATATTTTCTCCTTTGTTACAAATTTATTCCATTATACCCCCTTTTTCTTCAAAAGAAAACAGCGTTTTGCCCAAACTTTCACACCTTGGAAAAGGAATTTTCACAAAGCTACAAAAAACAAAGACTAATTTTTTTGATTTTTTGAGCGAACTATGCTATAATAGCCAAAGAGCATTTTTTTGCTGTGATTTGATCGCGTGGTAAAAAGTGATTTGCCCGATGAATAAAGGAGAGAAAAATTATGGCGCACAATTTCCGAACAAAAGAGGAAACTGCTCGTCACAATCGCCGTTTGCGTCGCCAGCTTTTGGGTGTAGTGCTTACCGTTTTGATGGTGGTAGGTCTGTTCACTGTGATCGGCTATGGAGTGCAGAGCGTTTCGGCACTGTTTGATGACACAAAAGAAAAAGAAGAATTTGAGGCACGATTGCAGAATCTCGTCATGCTAGACCCGCTTCCATTCGGTACGCTAGAACAGGCAGATCCCATCGTGTTAAAAACGGCTGCCCTATGGACAAGCGTAAAAACAGCGCAGGAAAACGGTACACTGGAACTGTATGACCGTGACCCCGACGATTTGAGCCTGTTCTTGCCGGCAGTCGATGTAGATGCAGCAGCAGCGGCTTTGTACGGGCCGGATTACACCGTTCAACACGGAACGTTCCAAGAGGATAACCTGACCTATGTCTATGACGATGTACGCAAAGCGTATAAAATTCCGCCTACGGGTCAGACAGGTATGTATTTCCCGCAGGTAGAAAGCCTGAAAAAGGTGAATGGTATTTTGCGTGTAACGGTGGGATATATCCCAGCGTATGCGACCGACGAGTTTGGCTTGCCTATTACAAGCGAACCCGAAAAGTATATGGACTATTTGTTTGAAAAGCAAGATGGAACATGGTATATGGCGGCCATTGAGGAGAGCGATATGAAGGTGGAAAAACCAGCTTCTTCGTCGGAAACAGCGGCAGTGTCCTCCAGTTCGGCTGCACAGAATCCGCAGCAGATTCTGGAACAGCAGACCAACAGCCAGCCTTCCAGTGATGCACAGACACAGACGGAATCGGTACCGGCAGAAACCACAGAAACTACCGAAACAACGGAAACCACTGATGCAGCTTCTGAGCAATCGACGGAAAGTACAGCAGAGGGCGAATAAATCAATACAAAAGGCGATGCACAAAGTGGCATCGCCTTTTTGTTAAAATATTTTGGTACGGCGTCTTAGAACATCTGCAAACCAGATCGCAAAAAATGCTTTGCCAAGATCAGGCAGGATAAAAGGAATAACGCATACAGCCAGACTTTCGGTGATCGACATACCGGAAAGCTGAGAAAAGTATACGGTACCAAGCCCGTAACAAATGAGCAAGGAAATCAAAACGCCGATAATATAAGAAATCATCGTTGCTTCTTTGCGCACCATCGAAAATGCCCATGCCATCAAAGGGTACGCAACCAAATATCCGCCAGTCGGTCCAATCAAGGCAGAGATGCCACCATTCATGCCTGCAAATACAGGCAGTCCTATCCCACCCAACAGCAGATATGCCAAGCCACCGCTGAATGCGTAAACAGGAGGAAGCAATGCTCCACTGAGAAAAACAGCGAAAACAGCAAGGTTGATCGGGACAGGTCCGATGGTGATGGAAATTTGTGAGCAAATGCAAAGCAGTGCCGTAAACAATGCAGTGATGCATAAAAGAAATGTTTTGTTTTGCTTCATACGAAGTTACTCCCTTGTAATGTTTCGGATCCATTTTCCACTTAAAATACGAGGAATGGCGATAAGTACTTTAATGATGTTATCCGAGCGCATGGCAAAAAAGACGACCGGTGCCGACCAGTGAAAAACGAATGCTCCCAACAGCCCGAGGGGAACTGCCTGAATCCATAGCAAGCCACAGTCCAAGAAAAAGTTTGCATTCACATCGCCACCGCCACGCAGCACACCAACAACACATACACAGCCAAGCCCCATGATCGGCTCCAGACAGCCGAGGATGGTCAAAAGGGAATAGGCGATGGAGTGTGCTTCGGGGGTAACGTCATATAGTGAAAGAATAGGCAACCGCAGCAAAATCAACAGCAGACCTGCGCAAAGGCTCAATACTTCACCTACGACCAAAAGGCTGTTTGCGACCCGCTGGGCTTCTTCACGGCTTTTACCACTGCCGATCGTCTTTCCACACAGGACGGCTGCTGCATTTGCGATACCGAAAGTGAAAACACTGCATAGCTGGATCATCACATTGGAAATGCTGGCAGCAGCGGTAAAACTGGTACCCATGCGCCCGATGGTCATATTGATGACTGCCATACCAAGCCCCCAAAACAGTTCGTTACCTACCACAGGGGCACTGTTTTTTAGATAGTCGGGCAGCATACCGTCGCTTTTTAGGAATAGGTGGAACGGTTTGAATCCGATCTTCTTTTCTACAAACAGCATATATACGATAACGGCGCAAAACTCGAATGCACGTGCCATAACGGTACCCATTGCAGCACCACGGACTCCAAATGCCGGAAAACCAAGCTTGCCGAAGATAAAACACCAGTTGAAAAAAACATTGATGAAAAAGCTGCATATATAGATGAACATACTGATCTTTACCTGCTCAACTGCCCGCAAGCACATCAAATAGCAGTTGGAAAAGCAGAATAAAAGAAAACTGAATGCCAACATAGAAAGGTATTGTGCAGATGCCTCGATGGCAACAGGATCGTTAGAAAACAGGCTCATCAGCTGATAGGGGAACAAAACACCTGCAAGGGTGAATAGAATCCCGGCACCGACCACTGCTCGCAAACTGAGTGCCAACAAACAACGGATGCGATGCAGGTCGCCTTTTCCCCAATACTGTGCGATCAAAACGTTTGCACCGCTGGCAAGCCCAAATCCAAGAATATTGAGGATAAAAAAGGGCTGTCCACCCAGATTGGCAGCCGTGATAGCAACGTCACCCAGTTGTCCCAGCATGATCGTGTCCATCAGGTTGACACTTAGACTGATGATGTTTTGCAGTGCGATTGGAATCGTAATGGCAAGCACATTGATATAAAAGTGCTTATCGGTACGAAAATGTTTTTTGAAAAAGGAAACCATAAAACACCTCTTTGTAATACAAGGATTCAAAATCAAAATAGCTTATACGCACAAAAAAGCAGTCCGCCACACATTGGCAGACTGCTGTAAAAGCAAGGTGGTTTATTTTACCAGCTGAACAGTGTAGGTGAAACCGTATTCTTCCTGCAAAGCCTTTACTTTGTCCTCGCAGTCTTCGATAAAGGTGGGAGTATAAACCGATTTGCCCTCTTTTTTGTAGTCTTCCAAAATCTGATTCAATTTTACCCAAGCTTCTTCGTTGCGCTGCTCGTCGCTTCCTTCGGGAAAATCAATGATAAATTCACGGTGCATAGGGATGCGTGCTTTCATACTATAAAACTCCTTTAAAATGAAATTCCAAACAGGCGGCTTGCATTCTGGGCGGTCGCCAGCAGAACCTCCTGTGTAGAGATGCCTTTAATTTCTGCAATTTTTGCAGCAGTGTGTACGATCAGAGAAGAATCCGACCGTCTGCCCCGTACCGGTTCCGGTGCCATGTAAGGGCAATCGGTTTCCAGCAAAAGATGCTCTAATGGGATAGCTGCAATGGCTTTCACTGCCCGTTTTGCGCCTTTAAAGGTGCAGGCACCGGTAAAGCCAATATACATTCCTTGCTTCACCAAGGTAAGAGCATCTTCCGCAGAGCCGGAATAGCAATGTACCACGCCTTTCGGACGATACTTTGCAAGCAGAGCGTAGGTGTCGGCGTGAGCTTCACGGTCATGCACGATGATCGGCAAATCCAGCTCAAGTGCCGTTTTTAAATGTTCTTCAAACATTTCCAGTTGAGCATCTTTTGGTACCGGCCAGTGATAGTCCAAACCTGTTTCGCCAACAGCCACCACTTTCGGATGCTCGTACAACCGACGCAGAGCGCACATCTCTGCTTTCCAGTCACCGTTAAAGTGAGCGTTGGTAGAAGCATCTTCTTCGATGATGCTTTCGGGATGGATACCGGCGGCTGTGTACAGAAAAGGAAATTGTTCTGCCAGCTCGATACTTTTTAGGGTGGAGTCGTAATCGGTACCGCAATCGACCACCCCTACCACACCCGCTTGCGGCAAGGTTTGCAGCAAAGCGGTGCGGTCGCTGTCGAACTGATGGGAAGTATAGTGTGCGTGTGTATCAAAAATCGGCTGCATAGGCATCAATGAATTGCACTGCCGGGCAGAACGTCATCGGGGAAGAATACCACCGATGCACCACCGTCGGGCATATCGGCTGCCATTACCATGCCTTCGCTCACATATTTGCCTTTCAGCATGGGGCGAGGTGCAAGGTTTGCAACGATACCAACATTTTTGCCGATCAGGTCAGCAGGCGTGTACCATTTTGCGATACCCGAAAGAATGGTGCGCTCTCGTTCGCCGTCAAACAAAGTCAGCAGCAACAGCTTTTTGCTCTCTTTCAGCTGCTCGCAGTTCATTACTTTTGCAACACGCAACTCTACCTTGCAGAAATCGTCGAAAGATACTTCCGGCAAATGCTCGATGTTCTCGGCGGCAGCAGGTTTTTCAGCAGCCGGTGCGGGCTGTGCAGCGGCTTGTGCAGCCTGCTGTGCGGCTTCCAGTTCAGCCAACTCTTTTGCAGCGTCGATGCGAGGGAACAGTACCTCGCCCTTTGCTACGGTGTAGCTTGCGGGTACGCCGTAAACAAGGCTGTCGAAGGTCATACCGGCTACGTCCAGACCCAACTGCTGTGCCATACGGGGAGCAGTGTCGGGCAGGAACGGTTGCAGTAGTGTTGCAGCGAAGCGCAAAGTTTCACACAGATTGTACATGACTCCGGCAAGACGTGCATGGTTTGCTTCGTCCTTTGCCAACACCCAAGGTGCGGTTTCGTCGATGTACTTGTTTGCACGTTGGATGCCTTTGAAAATTTCGGCAAGTGCCTGCGGGATCAAAAGCTTATCCATGCATGCGGAAGCCTTTTCGGGCATTTCTTTGATGACTTCTACCATTTCGGCGTCAAACTCACCCTCGGCACGTTCGGTGGGCAAAGTACCGCCAAAGTATTTTTCGATCATCGAAACGGTACGGGAAAGCAGGTTGCCCAAATCGTTTGCAAGGTC
>CALWZD010000055.1 GCA_944385945.1 uncultured Anaerofilum sp. | reverse complement strand
AAAATGCAAGTGTTTTTTTGAATTTTTTTATATTTTTTCAGCAAGTATATTTTTTATTCGAAACAACGTTCTATTTTATATCATTCCAGTCCTCTTTTATGCAAACATCCAGCAATTTTGCCAGCTGTGCTGCCTGATATTGGTTTACGATTATTCCTTTCAAATCTTCTATCGCCACCGAAATCCCCTGCAATTCGCATTGCGTGAAATCGACCCCTTTCAGTGCCGTATGAAAAAAGCTTGCCTTTGTAAAATCACATTTTTCCAACAACAGCCCTTTTATGCTGCACTGCAAAAACCATGCCTGTGCAAATCGACTGTTTGAAAATTGGGATTGATAAAATAGGGCATCGTCAAAAGCTGCAAGTTCGAAATTACAGTCTTCCATGCGAACATTGCGAAAAACTGCATCCTGCATCTGTGTCCCGATGCCCTTACATCCAACAAAGTGACAGCGTGAAAAATAGCTTCCCTGCAAAAACGAGGAAGAAAAGTCGCACCGATCAAATCGAACATCCACAAATTCTGCCCGTTCCATATGGCATTCCAAAAAGCGGCACCCGGTAAGCACCGCTTTGGAAAAGCACACTTTTTTCATCGGTTCGGCTACCCAACGCTCTCCCTGCAAGTGCAGCCCTGTCAAGGTTTCATCGTTTTCCAGCGCATCCGATAAAACTTCTTCCAAGCAAACATCTTCTACCAACTGTTTTGGCAGATTCGGTAAAACAGGTGCCATGATTTTCCCCCTCGAATATAGTGGATGGCTTATTCGCCAAACGCTTCGGCTGCCTGTTTCAACATATTCCGAATAGGCAGTTCATATGGGCAGCGAGTTTCACATACGCCACATTGCACACACGCACTTGCTTTCACCGACAAAGTAGCGTAACGCTCTTTTGCCCATTTTTCCAATCCATAGCGATTGAGGTACCCCTCAAACAAAAATACAGACGGGATATTGATGCCTACTGTACAGGGTGCGCAATAATTGCAACGACGGCAGAAATTTTGCCCCAACTGTTGTCTTACCTGTTGGATAGCGTCTACTTCTTTCTCAGTCAGTTTCGAGGGTTCCTCGGCTGCCTGTACGTTCTGTTCCAATTCTGCAAGTTCTGCCATTCCGGGAATGACAACGGTTACTGCATCGTTTTGCAGGATATAGCGCATCGCCAGCCGACCGTCTTCGATGGCACCGCCTGCCAATGGCTTCATGCAGATAAAGCCGATATTTTTTTCTTTGCAACGGGCGATCAGTTCTTCACCCTGATTTTCTACAATATTATAAGGGAACATGATGGTTTCGATTTCTTCAAGCTCCAACGCTTTTTCAAATACGGCGAGAGAATGCGCCGTGATGCCGATATGCCCGATTTTCCCCTCTTGTTTTGCCTGTATCAGTGCCTGCATCGCACCGTCAGGGGCATAAATGCGCTCCAATTCTTCCAGCTTGGGGTTGTGCAACTGATATAGCTCGATAAAATCGGTTTGCAAATTGGCAAGGCTCGTGTCGATGTCCCGCAGCATCCCCTCTTTATCACGGCTCATAGATTTTGTGGCAAGCACAAAATGATGCCGAATACCTTTTAACGCTTCGCCCAGATACTGCTCGCTGACGGTATATCCACGGGCTGTGTCGATGTAGTTGACCCCCTTTTTTACCATTTCCTGCATCAAAGCACGTGTTTTTTCCACGTCGATTCGCTGGATGGGGATTCCGCCAAAACCGACCCTTGCAATTTTCAATCCTGTTTTTCCCAATTCTCTATATTCCATTTTTTCTCCTCTTTTCTTTGCTTGTTTCCATTCATTTCATAAATTTTATCTTTTGTGATGTTCTTTTTTATTATACTTCTCCCCTTTACAGTTTTCAATAAGGTATGATACAATGATAAAGTTATTCGGCATTTGCCGTGGTTGACCATAAAATTGAAAGGACTTGTTTCATTGATGCAGCAAACAAATTTTGTGCGCAAGATCGCTATCGCATTGCTAGTGGTTGCAGCGGTCGTACTTCTGGGGATTTGCGCCCGATATGATCTGACGATAAATCAAACCTTGTATTCCCCTAACTCGGGGTTTGCGATTTTTATGGAAGCATTCGGCTGGTGGGTGCTTTATCTGCCGGGACTGTTATGGGGCGGATTCCTTCTTCGCCGAAACGGTCATTCCGTTTGGGGAACTCTGATTGCTTTAGGCAGTGCTTGCGCCATGTGGTTGCCCACCTTTTCCTACCTGCAAAATCGTGGATGGGTCGCACAAGTCCCCCTTTGGGTCGAGATCGCCTTTGTTGCGGTCACTTTTGTTTGTTCTGTTTTGTTCGCCGGCATTCCGGACAGAAGAACTACCATGCGTTTGAGTTTGCTGTGTTGCAGCGGATTTTTTATGATGCTGTTGGTCAATTTGGTGACCAACGTCGTCAAGATGATTTGGAATCGCTCCCGCTTTGACGAAATGCTCGCTGCCGGCACGCTTTCCGAGCAGTTCACACCGTGGTACTTACCTTTTGGCAATGGAGGCTCCAGTTTTCCCAGTGGCCATACCGCAGCTGCAGCTGGGGTGTTGCTGCTTTTACTGGCAGCGGATATTTTTCCGATGGTAAAGCGTCACGGTTGGGTGTGCGGTGTTTTTTGCACTTTGTACATTTGCCTGATGGGGATTTCCCGTGTGGTAATTGGACGTCACTTTTTCTCCGATACCATTGTAGGCGCACTGTTGGCTTTTGTGTTGTACCTCTCTGTACAACACACCTCCCTGTGGAAAAACGCACTTGGACATTTAAAAGACCGACTGACCGCATTATAACAAAAACCGACAGGCACCTTTCGGGTACCTGTCGGTTTTTTGTTGATTGCTTTGGAAAGTTAATACATCTCGGTCACACTGATGGCAAAGTAATAAATGACAGAGCCACGGTCAAAGCTTGCCTCTACCTTATAAATATAGTTCCCTGGAATGGGCGGTGTATAAATATTTCCGTTTTTATCCGGCTCTACGGTCAAAAAGTCGGTGCTGTCCACCGAAACCGCACGGCTTACGGTGGTAGAGATGGCATCACGGCTGTATTCGATCGAGATTGGAAGATTTGGCAGTACATTCGTAGCAATGACCTGCTCACGGATATTCGTTGGGGTGTACGTATTTACCAAACGTTCGACGCTCGTCCAAAAATTCCATTGATACTCTGCCATATACACCGAGTCGACAGAAATGGGGGCACCGTTGCAACGCACGGTCAAAATAGGAAGTGCTGCGGTAGGTTCTTTGGTATCGAGTGCATCTTTTATAAAAAGGCTGATCGCTGCTGCTAAAATCACCAGCACAAGACCAAGCAGTATCTTTCTTAGGAAAATTCTGGGCTGTTGCATCGTATATCTCCATGGCTCTAAAATTTGGGCAAAGCCCATAGTATAAGTATACCATCATCTTCAATAAAAATCCATTAAAAAACACAATTTCTGCCAATTTGCCCCATTGCCCAATTATACTGCACTGTGTTACAATGATAAAGGATTTTGTATACCATCGTCTATATACAAGATACCTGTTGAAACAGAAAGGATCGTTTCCTATATGAAACTTGTGATTTTAGATAGCTACGCTCTTGTTCCCAACGATTTGGATTGGTCTGCTTTGGAAACTGTTGTGGAAAGTATGGTCTGTTATCCCCGTACGCCCTACGATCAAATCGCTGCCCGCATCGGAGATGCCGAACTTGTAATCGTGAACAAATGCCGCATCGACGAAGCCGTTTTATCTGCCTGTCCCAATCTGAAATGGGTCGGCGTCACCGCTACCGGTACCGATTCATTGGACGTCGAAGCTTGCCGTCGGCATGGAGTAGCCGTAGCAAACGTTCCCTCTTATTCCACCCGTGCCGTGGCACAGCTTACCTTCGCATTGTTGCTTTGTGGCTGCCAGCAGGTCTTGGAACACAATCGTGCTGTGCGTGAAGGCTATTGGCAGTTGGACGTTCCACCCGAACTTTCACCGGCTGTCCCCATGGAACTGTACGGCAAGACCCTCGGAATCGTTGGCTACGGCGAAATCGGGCAGCAGGTCTCATCCATCGCCCATGCATTCGGCATGAATATTTTGGTGCATACTCGTACTGTTCGGCAAGAATATGCACAGCATCCTGTACGTTTCGTCACTTTGGAACAACTATATGCCGAAAGCGACATCGTATCACTGCATTGTCCTTCCACACCGCAAACAGCGGGCATGATTTGTGCCGAATCTTTGAAGCGATTCAAAAAAGGTGCTTTTCTGATCAACACGGCACGTGGAACACTGGTGAATGAAGCAGACCTCGCAGACGCTCTGACCAGTAAGCATCTTGCTTTCTATGGTGCTGACGTTGCTTATACGGAACCCGCACCTGCCGATTGTGTACTGCGCAGCTTGCCCAATGCGCTGCTGACTCCGCATATCGCTTGGACGACCCCCGAAGCGTTGAAACGTTTGGCGAGCTGTGTTTGCAGTAACCTCATCAGTTTTGTAAACGGTGCGCCCGAAAATATCATAAACGGCGTTTTTTGATTGTAGCCCCAAACAATATTTTTGTTGTTTGGGGTCATTTTTTGCTTGACAAAGCATCTTGTTTCTGTTAAACTACCAAAAAGATTAAGTATATTAATTATTCACCATCTTAATTTTCAATTTTTATCAAGTAAGGAGTGACTGCATGAAAGATCCTTCTACCGTCAAACCGATGGAGTTTTTCGAAACGATGGATAAAGTACGCCGTGGATGGTTTGCATTTATGCCCAATCAATCGCTGAAAAAATCCTATTTCGGCATTTTGATGTTTATTCGCCGCATCTGCAAGAACAATCCTCAGCAAAGCGGAGCCCGTGTGAGCGATCTGGCACATGACATGAACCAGACCATGGCAAGCATCAGCCAAAAAATCAACGCACTGGAACAGGATGGGTTGATCGAGCGCATCGTGTCCGAAAGCGACCGGCGTGTGTGTTATATCCGCCTTTCCGAAAAGGGCGATGAACTGGTGAGCAAAACACTTGCCGGCTTTGAATCGCAGGTCGCCTATATTTTCGAACGCTTTGGACAGGAAAAGACAGTTCAAATGATTCAGCTTTTAAACGAATTTGCCGATATTCTCCAATCTTTTCATACTGACCCGAGCGAACATACGCCCAAAGGAGGTTGTCACTTTTGAAAAAACTTGCACGTTACCTAAAACCTTTCACTAAAACGCTGCTCGTTGCGTTGGTGCTATTATTTATTCAGGCGACCCTCGACCTGAATCTGCCCAACATGATGAGCAACATCGTCAATACCGGTATTCAACAGGGTGGTATCACCGAAGCAGCCCCCAAAGCCATCTCACAGGACGCTTTTTCGCTGTTGAGCTATTTTATGCCCGAACAGGATCGCACCTTCGCCGAAAGTTTGTATCTGTCTGCCGATGAACTTACCGGCAGTGACCGAGAAGAATTTTTGTCCGAGTGGCCCAATGCCGAAACGATTCCCACCTTGTACCTGAGCGAGCAGACCCTGTCGGACAAAGACACTTTTTCCCGTCTTGAACAGATTTTCAGCCGCAGCACCTATGCCGCTATGAACTTCATGCAGAGTAATGCTTCGAGAGAGCAAAGTGAAAATCCGATGGGTGGCGACACCGAAAGCAAGACCGTTGATATTTCGGGATTGTCGGAATTTTTACCGATGATGAGCATGATCCCACAAGAGATGCTGCAAAGTTCGATCGACCTTGCTTCCAAAATGGATGACAGTATCACCAGCCAGACTGCCAGTGTTTTTGTAAAAAGCTTTTATGTGCAGCTTGGTGCCGACACCGACGCTATCCAGACCCGCTATATTCTTTCGGAAGGCGGTATCATGCTGTTGCTCAGTTTGGGGCTGATGGGATGTTCTGTTCTGGTCGGACTTTGTGCAAGCCGAGTAGGTGCAGGCGTTTCCCGTGATCTGCGCAGCAGTGTTTTCCGCAAAGTAAGCAGTTTTACCAATGCCGAATTTGACCATTTCTCCACTGCCAGCCTTATCACCCGCAGCACAAACGACATCAATCAGGTGCAGATGCTCATTATCATGGGACTTCGTATCGTCTGCTATGCTCCCATCATCGCTATCGGTGGTACAGTGATGGCACTGCGCAAATCGTCCGGCATGGCGTGGATCTTGGCATTGGCTGTGATCCTTTTGCTGGGTGTTATCATCACCATCGTTTCTATCGCTATGCCCCGTTTCAAACGGATGCAGCCTTTGGTCGACCGTCTGAACTTGGTCAGCCGTGAAAATCTTTCCGGTATGATGGTCATTCGTGCATTCTCTACCCAAAAATTCGAAGAAGACCGCTTCGACAAAGCCAACAAAGACCTCACCGCAAATACTCTGTTCGTCAACCGTGTTATGGTGACCATGATGCCGATGATGATGTTGATTATGAACATCACCACTTTGCTGATTTTGTGGTTTGGCGGTCATCAGATTTCGGATATGGCAATGCAGGTTGGCGATATGATGGCATTTGTTCAATACAGTATGCAGATCATCTTCAGCTTTTTGATGATTTCGATGATGTTCATTATGATTCCCCGTGCAGCCGTTTCTGCCGACCGTATCGCAGAACTGCTGGAAAGCGAATGCACCATCAACGACCCCGCTTCCCCCAAACATTTTGAGAACGGACACGCAAAAGGTGTTGTAAAATTCGAAAATGTTTGCTTTGCTTATCCCAACGCTGACGAAAACGTTTTGGAAAACATCAGTTTTACCGCTCTGCCCGGTCAAACCACCGCATTTATTGGCTCTACCGGCAGCGGTAAGTCTACCCTTATCAACCTTATCCCCCGTTTTTACGATGTAACGAAAGGCAAAATCACCATCGACGGCATCGACCTGCGGGAACTTTCCCAGCACGAGCTGCGTGAGAATATCGGTTACGTTCCGCAAAAAGGGTTGCTGTTGAGCGGCGATATTCGATCCAACATTGGCTACGGTGTAGAAAACGCCAGCGACGAACAGTTGAACAAAGCCGCAAGTACCGCACAGGCAAGCGAGTTTATTTCTACTTTGCCCGACGGCTTGGATACCAACATTGCACAAGGTGGCACCAACGTTTCGGGCGGACAACGTCAACGCCTTTCCATCGCACGTGCGCTTGCCAAAAATGCCCCCATCTATATTTTTGACGACAGCTTCTCTGCACTGGATTTCAAGACCGACGCCAAACTGCGTGCCGCTTTGAAACAGGACACCGCCGACGCCACTGTCCTTTTGGTTGCACAGCGTGTTTCCACCATCATGCACGCCGAGCAGATCATCGTGCTGGACGAGGGAAAAATCGTTGGCATTGGCACACATCAGCAGCTGTTAGACACCTGTGATGCCTATCGAGAAATTGCTGAAAGTCAGCTTTCAAAGGAGGAATTGGCATGAGTAATTCCCATAAAAATCAACATCGTGGCCCCATGGGAGGGCCGATGGGCGGTGGCCCCCGTGGGATGATGCCGGGTGAAAAGGCAAAAAACTTTAAAGGCACCATCCGCAAACTGTTGAACTATCTGGGACGTTTTCGCATTGCGATCGTTCTCAGCCTGATTCTGGCAGCCGCTTCGACTGTTTTTCTGGTCGTAGGCCCTAAAATTTCCGGTCAGGCGACCACCGAACTGGCAAACGGTATCATCGCACAACTTACCGGCACCGGCTCGATCGACTTCGATGCCATCGGCAAAATTTTGCTTACACTCACCGGGCTTTATCTGCTTAGTACTGCCCTTTCCTTTTTGCAGGGGTGGTTGATGTCCGGCATCGCCACCAAAGTAAGCTATTCGATGCGCAAAGAGATCAGTCAAAAAATCAATCGTCTTCCCCTCTCTTACTTTGACCGTGTGCAATCGGGCGATGTCCTCAGCCGTATCACCAACGATGTAGACACCGTTACCCAAACGCTCAGCCAAAGTCTTTCTCAGATGGTCACAAGCTTTACCCAGATTCTTGGCATTCTCATTATGATGCTCTCTATCAGCGTATCCATGACCATCGTTGCTTTGTTCATCCTTCCAATCAGTATGCTGATCGTGGGGCAGGTCGTAAAACGCAGTCAGCCATTGTTCCAAAGTCAGCAAAAATATTTGGGTATGGCAAACGGTCACGTAGAAGAAATGTATGGTGCGCATCTGGTCGTAAAAGCATTCAACGGCGAAGCCACCAGCATTCAGGAATTTGAAGAAATCAACCAGAACCTGTACCGCTCTGCTTGGAAAAGCCAGTTTTTATCCGGCTTGATGATGCCCATGATGAACTTTGTGGGCAATCTGGGATATGTAGCCATCTGTATTTTGGGCGGTTTCTTGACATTGAACGGAACCATTCAGGTGGGTGACATTCAGGCATTTATCCAATACGTCCGCCAGTTTACCCAGCCTATCACACAGATCGCCAATATTTCTAACGTCCTTCAGCAAACTGCCGCCGCTGCCGAGCGTGTATTTGAATTTTTGGAGGAGGAAGAAGAAGTTCCCGATCCTCAAAATGCTGTAAGTCCCGCCAATATGCAGGGCAGTGTTTCGTTCGAGCACGTAAAATTTGGTTATGTTCCCGAAAAAACCATCATTCACGATTTTTCTACCGTTGTAAAACCGGGACAGAAAGTAGCCATCGTAGGCCCTACCGGTGCCGGCAAAACGACCATGGTAAAATTGCTGATGCGCTTTTACGATGTCACCGACGGTGCTGTGCTGATCGACGGACACAATATCAAGCAATTCACTCGCAACGGTTTGCGCAGTATGTTCGGTATGGTGTTGCAGGATACATGGCTGTATAATGGCACCATCATGGAAAATATCCGCTACGGCAAGTTGGATGCGACCGACGAAGAAGTGATCGCCGCTGCAAAAGCTGCACAGGTGCATCATTTTGTAAAAACGCTGCCCGACGGCTATAACATGGTGCTGAACGAAGAAGCCAGCAACGTAAGCCAAGGACAAAAACAGCTTTTGACCATCGCCCGTACCATTTTGTCCGACCCGAAGATCTTGATTTTGGACGAAGCCACTTCGAGCGTCGATACCCGTACCGAGGTACTGATCCAAAAAGCGATGGATCACCTAATGGAAGGACGCACCAGCTTCATCATTGCACACCGTCTTTCTACGATCCGTGACGCTGACGTGATTTTGGTCATGAAGGACGGCGACATTATAGAAACCGGAAATCATCACGAATTGCTGGAAAAGAAAGGGTTCTACTACGACCTTTACAACAGCCAGTTCGAAGATGTTGGTTGATTCTTTTTTCTAAAGCACAAAACGCACCCCTTGCGCATTACATAGGGGTGCGTTAACTTATAGAAAAGGCTATTTTGCATTGCAAACGCATCTGTTCCACCTCATCCGACTGCTACGCAGCCACCTTCCCCTCAAGGGGAAGGCTTTTTCTTTGGCGAAACAGCGTTTCTTTTTGGCTTCCCCCTGGGGGGAAGCTGTCACGCTCGGCGTGACTGATGAGGGGATTTTCTGCAAAAGCAAGAAATTTTGAATACAAAAGCATTTTTTCGACAGCCTAACGCACCCCTTGCACATTGCATAGGGGTGCGTTTTGTATTAAAAAATTCTATTTTCACTTTACATCAGCGGTGCGAGCAAGCGCAGGATGCTTTGGGTCAATTTTGCCCGCCAGGTTGTTTTGCAATCCTCTTTGGTGAAAAGCTGACTTTTTTGCAATGTTTGTTGATAGTCTTCCTCCATTGCCTGAATGCAAGGCGTTTTGTACATCCAAACACCACACTCAAAATGCAGATACAGACTGCGATAATCCATATTGATCGTCCCGACCGTTGCATATTTTCCATCTACCACAAAACTTTTTGCATGAATGAAACCGGGCGTATATTCATAGATTTGTACACCTGCTTCCATCAAAACAGGATAATATGCCCTTGTCACAGCGTGTACATACCATTTATCCGCTTTGTGTGGGGTGATAATTTTTACTTCGATGCCCGATTTGGCTGCCGTGCAAAGTGCCATCACCATTTCATTGTCCACAATGAGATAGGGGGTGCAGATATGCACATATTTTTTTGCCTGATAGATCAAATGCAGGTACACATTTTCGCCCACCGGTTCATCGTCCAATGGGGTATCGCTGTACGGCTGAACAAAACCCGCACTTTCGATAGGGGCTGGCTGATAACGTGTTGGGATGAACTGTCCAAAGTCTTCTTGGATGCCTCGCAGATAATCCCACATCGACAAAAACATTACCGTAAGGCTCCAGACTGCGTCGCCTTTCAGCATGATTCCGGTATCTTTCCAGTGACCGTGTTTTTCATATTCGTTGATGTATTCATCTGCCAGATTGATGCCACCTGTAAATCCCACCCAACCGTCGATTACACAGATTTTACGGTGGTCACGGTTGTTCATTCGTGGATTCAGCAACGGCACGAACGGATTGAATACCGAACATTTGATACCGGACTGTTCCACGATATTCTGGTAACGGTACGGCAAAGTAAGCAGACATCCCACATCGTCGTAGATCAAACGAACGTCCAGCCCTTGTGCTGCTTTTTCTTTCAAAATTTCAAAAATGGAATCCCACATCTTTCCCTCTTGAATGATGAAATATTCCATAAAGATAAAATGCTCTGCCTTTTTCAGTTCCTCCAGCATTCGAGCATACTTATATTCCCCCAACGAAAAATATTCTGTGCTGGTATTTCTGTAAAGAGGAGCCATCGCCCCCAAAGCAAGATACCGACTTTGCCGTGCAGCGGTTTCGGAATCTGCCCGCAAAGTCTGGTACAGTTCCTCTTGTGCCGAAGCGGTAGAGTATTTGGTGACCTTGTCATAGATCGCCTGCATCTTGCGTCGCTGGTGTTTCGACAACTGTTTCCCGCTGAACATCAGGTAAAAGATACCGCCAAACACCGGCACTGCCATAATCAGCAAGATCCACACGATTTTATACGCCGGATTGGAACGACCATTTACAAGCCACAGCACAGCTGCTACACTCACAAGGATGCTTGCTACGTAAAATACAGGGAAAAAGCTTGTGAATTTTGCAAGCATCAACACCAAAACGACCGCTTGCACCAAAATAGAGAATCCCACAATAAAGGTTCGCCTGTATAAATAAGAAAATAAGCCCTTTACGTTTTTTGTATGCTTGCTCATCGCTGCACCTCCTGCAAGTCGATTTTGCAGACACTGCAAAATTCCTCGACATTTTACCATTCATTGTTCCCACATTGTACTATACTTTTCATCTTTTTGCAAATAAAAGGCGTATCTTTGAAGTATTTCGCTCAAAGATACGCCTTTTTCATTGTTGGGTCTGTGGTTTAAACGAAGTCTTCACGCATGGGGGTGAAGAAATCCACCAGAATGCCCTTTTCCAAGCAGACACAGCCATGCACTACGCCGTTCTCTTTTAAAAGGGTATCTCCTGCACTGACTTCACGGGTCTCCTCGCCGATGGTAAAACGAAAACGTCCCGATGCAACGTAGGTGATCTGGGTGTGGGGGTGGCTATGCATTGCACCTACTGCGCCTTCTTCAAAGCAGTTTTCCACACACATCGCATCTTTGGAATATGCCATGACACGACGTACAACGCCCTCGCCTGCCGGCTCTGCCTGAATTTCTGCGTGGGGTACCCACTGCTGACCTTGATGCTGTTTCTCCATGATTGTACACTCCTTTTATTCTAAAATTTGGGTCGGATTGCTATGTGGTACGAATACAAGCTTAAATTCGTCACAGCAAAGTGTATTGGATTCGGTGTCGAAGCGAACCTCTCTGTTTTGCGTTTTTGTACAGAAGTCTTCGAAGCTGCCCATCTCCTGCTTGCTTGCGCAGACCACCAAATAAGCACACTGGCTGCCGTATGCTCGTTTTTCGCAGCCGAACACGATGTCGTCATGGTCGACAAGAGGCAGGCTGCACCAAACGCCGATATAACTATCGCCTTTTTTACCAAACAACCAGTTTCCATTTTCTGCGATCTGCTCAAATTTTCGGCTATTCCAATACAGGTGGGTGAAATGGATGGGGTCGCTGTCCGGAATCGAATACACAGCCCCCAGCACCTGTTTTTCCTGTCGCAACGCCGGCATCGTGCCGTTGCCGAACCAGTAACCGGGGCGAACTTCGGTGAGTGCCTCGCAGCTTTGACCGGGATGGTTTGCAAAAACAATCAAATCGGTGTCGAGTGCTGCATACCACAGATGCTGCTGATACCCCAACACGCCCGGCTGTATCTGAGTAGTACCGTGGAAACGTTCGTTCAGCGATTTCACATAGCTGAAATGTTTGCTCATTTCTTCACGTTCTTCTCGCTGCCATACTCGCTCTACCCCGTCACGGCGAGGCGATCGTACACTGGTCAGCATATACTCGCCCGTTTTGTACAGGTCGATGACGGCATTGCCACTGCTATACTGAGCATCCCCTGTTTCGTCCATCCATTCCTGCATTTTTTCGGGCAGTTGATAGCGACTGGTCGCCAATGCGATGAGCCACTCGCTGTATACATACGGTGCTTCAGGACGAACCAACTGCACCAAAGACTGCAAAGATTCTGCCCACGGATAAAGTACACCACGATAAACACGTCCCTGTGGGGAAACCACGATGCCTTTAAAGTAGTGTCGGCACATACAGCGCAGCAGCTGATCGCAAGCTTTCCATGCTGCATCGGCAAGTTCCTTTTCGGCATAGTCAACGATGTTCAGCATCACCGCAAACGTGATGGGCGAATATACACCGCTGTTGAACTCGTCGAATCCGGTTTCGTTGACATCTGCAAACCATTCTTTCAGGCGTTCACGAGCTTCTTGACGCATCTCACGCCCTGTTTTTCCAGAACGCACGAAAATGTCGTCGGGATATTCCTCGCCAAAGAAGTAGGCAGTTTGATAGAACATCAAGGTATGGTTTTCGCTCCAGAAGCACATACAATCCTGTCCCGGCTCGTCCATCCAATAGCGGAAATTCAGCATCACACGGCGGATCTCCGGTTTTATCTCCTCCGGCACACCGTAGGCTCGCATCAGACGAACCAATGCGCAGGTCATAAAGTCGGCGCAGTCCATACGGCGTTCGATCTGCTCCAGCGTCACCTTCAATTCCTCACGGTCAGCCTCTGTGTCCTGTCCCAGATAACGACGTGCTAACATGGGATAAAGGGCAAATCCATCGGTTTCTTCTCGAATGAGCGAGGCAACTTCGGCGATTTTTGCAAAAACAGTTTCCCGATTGTTTTTCTGCGTTGTATTCAGATAGTTCGGCACACGCAATTCTACCTGCTCTAAATGACGCTGCATCACTGTTTCGCCGACTTTTATCTTCAAGGTCAGCCATGCATATCGTTGCAGCTCGACACTGCTTTTTCCCGAAACGTCTACTGACAGGAATTTTTCGTTCCATTTACGGAAATCGCAGGTGCCTGTGTCATAAACGATGGTGCTGTTTTCGGGCAAAGTGCCTTTTAAAAGCAGCGTTCCCTGCTCCAACCGTGCCGAATCCAGCAATTCTGCTGCGGCTTCATACGGCTGCAAGCCCTCCTGACAAGGCAGTTCTACCTGCACTTGCTCTGCACCTTGCAGCACCTGCAAGGCACAAGCGGTATGAGTATCACGAACGCCCATCGTTTCCAAACGGATGTACACAGCATTGTTGCCTTTTTTGAGCTGTACCTGAAAATCTTTGTGCTGCACTGGTTTATACACAGGTTTGTCGATGGTGCATACCAATTCACCGTTCAGCCATACATCGGCGGCAGCGTAACTCCACAAGCGCAGAGTAACCGTTGTGTCTTGTTCTGCATATAATCCTGTCACCGCATGAAGTTCCACACGACACAGTTCGATATAAAACGAAGAATCGTCTAAAAATACGTTTTCGTGAGAATAGTAGTATTTCCACGGCTGTCCCAACGGACTTTGTTTGCCAGGGCAGAGAGTTTCCAATGCAGGTGGGGCAAAAGGCGTGTGCTGTGCAGCACTTGCACGCAGCTTTTGCTCGAAACGCAGCTGATTGCTGTCCTGTTCGTTGGTAGCAAATTCAGATTCTTTTTTTCCTGTGGTAAGAAAGTGCGTTATAAATCCATTGTTGTGTAATGAAAATTTCATATTCATTTTCCTCCTGCTTCGAAGGCACCGCTGCACAAGGCAGGATGCAGCTTCTGTCGGAAATTATTGTATCATATAGCTTGGATATTTGACAATTTTTTCTTATAGCAAAAGTGCGGAAGCACCATCACTCCCACACTTTTGCATACAGGAAAGAGGATGGTTCAACACTGCTTTCCTGTATGGTATGATTTTATGCGTTCAGGTCATATGCAAAGCTGATGATCTCGAAAGGCTTGTATGCGATCTCGCTTACAGCCTCTCCACAAGCATCTTCCAACATATTAACCGGCTGTACGCTGCTGTTCAGCTTCAGCGTTCCACGGCGACCATCCTGCTCGGACAAACGAACGATGATCTTTTTGCCGTCCTCGCTCCACTTGATCGCTTGCAGCATCAGACGCTTGCCGGCGTTCTCCAAATCTTTGAACAGATTGCTCAGTGCAGCAGGAATTTCTGCGGGCAGCTGCGGCTGGGTAAGAGGTACGTTTTGCTCCATTGCAAAGCGGTTGATGCCAGCCTGTACATGGTTGCCCTCGTGAGGAAGGATCTGATAGCAGAACTCGTGGTGACCACGGTCGGAAGTGATGTCGGGACGCATGGTAGCACGCAACAGGCTGAGGGTGATGTGGTTTTCGTCGATGCCCACACCGTACTGGCCTTCGTTCATCAGTGCAACACCTGCGTCGGTTTCGGACATATCGCACCATTTATGCGAGCAGACCTCAAAACGTGCTTTCTGCCAAGTGGTATTGCGATGAGTTTCACGGCGGATAAAGCCGGCACTTGTATCGCAAACCAATTCACGGCTGAGGATGTTCATACCAAACTCTGCCTTTGCCAGTTTGTGCGTTTCGTGCCAATCTACAACGTTTTCTACCTCGATCATACGGCTGTCAGCAAACAGGCGGATGATGCGTTTCCAAACGCTCTTATCGGTGGTGATGACGCTGATAAACTCTGCCACAGAATCATCTTCATAGGTCTTGGTCAAGGCAGAAGCAGTGTTCAGGGTCAGTTCTTTTTCCTTGTAGTTGGGCAGAATGTCCCATGCATCGTAGGTTCCGGGCAGGTCTTGATACAAATGCAGCTTGTTCCATACACCGTCTACCCATTCACGCTCCAACTGCTTGTCGTACAGATGCAAAATGCTACCGTCGGCATCAAATTCTACCTGATACAGCGGAGTTTCTACTTTCAAGCCGTCTACCTTCAGCCAGCCGGCAACTTCTTTCATGCCAGCCAGTTCGCTTGCGGTACCGAATGCAGGAATGTGCGGCTGCACAAAACGGCCCTGCTGTCCACAGCGACGGAGCGCACCCTTTTCATCCGGTACAAAAATGGGCGCACTGCGTTCGAAGTTGAGGGTATTGAACCAACGATTGCCGGTTCCACGGTAATCTTCTACCGCTTTGCGAACGGCTGCATAGTCTTCCATTGCATCCTCAAAGACAGGGTGGATATGGCTGCCGGGCAAAATGTCGTGGAACTGGTTGAGCAAGAATTTTTTATAGGTTGCACGGAATGCATCGGCATCGAAATCTTCGCCTGCCATCTTGCGCACGACCGAAAGCAATTCGCAATCACGCAGAGCAAACTCCAGCTCACGGTTTGCTTTTTTCAAATCCATCTTGGTGGTAAAGGTACCACGATGCATCTCCAGATACAGTTCGCCGTCCCATGTTTCCAGTTTGGTGTTGCCGTCGAAGTTTTTGCTCAGGAATTCTTCTGCACCTACGTGCTCTACCTTGGGCATCACCGAAAGTTTATCAAAACGGCGCATCAGCTCCATCATTTCTTCGGTCGCACCGGAACCGCCATCGCCGTAGCCGAACATAGACAGGGTTTGTCCACCGGTTTCCTTGTCCTGATATGCTTCCCAGTTTTCCTGAATCTGGCTGGGCATATTCCATGTGATGAAGTGGGTGGGCGGTACGCAAGCATATACCTCGCTGCCGTCGATGCCTTTCCAGATAAAGTTATTGTGGGGGAAACGGTTGGTGTCGTTCCAAGTGGACATTTTGTTGGAAACAAAATAATCGACACCGCTCTTTTTCATGATCTGGGGCAAAATCCAGCTGTTGCCGAATACGTCGGGCAACCAGCAGTTGCGGATGGTCTTACCGAATTTTTCACGGAAGTAGTGCTGACCGTACAGGAACTGACGAATCAGGCTTTCTGCCGAAGGAACGTTGCAATCGGGTTCTACATACATTGCACCGGTCGGCTCAAAGTTGCCGGAAGCAACCTTTTCTTTCAGTTCCTCGAACAGTTCGGGATAGTATTTTTCCAACAGTTCGTAGGTGTACGCTTGGGTATGGGTGTAGCGGTATTCGGGATACTGGTCCATCAAGCGCATCTGGATAAGAACAGTACGTGCGTTTTTATGTACGGTATGGATCCTTCTCCAGTAGTAAGCCAAGTCGAGGTGCGAGTGACCAACCACTGCAACATCGCCTGTGCCTTTGAAATCGTCGTTTGCATAGATGACATCTTCGATGTACTTCAATGCCTGCCCTACCTGTTGATGCAGCATTGCCTCCTGCTCGTCGGTCAAATCCAGCAGTCCGGTTTCCGGCGACATATTTTCACGCAGTGTATCAAAGTCGATATTGTTCAGCGCAAGGCTCAGTTCACGATTGAGGAATTTGCGGTAATCCTCGTTGAAATAATCGCTTTTGGCAACGTCCAAAAGCAGCTGCAAATCGTAGAACAGATCCAGAACGTCGTGACGAATGGTCGAAAGGTACAGCCCTTGGAACTCCTGACGGCATCCACGCAGATGCATCGAGTCGGGGTTGCGCTCGTCATCGGGCTTGGAGCGGTTGTAGCCCTCCATCTCGATAAACAGCTCATTGTTACCGTTGAGTGCAGGCAACAGCATACGGTCACGGTTGGGGTCGATACCGCCAACGTAATGCCCGTTCACTTTTACAATAATTTCGGCAGCAGTCCACATCGACAGCCACAGTTCCTGTCCTCGCAGATGCTCGGGAACCGTTACTTTTGCTTCAAAAAATGCGGTTCCGTCGGGCGTAAAGTACAAATCGCCTTTGCGCAAAGGGCGGAATCCCTCGGGGGAATCCAGATAGGTGTCCTCGGTCAGCTGACGTGCGTCACGCACGACCAAATCGGTGATCTCGTATTTCTCTTTGTAAATGTAACGCTTCAACCAGTTGAAACGAAGATCGGTGTATTCTTCGGGACGCATACTTCTGCGCACCACCTGAACAAATGCCATATTGGTTTCCTCCTGTATCCTTTATTGCATATCCCAGAAAAAGGGCTTTTTACGGCGATATTTGATCGTAACATCTTTGCCCAGATCTCGTTTGATCTCTTGGCAGATCCAATCCATGCAACGGTCGGCAATGTTGCACTTTGAGCATTCGCCTTGCAGCTGTACCTGCAAAACGTTGTCGTTCTCGCTTAAAACGTCCAACCAACCGCCGTCACCTTGCAGGCGAGGCATAATGGCACGTTCAATGTACTCTTTCATTCTTTTCACCTCGATTTTTTTATAACACACCTAAACACCGGCTCGCATATTCGAACCGGTGTTCAGGCACACAACACAACTAACTGAAAGGAACAAACATATTATTTTTTGTTACCCCTTTACTGCACCACCGGTCAAGCCCTCGATGAAGTGCTTGCTGGAGAAGATGTAGATGAGCAAGATGGGGATAATGGAAATGGTAGCACCGGCAAACATGATATTCCATGCAGCTGCACCGTCGCCTGCGTTTTTCAGCATGGTAACACCTACGGTCAGGGGGCGTTTTTCAGCTTGGGTCATGGTAAATACCAACGGCAGGATGTATTCGTTCCAGCCTCCACGGAAGGAAAGCAGCGCAACGGTCGCCATGATGGGGCGCAGCACCGGAAGAATGATCTTGTAGTAAATCTGGAAGAAGGTGCAGCCGTCAATGGTAGCTGCCTCGTCCAGTTCCTTGGGAATGGTACGCATATAACCATTTACCAAGAAAATGTAAGTAGCCTGTGCGCCACCTGCGGAGATAATGATAACGCTGATGAGCGAAGTATTCATGTTCAAGGAAATTGCCAGTTCAAACAGCGGACGCAGCGAAACCGAACCAACATTGATGAACATGAATGCTACGAACAAACCATACAAAAGCTTTTTAAAGGGAAACTCTTTTCGTGCGAACACATATCCTGCCATGCTGCTGTTGAACAGCGACAGAACCATAACGCCAACTGCAAGCAGAACACTGTTGATGGTGTACACACCAAAATCGGCACCATTCCATGCGTCGATAAAGTTTTGAATGCTCCATACTTTGGGCAGCAGATTTGTACCACCTACCAAAAGCTCGGCATTTTGTTTGAAGGAGCCAAAAACAACATACAGAACCGGATACAGCGTGAGCACCGCAATGATGAGCATGAACAAGAATAGCAGCGCACGGGAAATTCTTGTACCGGTCGACATTACCTCGCCAGAAGATTTTTTCATGATGCTATGCTCCTTTCTTAAACAACATCGTCCAGTTTCTTTGCAATCAGCAGATAGACGGCAGTAACGATACCCACGATCAAAGCAGCAACCAAGCTAAGAACACAAGCATAACCGATCTGCGGAGTAGTGGTCGCTGTGCCAAAAATCAGCTGATAAATGTACAGGAACATGACCTGGGTGCGGTCGTCGGGACCACCCTGTGTCAAAACCATGATAGACTCATAGTCCTTGAATGCACCGGTGATCGCCAGCATCAGGATGACCTTCAGCATGGGGCTGAGCATCGGCAAAGTGATGCGGAAGAAGGTAGTCAAACCAGAAGCACCGTCTACCATTGCGGATTCGTACACGTCTTTGGAAATACCGGACAGACCGGACATGAAATAAATCATGTAGTTACCAAAACCGCCCCAAATCGCAACAATGATAACTGCCCACATTGCAACATTTTTGTCACCCAGCCAGTTAACATTCTGGTCAATGATGCCGGTTGCTCGCAACACCGCATTCAAAACGCCGTTATAAGCTGCAAAAATGAAGCTGAACACCAACGCAGAAATCGCTGTGGAGATAATGGTGGGCATAAAGTAAATAACACGGAAAATGCCGGAGCCTTTAATTTTTTGCACCATCAGCTCTGCCATGATCAAAGACAAAGGAATGATGAACACCAGTTTCAAAGCCGCATATTCGAAAGTATGCCCTACACTCTCCCAAAAGATCTTGTCCTCCAGCATTCGGGTAAAGTTATAGGTGCCGCTAAAATAGGACGTCATGCCGTTATAATCGTACATCAAATAGCGGAACATCCACAAAAACGGATAAATGGAAACGACTGCAAGCATCAGCACTGCGGGGATCAGCATGACCATTGCGGTAACATCGCCGTTTGCAAGCGATTTTTTAAAGCTGAACTTTTCTTTTGCCTTTGGTTTGCTCATTCTGTTTGTTCCTCCTCTTTAAACTCATTCTTTGCCCGCCCCCAAGCAGAGGACGCCGAGGGCGGGCAGCCAATCCGAGATAAATCCTCAGAGATTACTCGGTGAGGTATTCAGCGGTACCTGCGGAAGGATTCATGGGATCGAAATCAGCAATCACTACACGGGTGCAGCTGCCGTTTGCAAGACCACGCTCCAAAGCAGCATTATAACGCTCGTTCAAATCTGCAATTGCATCATCTACACTTACATTGCCCATAACTGCATTCCACAAAGTTACCTGATAGTCATCACCTTCGATGGTAACAGCGGGGGTGCTGGGGTAAACATCTTCATAGTCGGTCAAAGCGAAATCTGCCAAGCGACCAACCTTGCTGGAGTCGTACAGATCAGCCATATAGCTGGACATCGGCAGGCTGTAACCGCCCTCGAAGTAGCCTTTCAGAACTTCTTCGCCCTGCAGGTAGCTGATAACTTTCCAAGCTGCCTCTTTGTCCTCGCAGGAGGTCAGCATGGTGTAACCATAGTTCGGTGTGCAGCTCAGCGCACCCTTTACTTCGCCGTCCATAGTGGGCAGCTCGGCTACGCCCCAATCAAACGATACGGGGAACTGCTCGGTGAATACGCCTGCTTCCTGCGAAGCATTGCCCCAGATTGCAAATGCACCCTGTGCAAACAATGCACGACCGTTATCTACGCCCTGTGTTTCGGAGCCGGGCAGAACCGAGCCATTGGTGAACAGCTTTGCAGCCTCCTCGATAACGGGCTTCCAGCTGCTGAAATCGTAAGTACCGGTGGTGTAGTCATAACCCATATGAGCAGCACCGCTCATCTCACCGATGCCTTCCAGCCAACGTACGAACGGAGCAGAAGAAGTTGTAGCAATGCCGTATACGTTGCTGCTGGGATCGGTCACAGCCTGTGCAGCTGCTACCATATCGCTAAAGGTGGTGGGGAAGGTTTCGTAGCCTGCGTTTTTCAGCATTTCAACATTGTACTGAATACGGCTGCCCGAACGAACGCCCGAAGCCACCCAGTAAATGTCTTCGCCGATGGAGTTCAAGCCCTCGTACATATGGTCGGCGGTTTCGTTGACTTTCTGATACTCGGCATCTTCGTTGATAAACGGAGTGAGGCTTTCGAACATTCCACCGTTTACGTAGTCATTCAAAACGATACCGTCCGATGCTGCGATTGCAGCAATATCAGGAGCAGTGTTTGCCTGATATGCCAGCTGGATGGAATTCCAGTAGTCGTCGGTCATAATGGTGTACTTGATTTGAACATCGCTGTTTTCAGCGTTGAACTTTTCGATGACCTCGGTCATGTAAGCTTCGTCGTGACGGTTGTTCGACCAAACTTCGATGGTAGTAACATCACCGTTGGAGCCAGTGCTTTCTGCACCGCCGGAAGTGCTGGTAGCAGTGCTGGAGCTGCTTGCACCACAGCCTGCCAGTACACCTACCGACAAAGCAGCAGCGGTAATTTTAATGCCCAGATTGCGTGCGTTTTTCATAATTTTTTCTCCCCTCTTGCTTGGTTGTTTGTCCGGAATCTCTCGCATTCCTGATGTATTTAGCTTACCGTTTTTTTGCAGAAAAATACAGGACACTTTTTCATAGATATGTAACATCTTTTACGATATTTTCGTGTATATAAGTAAACAACCACAAACAAAACAGTATATTTTTGTACATATTGAACATCTATTATGAATTTTTCGTTGGCTTATTTCCTTTTTATGTAACATTTTTTAAGGTGGTTGGTTTTGCGTACAGTTCGTGTTATAATGAAAAAAACCAATCCAATACAGCTTTGTCGGTACGTTTTCTTCTATCTGTACCGGCAATTTTGTTCTTTAATTTTTGATACGAGGTGATTTTTTTGTCCGGTAAGCTTACCGTTTTGATCGCAGACGATGAAGCTGCCATTCGCACGGGCCTTTGCGAAGTGGTTTCCCGTTTGCCCATCGAGCTGGAAATTGCCGGCTGCGCTACCAATGGAATGGAAGCCTTGCAACTACTTTCTACAATGCGTATCGACATCGCCGTAATGGACATCAATATGCCTGTAATGGACGGGCTTTCTGTGATACAACACGCACAGCAAAAGAATCTTTCCACACGCTTTCTCATTTTAAGTGGATACGAAGATTTTTCCTATGCTCAAACGGCGATCCGCTACGGTGTCAAATCGTATTTTCTCAAGCCGTTGAACATTGACGAATTTCGCACCGTCTTTTTGCAGCAATGTCAGGAGATCCAAGCGCAGCACAATCAGCAAATCGAAAGCAACGAAACGCTTTCGCAGCTGGTAGATTCTTCTCGCACCTTATTTCTGAATCGTCTGGTCCAGAATCGTGCCGACTCTGCTTACATCACCACCAGCCTCAGTTCGTTGGGGTTGGACATTACACAATCCGCTTGTCGTGTTGCCGTGTACGCTTTTCCGAGTGCCGATACCCATCTTTGCATCCCTGTCGAGGAAATCGAACGCAAACTCTTGCGTCCTTTATTCAAAAAGTATGGTGCAGAAAGTTGGATGTGTGAATCAGCACAGATCGCTGTTTTGTTCAATGTCGCACAAATCACCGACGATGCAGTACGGCAACTGCTGCACATGGGAATGCAACTGCTGCAATCCCATTCCATCACCGCTTTTGTAGCACTCGGTGACCCTGTTCGTGACCTTTCCTCTGCCGGAAAATCCTTTTCCTGTGCATTGGAGGCACTTTCCTATCGCATCTACCGCCCCAACGTCGAAATTTTTGACAGCAGCCTGTTCAGCAAGGAAAAGCCTGCTTTCTCCCGTGAAAGCATCGACTTTGCACCGCTTGTAGACAGCATTCTTCAGCACGATAATCATGGCATCGCAGAATACTGCGAAGGCTTTTTCCGCTCGCTTTTGTTCAAATCCATGTCACCGCCCAGCTTTTTGATCGGTATGTGCATTTACCTGATTCTGAACACCCAAAAGCAGGTAGCACTCACCCAGCCCGACAGCAGTGTTTCTTTCGATTTTTCATACGACGAGATCAACGCACTGGAATCGGTCGAAGCGATTCAAGGGTGGATGACGGCATTTTTCATTCAGTATAGCGAAATGCTGAAAGACAACTCCGGCGACCAAAATGCCATTATCCAATCCGCAAAAGAGTACATCCAACAAAATTTAAGTACAAACCTAAAAGCAAAAGACGTTGCTGCACATATCAACCTAAGCGAAAGTTACTTTACTGTCTATTTCAAAGACAAAACCGGTATCAACTTCCGTGACTATCTGTTAAAAGCACGGATGCAGCTTGCCAAACAGCTGCTGAAAAGCCACAACGTAAACATCAGCGAGATTGCCTACCAGACAGGGTACCAAGATTATCGTTCGTTTTCCCGTGCGTTCAAAAACGAAACCGGAATGACCCCTTCCGAATACCAAAACCAAGGCTAGACCGCTAAGATTTTTTCTCGTTTGCAGACAGCGCACCGAAAGGATTTTGTATGGTTACACAAATCAAAAAATTTTTTTCTTCCCATCTTTCCTATAAAATCTGGATTGCTACCGTTGTGCCGGTACTTTTCATTTTTTTGCTCATCATTATATTTTTATCTATTTACGTAAACACATTTTTGCTGAAAAGCAGCATCGAAAATGCGCAGCAGGACACCGATTCCCTCAGTTCGAAATTTTCCGAAACATACGAAAACCTTTTGGTTCGATTTGTACTTAAAACTTCTTCGATCGACTTTTTAGACACTTATCAGGTATTGGCTTCCTGTACTCCCGAACAATATGTATACGCAAACATTCAAGCACAGGACTTGTTAAGTGAGTATATCCAAATGAGCAATTTGGTACAATTTTCCATCATTTCCAAAACCGGTCGAACCGATGGACAGCCAATGGTATTTGCCCCCTATACATTCACGCTGCACAACCCCAATCCCGACTACGACCTTGGGTACGATTTGCAAGACGTCAACGGTCTTACCCTTCTTGCCAACACCGAAAGCCCGTTTCGCAACTACGCCAATGTGCTTCCACTCGTTATTCCTTTGCGGTTCAATTCGTCCAGACTGTTGATTTCCGACAGCATCGAACAAAGCGATTTTATCCTCTATCTCTTTCTGGACGCAGACGTTGTGAATGAATACTTTGAACTATATTGTGACGACGATTCGCAGGGAACGATTTTTTTGATTGATAACGAAGGAAACAGCCTCACACTGGATTCGAATAACGACTTTAAATATTACAACGATCCCGACCTGCAACAAACACTTGTGGAATCCACAAAAACAGGGCATTCCGGCTTTTATTACAAAAACAACTATATTTATCTTTCCAAAATACGTTCTGCCGAATTATATCTTGTAAATATCGTACCCGTCGATAAATTTTCTTCTTCT
Organism: uncultured Anaerofilum sp.; assembly: GCA_944385945.1. Classification (GTDB taxonomy): domain Bacteria; phylum Bacillota; class Clostridia; order Oscillospirales; family Ruminococcaceae; genus Anaerofilum. Next base: position 11,597 of record CALWZD010000055.1, on the reverse strand, counting down.
GCCAATGCATTGCGCTGGGTATTGCAAATCGTAGCCGTAAGCAGTGTCGTAGCAGTTACGGTGATTTGTTTGCTTATCTCTCTGTTCGTCACCCGTCCCTTGCAGCGATTGATGAATGTGGTACATAGCATTCAAAAGGGATGTTACGACGGCAAAACACAAATCGACACACAGGACGAAGTTGCACAGCTGGAACAGTCGATCCAATCCATGTACCGCACGATCCAAACCCAAATCGAGGAGATCCGGCGGGAAGAAGTGGAAAAGCGCAATGCAGAAATGCAGCTGTTGACCGAACAGATCAATCCGCATTTCTTATACAACACCCTAGAGTTTATCAATATGGAAGTGTTTCAGGGACACGGCGAAACGGCTTCCAAAATGATCACCAGCCTTGCCGATTTCACCCGTATCACCCTCTCTTGTGGGGACAATCAGCTTTACATCTCGCAAGAGCTGGAACACGTTATGGCATACATCGACATTATGGGTTCTCGCTTCAGCAGCAATATCCATGTGGTGATTGATGTACCCGAGCAGCTGCGCCATAAAAAAATCACCAAATGCATCTTGCAGCCGCTTGTGGAAAACTCTTTAAAGCACGGTTTTTCGATCGACAAAAATTGCAACTACCCAATTTTGCCAAAACTGGAAATCTCGATGCAACTTACACAGGAAGAACTGCTGATTTGCATTACCGACAACGGTGTCGGCATTGACATCGAACGTGCAAACCAAATCATGCACAACAAACATCCGGACGGCAAAAGCGACCGCCACATTGGACTAAACAATATTTATTCCCGACTGTGTGCATTTTACGGAGATGTAGACATCACCTTTTCCTCTATTCCCTTTTTTGAAAACCAAGTCTGCATCCATCTTCCCAGTGAACCGTTTTGGGACGAATTCGACGACGGTTGGGTGTGTTAGCACAAGAAAAAACCGAGGTCGGCTGCAAAAATGCAGCCGACCTCGGTTTTTTCTTGTATCCGCTCAGGTACCAACCTGTGTTACCAGCACTTTTGCACCGCCGGTGATGCTCCAATCACCACTGCCGGCAGGCATGAACAGGCTGTCGCCTTTGGTCATCTCCATCGTTTCGTCGCCACACTGCAACGTTCCGCTTCCCTCTACCACCAAAAAACTGGTGAAAGAGTCTTGCTTGCAGTTGCCTTTGCCCTCGCCGTCTACGACATCAGCGGTGAAATATTCGCACTTGACCAGGTGACCTTCGAAGTCCCAATCGGAACGGGGAGGTACACACTCGGTCACTGCCAACGCCTGCTGAACGTGGAGCTGACGGGGTTTTCCGTCGGCACCGACACGACCATAGTCGTATACACGATAGGTGACGTTCGAATTCTGCTGCACCTCAGCGATCACGATGCCCTCACAGATCGCATGGAGAGTACCGGACGGAATGAAGAACATATCGCCTTTTTTCACCGGCACCGCATTCAAAACCTCGGTAAGGGTGTTGTTTTCGATGCGTTCTTTGTATTCTTCGGGAGAGATCTCGTGCTTGAATCCATAATACAAGAATGCATTGGGTTCTGCTTCCAAAATGTACCACATTTCGGTTTTGCCATACTGTCCCTCATGCTCGAGCGCATACTCGTTGCTGGGATGTACCTGAATGGACAAATTACCCTTTGCGTCGATAAACTTTGTAAGGATGGGGAAATCTTCGAATTTTTCGCAGTTGGTGCCCAATACACCTTTTCCATGTTTTTCGATGTACTCAGGCAGGGTCTTACCTGCATCCTCCCCGTTCACGATGACGCTGGGGCCGTCCTTATGGCAGGAAAGCACCCAAGCCTCTGCCAGAGGGTTCAAATCCGATTCCACATGATACTGCTCACGCAGTTTGCTGCCACCCCAAAGATAATCTTTGCAGGCAGGTTTTAATTTCAGAATCGCCATAAAAAGCACACTCCTTTTTGATTAACAATCAGCTTTAGGGCTTCATCAGCTGCTCGGCAGCTTTTGCCATTGCAGCGTTGATCTCGTCTGCTTTTTGCTCACTGCTGCCGACAGCAGACAGGTATACCTTGATTTTCGGCTCGGTGCCGGAGGGACGAACCATGAATTTTGCGTTGCCCTGCAAACGGAATTCGAGTACATCTGCTTTGGGCAGACCGGTGCCTTCTGCCGAATAGTCTACGATCGACTCGACTGCCAGACCAGCGATCTCTTTCGGTGCATCGCTGCGCAGACGTGCCATCAGCTGCTGCATGGTGTGCATTCCGCTTTCGCCCTCGAAAGCAAAGCTGAGCAAACCGTTTTTATACCAGCCAAATTCATCGTACAGTGCATTGATGGCATCCAGCAGGGTTTTGCCCTGTTTTGCATACCAAGCGGCTGCTTCACAAATCAGCAAAGTGGCGTTTACGGCATCTTTGTCACGCACGTGTGCGCCGGACAGATAGCCGTAACTTTCTTCAAAGCCGAAAATATAGCGTTCGGGGTGACCTTCCTGCTCCAACAGACCGATCTGCTCGCCGATAAACTTAAAGCCGGTCAAAGTGCGACGCAGTTCTACACCATACTTCTCACACAGCGGAGTTGCCATATCGGTGGAAACGATGGTGGTAACGGCTACCGGACGTTCGGGCATGGTTCCCTGTGCTTTGCGGGTACGGCAGATGTAATCCAACAAAATAATTCCCATTTCGTTGCCGTTGATAAGGCGATAACCACCCTTGCCGTCGGGTACTGCTGTACCACAGCGGTCACAGTCGGGGTCGGTACCCAAAAGCAGGTCGGGCTTTACCTGCTCGCACAGCTCCAAACCTTTTTGCATCGCTTCACGAATCTCGGGGTTGGGATAGGGGCAGGTGGGGAAGTTTCCGTCGGGTTTTTCCTGTTCGGGAACAACGGTGCAGTGGGTCACGCCCAGTTTAGCCAGCAACTTTTTCACGCACTCCAAGCCAGCACCGTTCAACGGGGTATAGACCAGATTCAAATCTTCGATCCCCTCGCCGTTGCCTACACGCTGTGCATAAACAGCATCTACGAATGCATCCAAGCATTCTTCCGAGGTATACTGAATAGTACCTGCCTGCAAAGCAGCTTCGAAATCTGCCCGTTTTACATCGTCGAAGCAATCCACGCTGTTGATCTGTGTCAAAATCTTTTCAGCAGCTTCCAAAGTGATCTGACAACCGTCAGCACCGTATACCTTGTAGCCGTTGTATTTTGCAGGGTTATGACTTGCCGTTACGCACACACCTGCACCGCACTGCTGGTAGCGTACCGCCCAACTGAGTGCCGGAGTGGGCTGCAAACGGGGATACAAAAAGGCGGTAATGCCGTTGCCTGCCAAAACACGAGCCGTTTCACGTGCAAATACATCACTTTTGATACGGCTATCGTAACCGATCGCTACTTTTTTGGGCAGATCGGTCGCATTCAGATAATTTGCCAATCCCTGTGTCGCTTTGCGAATATTATAGATATTCATACGGTTACTGCCTGCACCGATCACACCACGCAGACCGCCTGTACCGAATTCCAGTTCACGATAAAAACGGTCTTGAATCCCGTCTACATCGTCTTTTTCTTTCAGCTGTACCAGTTCCGCTGCCACATCTGCATCTTCGGTTGCCAAATTCAGCCAGCGTTCAAAAATTTCTTTCACTTGCATACGCTTTCGTCCTCTCTTTCATTCTGAAACAGCAGTATTCGCAAGGATTGCAAGGGGTTTCGCCGTATTTTCGGTCGTAAAGCAAAAGCACAGCCTATGTGCATCTCACATAGACCGTGCTTTGATTTCTCAACATTGCGGCAGGAATCATGATTCACACACGACCTTACAAACACATACTATTGAGAAAATTATAACAAACTTTTCTTTGACCTGTCAAGAAATCAAATTTCGCCGTTTGGGGTATGGCTTCCTTTTTATTCGCTCTATCGCAAAAATACTTTTTTCAACATTGCTGTGTGATGGGCGAACGATAAATAAACTCAGGCTGGATGCGCAGCAATTCCAGTCCTCGTTTGGCGGCTGCCTCGCTTTCGGTATACACCGGAGCCCCGATGTTCTCGGTGATGAGCAATTCCGCAAAGTCACACGACAAATCGACATTTTCCATCTCTTGTGCCGCTTGCTGCAATGCCTTGAGGCTCACCTGCCATTTCGTTCCCTTGTTGTAATCGTCGGCGACCAGTGTTTGGTTGAGATAAAGCTGTGCCAGATCGCCGGTATACTCGATAGTAAGCAAAATGTCTTCGGCTGCTGCAAATCCCTGCGGCATCGACAACACCAGTTGCCACATTTTGCATTTTGCTTCGCCCGACAAAGCCACTTCCTCGGCACCTTGTGGATAGGGTTCGTTTCGGGTGATTTTCCGACATTCGACCGAACAGGTGGGGGCTTGTGCTTTCAGCGTTTGCAGACAAACAAAACCGTTTTCTTCCCATCGTTCGACCGCAGCATTTTCTCCCGTCCACTCCAACATCAGTTGTCCGTCCTGCTCGGTCAAAACGCCATCTGCCAAATAGAATCGGTCTGCGACCGAACAAAATCGCAATGCCTGTTGCGGTGACAAGGTAACGATTTTGCGTTCTCCCTGTTTTGTGGCAACTACCAGCACTTCTACACCTGTACCGGCTGCATGATAGCATTTTCCGTCGATGCAGTATTCAGGCTGAATGCCTTTATGTGCTGCAAAAAACCACGTATCGTCCTTTTTTGCCAAGGGCTGTGCAGTTGCATATTCCAAAACTGCTCCCTCCAACTCCATTCGGTAGGGGAAGAATCCATACGTGTTGGGTGCGATGGTGATAGGTGTTTTGGGAAATACCATGTTCCCCTCCTCTACCGGCACTTCGAACTGTACATCGGCATGAGGAGGCATTTCACAAATGCGTTGATAATTGTTGAAAAATACAAAGCCCTGCTTTCCGTTGGTGCGCAAACTATATCGCAGACAGGCAGTATCCTGTCGGCTTTCGGGCTGTGTTTTGGCAAAATAGGCATCCATTTTTCCAAATCCACTGCCAAACGACTGCAAAAACAGATGCTGCATTCGGAATTTTACAAACTGGTCACGCACCTGACCATATTCGCCAAGCGGTGCCTGAAAATCGTAGCTTTTTACCGGTACGTCGTTGGGATAGCCTGTTGCTTTGGACTCCTGTAAGGTCGAACATTTTCCGATCGCATTGGTTCCGCCGTGATACATATAGTAACCGGGCAGATTGTTTCCGCATCCCAAAGCCACCATCGACACGGCTGCCACATCATCGCCCTGAATGATGGGTCGACGGTGGTGCGTTACCTGAATGCCACCGCCCAACTCGCAGGTAGCAAACGGATACCACTCATATTTCATGCGGAAAGTATCCGCTGTTTCCGTTTCCTTTTTTACAAGCAGGTCGGCACCGATGGCGGAATCGTTGCGGTCGGGCAGAAAAAAGTAATGTGAAGAAGGTTCAAGCGCATGGGTATGCCCTGTCCAAGGTGCTTCGGCATAACCGCCAAACACGGGAACGACCTCGGTTTCGGGAATCTCTGCACCAAATGCTGCATTCCAACCCGTAACCGTGTAAATAGGCGCATTTAAACCTACTTCTTTTGCCAGATTTTTTAAGGTGAGCAGATGGTCGGCACCATCGGTCAGTTCGTTTTCCAACTGGATCGCCCAAATCGGTCCCTCTTGCTCAAACAAAAATTCTTTCACCTGCAAATAGACTTGCTGCCAATATCGCTTGACCAATGCCAGATACTGCTCGTTATCTTTGCGCAAAGGACAGCCTTTTTTGAGCAGCCAATCGGGAAATCCGCCGTTGCGCACTTCGCCGTGAATCCACGGACCAATGCGCAAGACCATATCCAGACCGCATTCTTTTACCGTTCGAACAAAAGCATTCAAGTCACGGTCGCCGTCAAAGCGAAAAACACCCTCTTGTTCTTCGTGGTAGATCCAGATGACATACACCGACACGCTAGTGATGCCACCTGCTTTCATTTTCAGCAGTTCCCGCTTCCACTCGCTGCGAGGTAAGCGTGAAAAATGGATCTCGCCCATAATGGGTATCCAGCATTCGCCGTTCTTTTCGAAATAACGGCTGTTGACCTGAATGGAGGTTGTTTTGTTTTCTCCTCCCAAATTCAGATGCCCTTTTAAAATAGGTAGTTGTGTCTGATGGATAAATTGATAAATCATCGCCGTTTTCTCCTATTTTTGTTTTTTAATTGAAATGCTTTGCAACCTTATGTTTTAGCGATGGCTGCGAATCCAATTAGCCAACAGCTGCGCTGCCTGTGCGTGGCACTCGGCACCCGGGTGCCACCGTGCGCCCATCGTTTTTTCGGTGACCTCAACAAGGCGTAAAAAATCGCAAAAATCTCCAGTTTCCTGTTGATATTGGGCAAGCCCTTGTTGCAGCAGCGGTGCCAGTTCTCCCGGAATCATCCCATAACACCAAACCATCTTTGCATCAGGATGCAATGCACGGATCTTGCGCAGCAGTCTGCCCATCTCTCGACGAATCAATGCAGCGTCTTGCTCGGCAAAGCTTCCGTCTTCGTTTTTGTGCAGCTTATACCGTTCACCGGTGTAGGGGTCTACCCATGCTTCATTGCAAAATCCACTGTAATCATTGGTACCCAGATTGATAACTACCACATCTGCTTTCCAATCCTGCACATCGGCTTGTTCACCAGCCCCCAGTGAAATCGCCTGTTGGCTTTTGGCGCAAGCACATACTTTGTCGTAAATATCCACGATAACAGTAGCAGGGTTATTGTCCCAACCGGCTGCAATGCCCCATCCACCCTGCGAAATGGTGCAGAACTCGGCATTTACCAAATCGGCGGTTTTCTTTGTAAAGCAAGGCATACTGCTGAAAAAGGAAGTGACCCAATCGGTTTCCTGCACAGCACCAATGGTTCCTTCGCCACTGGTCAGGCTGTCGCCTACAAATTCGATTTTCAAATCTGCATCGGGTGGGGGTAATATCTCTCCGTCCTCCCATTTCAGTGCTACTACACTTAAAAGGTGTTCGGTATCCCCGTTCATTGCCTGACAATCCTTAAAAATGCGAACTCGTTTTTCCACTCCGGGGGCAAGATTGCGCAACAGACACACCCACTGCCCTTTTTCCAGAATCGGCATTCGCATAATCCATGCACCGTTCACTTCTACACAGATCCACGGCTCCAAAACATTGAACGATGCATCGAACTGCACCCAAAGTTCGCTACCGCTAAACACAAAATCCAATCCGCTTGCAGCCCAAAAAAGCGGCTGTGGCTGGGTGCGCCTTGCAATTCTTCCCAACACCTTTACTTGTGGCAATTCGCTGATGGTTGCTATTTGCATATACTTCCCTCTTTTTTCTTGAAAATATTAAGGCAACACCGTTTTGCAGTGTTGCCTTAATCATACATACTTTCCTTTTAAATTACAACTGCAAAATTGCGGTGTCGTATGCTTCGAGTGTGACCGAAATTTCCTTTCCGCCTGCCGTTACCGTGGTTTCTTGGGTTTGGTCGCTGTTGTTGATCACGATCAGACGGCGGTCGATGGGATAGTAAGCGCATTCGGTTTCGGGGTTATTGGTCAGGAAATCCTGCTGCAACGGCAATTTCTTTGCCCACAGCATCAGATTCAGCAGCATACGGGTATTTTGATTATTTACTTGGAAGCTGCTCATATAAAGACCCATACCTTTTCCGAATGTATGTGCCGTGATAGTGGGCAGACCGTTTTCTTCTGCCAGTACCATCGCATTTCCATCGGTCAGCATCAGGTTGTCGATGCCTTTCACCGCTACATTTGCAGGCAGCAAGCCCTCGACCGTTTGCAGGTCGTAGCTCCAACGACCATGACAAACACGAGCACCTGTATCACGGTCGATGCCCAGAACGTGTGCCATACGGAAGAACTCGCCATAACCGGCGATTGCCGACGGTTCACCGACTCCCAAGAAAACACCGCCCTCATATACCCACTGGGTGAGAGCTGCGACCAGTGCGGGGTCTGCCCATGCATCGCCACCGCTCCATGCAGTACCTGCACGACCTGCGTTGATGACAACATCCACACCTTTCAAACCATCTGCCTTGGCATCTTCAAAATTGATGAAGCGCACATCGACAGGCAGACCAGACAGTGCCTCGTTGATATGGATGAGGTCGTGCATATACGTTTCGTGGAAATGTCCGGACAAAGTCCAAGGACGCAGACTTCCCCAGCTATGCAGAACAGCTACACGCAGCGGCAGTGCGTAAACCTCACCATGCTCATGCAGACTGCGGATAGTGCGGAATTCGTCGGCGATTTTTGCGATATACTCGACAAAATCAGGGAAATCCTGTACCAGATGCAGGTATCCGCCCAAACCGATGCGGTCGATTTTTGCACGAAGCAACGCACGACGGACGCTGTTCCAGTATTGCTTTGCGTCACGGGTGGGGTCGCCGCCCTCCATAAAGGTAGGCGCACCACCCAACCCAACTGGGAACAGATAAGGATGCAGGCGCAGTTCGTGGGTTTCGGTAGGAACATCCGCACACAGACGCACTTCATAGCCCGAGAATACACATTTGATCATTCCATCGAAGCCAAACTCGGGGAAATGCTTGCCATAAGGCTCGACGCCTACCCAGCTGTCATCGTAAAATACATACGCTTTTTTGCCGTAGCTTTGTACCAGCTTTACCAGACGTGCGCCATAACTGGAAACAAACTTTTGGGTAAACTCCATGTAATCTTTTTTATGGGCATCTGCCGGCATATGGGTCACATGGAGGTCGCCCTTATTGATGAAGTCCTCCGCTGTGAGGGCATATCCGTACTCTTTTTCAAAGTCTTCCAACGCCTGCTCGCTCACAGTGAAATCGTAGCTGCCCCAATCCGAGAACAGATAGCGATTCTTTTCACTGGAACCCCACATCCACACAAAATTATAGAACATACTGGTAAAGCGTACCACTGTGGTATGCGGATGGGTTTCGCACCAATCTTTCAGCCACTGATACATATACTCCTGTGCTTCGGGGCGACGGGGGTCTACCGGCATCAGATGCTCTTTCTGCCAGTTATTGGTGACATGGTTGTACATCGAGATTTCTTCCCAGATGCGGTATGCCAAAAAGCTTACCGTGTAGTTATGGAAAGGTGAAGCTTTCTCGATAGTCACGGTTTGGGTCGCAGGGTCATAGCTCCAATCGGCAGAATCTACCAGACAGTTTGCTGTGCGATCCCATACCTGCCAATATTTCATGGTTTTTTCGCTGTCGTTCACCCGAAATTGTTCGTTGAAATACGCATCCATGACCGCAATCTTCAGGGTACTTTCGCAGGCAGTTTGCGGGGGAGTGCTCAAAAAGCTTTGTTGCAAGCACTCCGGATGCTGCTTTGCCCACTCGTTGTGGTCACGAATGATGCAGATGGTGGAATAAATTCCGTAGCCGGACTGTAAGATCTCGTCCGACAACTGGGTACCATCGCTGTCACGGATGACGTCGGCACCCCATTTTTCCGCCAATTCCAAGGTCAATTTTTCCAATCCGGACTCACCCGGCAGGGTAAATCCTCCTTTTTTCTCTGTTTGCATAATTTGTTCCTTTCGGCTGTTTTGCCTATCAAATGTGTTGTGTTCTGGTTGTGTTGAAGTTGAATCGGAAAACCGACCTTTTCCCATTCCTCCCCTTTTGCATATGCAGGATTTGCATTTTAGCCAAATTACAGCTTGACCTTTTTACAGATAGCTGCTGCCTGTTTTCGGCTTAGTTCGCAAGTCCATGCTTCCTCTTTTTGCACAAGGTTTGCCCCCAGTGCCAGCTGTACCGCCTGCATCGCCTGTTCGGAAACGCCGTCCGGAATCTGCTGCGACGGTGTAACGCTGCTTCTTGCGGTGTAACCTGCCATCAACATACGCAGAAAATCCTCAAGCGATACCGTTTTGCTGGGGTGCAACTGATTATTTTCTACAAAATCCGCCGGAATCAGCTGATTTTGCGCTGCACATTGTACCGTACCTGCATACGTTTCATGCCCTACGACGTCCTCGTACAGGTCGTTGTAAACATTGATGGGGAAAAAGTGCAAGGTACGAATGATGATCTCCATTGCTTCCACACGGGTAATTGCTTCATCAGGGCGAACAGTTTCGTATTCGCTCCATTCATTCGCTGTTTGCGGAGGTGTGACAGTGGTATGTTCAGGCGGATTCATCGGTTGAACCGCACCGTATCGCTGCCAGTGCCAATCGGGGATTTGTTTGAGAATACCTGCCTTTTGCAGGTCTTCTGCTACAAATCCGGCTGCCATCAGCGCACCGAAGTCATTGGTATGTGTGTAGTCGCAGGGGTAGAACCATTTTTTCGCATCGTCCAAACCTACCTGAAAAATTGCCTGCTTCATCCGCATATGCAGGTCTACCAACGGCGTGTCGTATTCTTTTGCTAAGTCACGCACCACCTGTGCGTATTCGGTCAACAAATCGTTGTAATTCTGCGGGTCGCTCCACGAATTTCGGGCAAGCGGAGTGACCAGAACCGGCACTCCACCGAAGCTGCGAATTTCTTGAATATACTGCACCAGATTTTGGCGGTATCCCTCTTTTGCCTTGAGATGTGCCAGCTTTTGATCGTTATGTGCAAACTGCATTAGCACTACGTCACCTTTTTTTATCAGTTGACGCAGAATATCGTAGTGTCCTTCCTGTCGAAAGCTTTCGGTAGTAAGCCCCGAATGCGCATGGTTCGACACACACCAATCGTTGGCGGTAAAATAGGACAACATTTGTCCCCAACCGGAATAACTGGTCGCAGGTGCATATGGAATGTCTGCACTTTGGTCGGCAACGGTAGAGTCGCCCATAATGTAAATCATTTTTGTATCGACCGGTTCCACACGCACTTTTCCCAGCCGTACTCCTGCCCCAACCAGTGTGACATCTACACTGGTATCCTCTTGTACTAATTCCGTTCCTCTTGGAATGATGGGGGAAACATCGCACAATCCGCTATATGTGACCGTTTCCCCTGCGTGTAAGCTGCCTTTCCACATCAGCCGTCGACGGCTGAAAAACAGTAACACATTGTCACAATCGGTTTCGCAGTTTAATGTTACCGTAATGCGATACTGTCCTTTGGGGACGTCGGCTTTGAACCAAAGCGGAAGCTCCCTGTCTTGCAGGTCTTGTGCCAAAACAGACGATGCCGCAGACACACCTGCACCATTTTGGTTGCTGTCGACCGTTTCCAAACAAGCACCTGTGTACCACCATGCCGGAACAAATCCGCAATTTAGTTCCGACACCGAAAGTGCTTTGTTCTCTGCCCACTCTTTGCCATCGACAATGCCAAATCCCTGTTTGGAATATTCTATCTCGTTCCCGTTTTGCAGAGAAAGTTCAATTTTTGTTTTCATAATCAATCGTTTAAAGTGCTCCGTCGCTGCGCACATTGTCGTAGTTCAAAATGCCCGACAGGAATGCCAATGCCAACCCCTGTCCCCAGCCTTGGATCCAATCACGGCTGATGTTGCGGTAGCCCTCACGGTCTTTCATAACAGCGGTACCGCCCGAAACATTCATCACACGTCCGTCCTCGCTGATGTTTGCCAGAATGCCGG
>CALWZD010000054.1 GCA_944385945.1 uncultured Anaerofilum sp. | reverse complement strand
GTATACCTGAGGGATTCCGATTTCTTGCGCAGGGTCAGCGGTCTGCTTGCTCTGTTCGCCATAGCACACCTACAGCGACACCTGTGCTTTCTCAGCTAGCTCTGCAACCTGCTCATTCACCTGATAGCTGTTGTCACCCAGCTCCAGCATATCACCTACCAATGCGCACCTACGAACCGCATTCAGTTCACACATTGCAGAAAATGCAGCCCGCATACTGTCCGGGCTTGCGTTATAACAATCCTCTATTATGGTCACGCCATTGTGTCGCACCAATTTTTGGCGCATTCCCGTCGTTTGATAGCGTTCCAATGCTGCCGCTGCACGGGCAGGACTAAGCCCCAACGATACGGCAGCCGCATATGCAGAAAGCGCATTATATATGTTATGTTTTCCAATGGTGGGGATCGCTGTTTTTATCTCTCCATGCTTCTTATCCACGATGGTGAAAATCGTCCGATTTTCTTTGGTTTCGATCTGCTTTGCACGAACGTCTGCTGTTTCATTTTCGATTCCGACCCAAACCGGCACCACATGAGCAGGCAGTTGTGCATGGGGCAAATATTCATCATCGGCATTCAAAATCAAAGGCGCACCGTCCGACATTCCTTCGCACAATTCCAGTTTTGCTTTTAAAATGTTTTCACGGCTGCCCAGATGCTCTAAATGGGAAACACCGATACAAGTGATGATTCCGACCGACGGTCGTGCTGCACGGCTCAAGCGAGAGATCTCGCCCAAATCGCTCATTCCCATTTCCAGCACAGCATACTGTGTTTGTTCGCCCATACGAAACACCGTATTGGGCATTCCAATTTCATTGTTCTGGTTTCCCTCGGTCTTCAGGGTTTCGCCAAATGCCGAAAACACTGCATAACAGAACTCTTTCGTTGTGGTCTTTCCCACACTGCCCGTAACGCCGACCACGACCGGTGAAAACTGATTGCGGTAATTTGCTGCCATCTGTACCATCGCACGCAAGCTGGAATCGACCATCACCAAACGCTCGGCAGGAACTCCCTCTACGGCGTGTTCAGCAATGACAAAAGCTGCTTCGTGTTCGATCGCCTGTGCTGCGAAATCGTGACCGTCTACCCTTGCACCGCAAAAACAGACAAAGACACATCCCGGCAAAATCTTTCGGCTATCGGTAACAACGGTTGTAATTTCACAATCCTGCGATTTCGGCAAGTCTTTCAGCCCTGCCAACAACACCCTCGCAGAAATTTTCTCCATAACCTACACCTCCAAATTTCTGTTGCTGTTATTCTTCTCTATGGCATTTTATGAAGCTTTTTGTAAGTTTAGCCCTCTTGCTCGGCAGATTGCTCCTCTTGTGCAAGCGACAAAGTGACTGTGATCACCTTTCCCATCGGTGCTTGTGTAGCCGCTGCTACATCCTGTGACGTACAGGTGCCTGTTGCTTCGCCTGATATACGGATATTGAGATAGCTGCTTTGTGCCACTTGCCGTGCCTGTTCTGCCGAAAGGCCTGTAAAGTCGGGAACAGTGACCAAGCTGTCTTCTGTCGTTTCGGTGTACAAATAAACACAACTGCCCCGTGGAATGGTTCCATTCTCTGGGAACTGATGCAAAACCGTCTGTCCGTTTCCAATCACACGATACTGGAAACCTAACCGACCCATCTCTGCCTTTGCAACCGCAAGGTGATTGAGGGTATCGCTAATCGTCGTATTGGTTACTTCTACCTCTTGCTGTGCCAATTCTTCCTGCGTGTACTGGGGTTGCACTCCGACCATCGGCAAAACTTCCTGAAGAATATTTCCTGCAACGGGGATAGCGATATAAGTCGTTAAATCCGTCCAAGTTTGCGGATTGTCGATCACTACCAAAACGGCGATTTGAGGGTCGTCAATGGGGGCAACTCCCAAAAAGCTGGAAACAAATCCTGCATCTTCACCGTCCAACTTATCACTTGTACCGGATTTTCCGCCGACACGGTATCCGTAAACATTGGCAAAACGTGCAGCGGAATAATAATTTTCACTTTCGTCGCCCTTTACTACACGCTCCAAATAGCTGCAAATCTGGGCAGACACTTCTTCGCTGATGACCTGCCGTTTGATGGTGGGTTCATTTTCCTGCACCACGTTTCCGTTTGTATCTTGCACACGGTCTACCACATATGGTGTGACCAGTTTCCCGCCATTGACAGCAGCCGAAAAACTGGTGATCATCTGGATCGGCGTAAGTGCCATACCTTGTCCGAAGCTGCTACTTGCCAAGTCCACCAGCGACATACTTTCAGCCGAGTGATAAATGCTGTTTGCTTCACTGGGAAGGTCGATGCCTGTTTTGCCTGTTAGCCCATACGCATTGAAGTAGGAAGAAAAGCCCCCTACCCCCAATGCCTGGCCCACTTGTATCGTACCCACATTACAGCTATCTTTCAAAATATCCGAAATGGTTTCCACACCATGTACCGCATTGTTCAAGCAAACATATCTTTGCCCCAAAACCGTTGTACTGCCGTTACACATAAAAGTGCTGTTTCCGGTCACCACACCGGCATCTAGCCCTGCGGAAGTGGTGATTACCTTAAATACACTACCGGGGTCGTACACTTCACTGATCGCCTTATTGCGCCACAAAATGCTACGTGCATCGCCTAAAGCCTGTGTACGTTCTTCTTCGTTCTCGATTGCCATAATGGCATTGTATTGTTCGGTGTTCAGAATGGTGCTGGGCTGGTTGGGGTCGAAATCCGGTTTGCTTGCCATTGCCAAAATAGCACCTGTGTTTACGTCCATCACGATCGCTGTTGCACGATTTTGTGGGTTGTGTTCCAACACAGCGGCTGTCAGATTTTTTTCTACGATCGCCTGAATTTCCGAGTCGATGGTAAGCACAACGTCATTGCCATCTTCCGCCGGATAAATCAGTGCATTATCCGTTGCCATTTCGCCATCCAAACGAGTTTTTGCCGAAATTTTTCTGCCTTCTTTGCCGGCAAGTTGCTCGTTGTAAGACACTTCAACACCGGTGATTACGCCATCGCCATCGCTGTTGACAAATCCCAAAACGCTCGACAAAAAATTACCGTAGGGATATTCCCGCTGCGTAGTACTGGAACAGCTTATCCCCTGCCCCACACCGTATTTGTCCTTTATCTCCAACACTGCATCGGCAACCGGCTTTTCTACCCCTTTTGCCAATACTTTATAGTACGATTCGTAGTCGCTTAACTTTGAAAACAGTTCCTCCTCATCTACACCCAAAACCGGCGCCAACTCGGCAGCCAAATTTCTTGCCAGCAACTTCTGCTCGGCATTTTCGTCACAGGCAGCAATGATATTCGGCCCTGCTTCAACATTCCATACAATGGTAGTTTTTGCCAGCACTCGCCCCTGTGCATCCAGAATACTTCCACGGGTCGGCTCTAAAACGGTATCTTTGATCTGCTGTGCATTCGCTGCGGTTTTTAGTTCGTAACCACGAACGATCTGCAAATCATATAGCTTATAAATCAAAGAACCGAACCCTACTCCAAGAATTATGACCCCCAGTACGATCGCCCGCAAGGTGGGATTATATTCCATGACCACTCTTTTCTTTGGTTGTTTCTTTTTTTTCCTCATTCAGTATCCCTTTCTGCTGCAAAGAATCCTGTTTTTTCTGCAACGAAAAAAGAAAGCTGCCTGCAATCCGTTTCAGCAATTGCGGCAGCTTTTTTATTCGGTATTCTTTTATCTTGCCAACCTCGCAAAATTGCCACAGCTTGGCTGTTTGCCCGTTGTTCCTACTGCCTATTGTTGGGCTGCCACACACCGTTACCTGTTTTACCAGCCAAGGATGTCCATCAATTTTTCATTGACGCTGTCCAGCATCTTTTGCGCATTTGTCTGTGGCAGTTCGATTCGGCTTTCGGTTTCCAGCGTAACATATGTAAGCTGATCACGCTCCATCTTCATCAAGCCCAATGCCTGTGCCTGCGATTCCAAATTGTTCAAACTACTCTTTTCATCCATTACTCCGGACAAGTATGTGTATGTACTTTTGGCTGCCTCCAGCTCTTTCTGGGCTGCCTGAATATCACCCGTAAGTTCGGTGACCTGCGCTTGGCTGCATAGCAAGCTGCAAACGGTTGCAATGCACACCGCCACAACACCGATCTGCATTACCCACTGCATTCCGGCTGCATACCGATTTTTTTTTCTTTTCCCTTTTACAACTCGAACGCTTGGTGCTGCCGTTTTCGGCTGAAAGCGTTCAAAATCATACTGCTTTGCTGTTTGCTCGTGCATACCAGCAGCACTTCCTTTCTCCATTAACTTCCACTGTTTCGCAACAGGTCATTTTAAGCCTTTTGCGAAGTTTTTTATCTTCTGGAACAGATACCGTTTAAAGTTTCTCCACGATGCGAAGTTTTGCCGAACGGCTTCGACGGTTCAGTTCCAACTCCTCTGCACTCGCCTCTATCGGTTTTCGGGTGATGAGTTTTGCTTTTGCTTTTCCTCCACACACACACACAGGCAGTTCGGGGGGACAGGTACACGCCGTTGCCCACTGTCGAAACCGTTGTTTTACCACCCGATCCTCCAACGAGTGGAAAGTGATGATGCAAAACCGCCCACCCGGTGTAAGCAGGTCGAAAATCTCGTCCAAGCCCTGGCTTAGCGCATCCAACTCGCCGTTCACTGCGATACGGATCGCCTGAAAGCTGCGTCTTGCGGGGTTTTTATCTTTTCGGCGCACCGCCGCAGGCAAAGCTGCAGCAATGGTGTCTGCCAACTGTCCGGTCGTTTCAAAGGGCTGTTTTTCTCGCTGGAACACGATCTTGCCTGCAATCGACCATGCGTTCGGTTCTTCGCCATACTCCCGCAAAATCTTTGCCAACTCCTCACGGGAAGCTGTGTTCACCAAATCCGCCGCAGTTGGTCCGCTTTGGCTCATCCGCATATCCAGCGGTGCATCTGCACGATAACTGAATCCTCGCTCCGCAACATCCAACTGATGGGACGAAACCCCCAGATCCAAAAGCGCACCCTGGATGCCGGTCACACCTTGCGTAGCAAGAGCAGCCCCCGCATTTGAAAAATTGCTCTGGATGACCGTTGCCGGCAGCCCTTGCAATCGTTCGGTAGCAGTAAGGATCGCATCAGGGTCTTGATCCAACGCATACAAATGCCCACCTGTAAGCCGTTTGGCAATTTCGCTCGAATGTCCCGCACCACCTGCCGTGCCATCTAAGTAAATGCCATTGGGGTCGATGGAAAGCCCTTGGATACACTCCTCAAGCAGCACCGAAACATGATTAAATTCCATTGATGTCCATCCACCCTTTCAAAACAATCCCAAAATGCGCTTATCCTTGGCATTAAATGCCGAGCGTTTCCATCGCTTTGGCGATTTCCTGCGGGCTCATACAAGCGCATTCTTTTTCCCATGCAGCTGCATCCCAAATCTCAACATAAGGGTCTGCACCTATCAGTGTTACGTCCTTTTTTAACTTTGCGTGTTCCCGCAATGGCTGTGGAATGAGGATGCGCCCCTGTTTGTCTACGGTAACTTCCTCGGCAGCTGCCAACAAAAAGCGGCGTGCTGTTCTTCCGGCAACCAAACCGCTTTGGTTCAGTGCATCGAATACACGCTGCCATTCCGGCATTGGGAATGCGATCAGGCATTCTTCCAACCAACGGGTAACGATGAACCGTTCGCCCATTTGCTCACGGAATTTTGCAGGAAAATTGAGCCGACCCTTTTCATCAATGCTGTAATGATATTCACCGATCAACATTGTGGCAGCCCCTTTCCAGTGGCAGTTCCCCACTTTGCCCCACTTTCTCCCACTGATATAATTCTAATTATACCCGATGTTTGCAGAAATGCAAGTGAAAACGGTCGAATTTTGAATAAATTTTTCTTTCTTTTTAAAGAATTTTCGTCGATTTTTTGCTATATTTTTCCTTTTGTTCATTTTTGTGGTCGATAAAAGTTAATTTTTACACCCTAGTCACATATTTTTGAAATAGATTTTACAAATATCGAACAAAAAAACAGAGCTTACTCCCCCACACAGGAAAGAAGCTCTGCTACCCACCTACTGCTTTTCTTTTTCCGCTTTGTACTTTCTTACCATTCTATAAAACTGATCGGTGCTTACACTCAACAGCTGCATAACCTGCACCCGTGACAGTTCATGCGACCGATATTTTTGATAGACCTGTTCAAAATTATCCGGTAAAGGCTTCACCGGCCGTCCCCTCCGTGCCGGCTTTGTAAGTTCCTGTACAATACGCTCACACTCTTGTTGCCAAAATTGCTCACGTTGCTGGAAAAGCTTTACCACCTGCACCGTTTTCGTTTCATCCTGTATAATACGCTGCAAGGTGTCATATATTGATATATCCCCCAACAAATGAACCCCTTTTCTGTTTTATTCTCTTGTTATAGTATAACAAAGTTCATCGAACTTTTCAAGATGCTATGCCCAAAATTGCATCGTTCAAACCTTACAGAAAAAGTGTAATCCACCCCACATTTTTTTACATCTTAGACGGAATCGGGAGATTTTTATGTCCAAAGCAAAAAGTACAGCGAATACATTTTTCGCCGTACTTTTCAGCAGGACATATCATTTTTTTTGGTTCAGGCTTTCCCGCAATGTTTTCATTGCAAGTGCCGATTGTGTAAGTTCTTCTTCGAGTTTTTTCAATCTGCTTTCGCAATATTCATTGATCGTGCTTCGCATTTGACGTGCTTCGCTTTGTGCCGAAGAAAGGATTTCCGCTGCTTTTGCCTGTGCAGCTTTTGTAATTTGCTGCTCACCTACCAGCACACGGGCACGTTCTTCGGCATTTTGAATGATCTGTTCTGCCTTTTTGTTCGCCTGTGTAATGATGGCAGCACGATCCTTTACGATCTCGGTCGCCTGTTTTAGTTCTTCCGGAAGCACCCTGCGCACTTCATCCAAAATTTCATGTACCGATTCAATATCTACGATGCGCTGGCTATCCATAAATGGCACTTTTCTGCCTTCTTCCATTGCTTCGTCGATCATATTCAGCAAATCGTTTACATTTTCCTTCATGTTTACTCGCTCCTTCCAATGAGAAACCGTTTTTCAACATCCTCCAGAATTTCCTGCGCAACAAACTGGGAAACATCTCCGCCATATCCTGCCACTTGGCGCACTGCCGAAGATGACAGATACATATATTCACTGCTGGTGGTCATAAAAACCGTTTCGAGCTCGGGGTTGAGCTGCTTATTGATCAGTGCCATCTGAAATTCGTATTCAAAATCGGTCACTGCACGCAACCCTTTTACTAAGGCACACGCCTTTTTTTCTTTTGCATAGTCCGCCAACAATCCCCCACAACAATCGACCCGAACATTGGGGATGGATTGTGTACACCTGCGGATAAAATCCATGCGTTCTTCTACCGAAAAGGTCGGCTGTTTGTTTGGGTTTTTTGTGACGGCAACGATCAAAACATCAAAAAGTTTGCTGGAACGGCGAATAATATCCAAATGTCCCAATGTGATCGGGTCAAAGCTACCCGGGCAAATCGCAATCCTCACGGTTATGCCTCCTCGCCTGTTTTGCAGTATTTGGTTACACGAACCGTTCCGTATTTATACTGCTTTTTCAGTTCCAGACCTGCAACTTGCTGTGGCAGCTCCGCCTCCAGTTCGCTTTCGCACAGAACACTGCCGCCCTGCGGTGTGACCTTTGCC
>CALWZD010000053.1 GCA_944385945.1 uncultured Anaerofilum sp. | reverse complement strand
AAACACCCTTTGATCAAACGCTTGTACCTAACTGATGTCGGATTTTTCCCCACTGCCAAAAACCATACCCGTATTCGTAAGGAGGGAATCGAAGAATATATTTTGCTTTACTGTGTAGAAGGCAGTGGTGACATTTGGGTAAAAGGCAACAAGTATCATCTTTGCGAAAACGAAGCATTTTGCATCCCTCGCCACCAGCCCCATCGCTATTGCGCCTCGCAGCAACAGCCTTGGAGTGTTCTTTGGGTACACTTTAAAGGTGAGGATACGCAATACTATCCCCTTGACCAATGTCAAGTTATCAAACCCGTAGTCGCTGAAGAAAATCGTATGATGTTTTTGTTCGATCTATTATTCGGTGCGCTGGAAGACGACTATTCTTTGGAAAATTTTATTTATATTTCGCAGGTTCTTTCTTTGATTCTGGCGCAGCTGTATCAACGACGCAATGTAACCGCAACGAATGGACAAAATAAACATTTGACCTATGCGATCCGCTATATGTATCGCCATCTGCACGAAAGCTTAACCTTAGCGCAATTATCCAAAGAATTAGAGCTATCAAAAAGTTACCTCAATGTTATTTTTCAAAAATACGCTCATCTTGCACCGCTGGAGTTTTTTGTCCATTTAAAAATGATACAAGCCTGCAAAATGTTGAAAGCGACCGATTTGTGTATCTACGAAGTTGCCCAACAGATGGGGTATTCCGACCCTTATTACTTTTCACGGCTCTTTAAAAAGGTCGTAGGCATTTCTCCGAAAGAGTATAAGGAGGGGAATTATATTTACAATGGCCATGCGAAAATTGTCCATCAAAAAGAATAATTGATATGTTCATCCATTTAGATTCACGGTATAATTTTAAAAAAAAGAAAAAGGAGCTGTGAAAAAATGAATCGTGAATCCACCTATTTGACACATTGGCAGTTTGCGTTGAGTATGAACGAACCTGACTGGAACACTGCCCGAACCGTTACTGTTCCACATACTTGGAATATCGAGGAGGGAACCGAAGAAGTATGGGATACTGGCTGGTATCGTTGTGTTTTACCGAAGCAATCTCTTAAAAATCAGCGTATATTTGCTTATTTTAGAGGCGTATACCATGATGCGACCGTATTTTTAAACGGCGTGGAGGTCGGAAAACACAGTAGGTCAGGTTATATGCCGTTTACAGTGGAGTTGGCCAACGCTTGGGATCCATCTTGCGAAAATATCCTTGTAGTGCGGATAAACAATCGTTTCGCACCTGATATGCTGCCTTATAAACGCAGTTTCGATTGGGCAAATGATGGTGGATTGATTCGCCCTGTTGAACTTTAGACGACAGGTACACATTTTATCGACAATCTCGCTATCTCGTCCAAACCGCTTATCCCCTGTCTGGGACGGCGTTGGGACAGTGGCACCGCTGCATTCTCTGCCAACGGTATCATCCATGGTTCTGAAGAAGAACTCACCCTTTCTTGGGAAGTTTCAAAAGGTGTAGATGCAGACATCTCTACCCCCTTTGCACATGGAACGATTTGTTGCAAAAGCGGAGAATTTACTCTGCCTGCTCAGGTTTGGCCAAATATTGATTTCTGGCATTTCGATTCCCCGTCTTTGTATACTTTAACGCTCACTTTAAGCAAAGACGGAATCAAGCAAGATCGTATAAAAACAGCATTCGGTTTTCGTGAAATTCGCACACGTGGCCCCAAGCTCTATCTAAACGGAGAAAATGTTCGTCTGTGTGGAACGGAATGGATGCCGGGTTCTGACCCTACTTTTGGTAACGCCGAACCCAAAGAGCAACTGGAAAAGATGCTTACTATTTTGAAAGAAAGCAACTGCGTATACACTCGTTTCCATTGGCAGCAAGATGATTGGGTATATGATTGGTGCGACCATCATGGTATGCTGGTTCAAGAAGAAGTTCCGTTCTGGGGTTGTACACCGGATGTTGCAGGTCCTATGCAAAAAGCGGTGTTTGAGCAACAAATTGCAGAAATGATTAACGCTCACCAAAACCACCCCAGTATTTTTGCATGGGGTGTGGGAAATGAACTAAACAGCCAAGCCACCGAAACGATCCAGTACATCAAAGAAGCAGTTGCAACCACTCATTTACTGGACACCGAACGATTTGCAAATTATGTAAGCTTTAGTATGTATGATAATCCCTCCCGTGACGGAACCACTGATGGGGACATCATGATGATCAACGACTATATCGGAACTCGGCATGGCTCCCGTGACCCGTATGCTGAATGGGACCGTTTTACACGAGAAAATCCTGACCGTGCGATGACTCCGGCAGAGTTTGGATTGTGCGAACCTGCTTTTGCCGGCGGTGATGCAAGGCGGGAACAGATTTTGCGTGAAAAAATGGCGCAGTACCGAAAGTATCAAAATATCGTAGGAACAATTTATTTTTGTTTAAATGATTACCGCACGCAGATGGGTGAAGAAGGCGAAGGAAAACTTCGACGCCGAGTACATGGCTCTACCGATTTGTGTGGAAATCCCAAGCCCTCCTACTATGCCGTAAAAGAAGAATGCGCACCCTTACGCATTGAAAGAGTAGATGGTGGGATTCGATTTACCTGTGCGAACGATCTTCCCAGTTATACTGTAAAAGGCTATTACATTATTTGTGGGCAAACTCGCATTGATATTCCTACCCTAAAGCCGGATGACAGCTGGCTGTGTAGCGAATTGCAAGATGATAACTACCATGTATACCGTGCAAGCGGTGACAGAATGTGGTAACAATCGAATTTTTGTATTTGTAAAACGGTGTATCGTCACATAATTTAAGAAACCCCCGATGTATAAAGGAGTTTTTCACCTCTTTATACATTGGGGGCTATCTTTTTATTCTAGCATTTCGAGAATGATTTTTACCTTGTAGAAATCCACTAGACCATATTTTTGTGGCTGTACTTTTCTTGCTATGACAAAAAGAAAAAGCGACACAACAATGTGTCGCCTTCTCTTTAAGTTTCTAGATTTAGAAAGCAGTTAGTAAGAATAAATTTCTTATTTCACCATGCTTGCTACTTCAGCAGCAAAATCGCCTTCTGCTTTCTCGATGCCTTCGCCCTTTTCGTAACGAACGAAAGAAACAACCTCGATAGCACCGCCCAGCTCTTTTGCAACCTTCTCTACATACTGACCAACAGTCAGGTCGGGGTCCTTAACGAACTCCTGATCTACCAAGCAGTTCTCTTTGTAGAACTTTGCAATCTTACCGCTGATCATCTTCTCTTTTACCTGAGCGGGTTTGTTTGCATTCTTAGGATCGCTCTCGATCTGAGCCATCAGGATCTCTTTCTCTTTCTCTACAACCTCAGCAGGAACTTCGGTCTCACGAACATAAGAGGGGTTTACAGCAGCGATCTGCATGCAAACGTCACGACCGCAAACCTCGAACTCAGGCTTTGCAGCAATGTCATCGCTGGTGTTGAAGCCCAGCAGAACTGCATGGGTGCCACCTGCATGGATATAAGCTGCACAGGGACCCTCGTAACGAGAGAAGCGACGGATCTTGATGTTCTCGCCGATAACCAAGATCTTCTCTTTCAGCTCTGCGTCAACGGTCTTGTCGCCCATCTGGCAAGCCAGCAGTGCGTCAACATCAGCAGGGTTCTGCTCCATGATGATCTCTGCAACGCCCTTAACAAAATCCTTGAACATATCGTTCTTTGCTACGAAGTCGGTTTCTGCATTTACTTCCAGAACTACACCGATTTTCTTGGTGTTATCTGCAACAGCATATACCATACCCTCAGCAGCAACACGGCTTGCTTTCTTTGCAGCTGCAGCCAGACCACGCTCACGCAGGAATTCAACAGCCTTGTCGAAATCGCCGTTGGACTCGGTCAGTGCTTTTTTGCAGTCCATCATGCCGCAACCGGTCTGCTCACGCAGATTCTTAACGTCTTGAGCGGAAAAGTTTGCCATAATTTTTAACTCCCTTTCTTCTGTTTGGTTTCAGCGCAGATTAAGCCTCAACAGCTTCCTCAACGGGTGCCTCAACCTGCTCGCCCTGACGACCTTCCAGAATAGCATCAGCCATAGCACCAGCAATCAGCTTAACAGCACGGATAGCGTCATCATTGCCGGGGATTACATAGTCGATCTCATCGGGATCACAGTTGGTATCAACGATAGCAACGATAGGAATGTTCAGCTGGCGAGCCTGAGCAACAGCGATGCGCTCTTTGCGGGGATCAACGATGAACAGAGCCTTGGGCAGTTGAGCCATGTCTTTCACGCCGCCCAGGAATTTCTCCAGCTTCTCGATCTCCAGCTCCAGCTTAACAACCTCTTTTTTGGGCAGCAGGTCGAAAGTGCCGTCCTCACGCATTTTCTTCAGCTGCTCCATACGCTCGATACGATGACGAATGGTACGGAAGTTGGTCAGCATACCGCCCAACCAACGAGCGTTTACAAAGTGCATACCGCAGCGCTCTGCTTCCTCACGGATAGACTCCTGAGCCTGCTTTTTGGTGCCTACGAACAGAACCGAACCACCCTCGGTGGACAGGTCACGGATAAAGTTATAAGCCTCGTCCAGCTTCTTTACAGTCTTCTGCAGGTCAATGATATAGATACCATTGCGCTCAGTGAAGATGTATTTTGCCATTTTGGGGTTCCAACGACGGGTCTGGTGACCGAAGTGTACGCCAGCTTCCAGAAGCTGTTTCATAGATACTACTGCCATAATAAAAATCCTCCTAAAATTTGTTAGCCTCCGCATTACAAACATTTTAAACCACCACAAGGGCACCGGTCTAAAAAAGCAATGCGTGCGTTTTCCCCATTATCATAGCATAGCTTTGCCAGAAAATCAATGATTTCCTACACTTTTTTAGAATTTATCTGTTTTGTATGTTTTTACGCCTTATTGTGTGGGGATTCCGTCATTTTTTAATAAGCTTTTGATTTATTTCAGCCAACCTGCCCGATCGTTTTCATGGTTTGCGGGCAAATCCACCAACACAGCATCCTCCCCAATGGTTACGACCTCGCTCCATGAAATCGAGATATCTGCTTCTTTTCCAAGCAATCCAAACAGTTTGGGGCGTCCGTGCAAAATAAATTTTTCCACCACTGCGGTCTTTTCGCAAAATATCAGATCGTCTGTTCTTCCATAGTTTACCCCTGTTTTTATGTCTATAACATCTTTCTTGCACAACTGCTGTAGTGTCACTTCAAATCACTCCCTTGTTCGGCTTTGCGTGTCGGTCGGCTTGACAGGGTGTCAGCGATGCTTTTTCCGCCTTTTTTCGTTGGAGTGAATCGCCACAAGCCCGCCTAATCCGCCACAGCTGACCAATAGCAAAAAACGAATCGCACTGTGAATAGACAAAGTCGTTTCTCCGTTTGCAAGTGCCAAGACTGCCACAATAGCAAATCCCACTGCCCCTACGATCACTCCGCTGAGCATCTCTGCTCTTTCAAAAACTTTTCCTGCCACAAACCCTGTTGCAAGTACGCTGATACCTGCGCAAAATAAGGCTAAAAATGCGATGGTAGAGTCGGAAAAATCATTTTTTACCGTAGAGTATGCCGCTGCGCAGAAAGTTGCCCCAATGATAAACACAAAAAAGAAAGCGACTTTTGCAAGCTGGACCGCAAACAACGGCTTTTTTCGATTTCTTTTTTCTGACATAAAAATGCACCTCCATGCCAATCCATTTTTATAATGGATATGCATCGAAGGTGCAAATACAGAACTATTTCAATAAAACCATCACCGGCTTATTTGTCTTCCATGCTCAGCTTTTCAACTGCGCCAATCGCACTGCGACGGAAGCGAATCTTTACACGGTCGTTGCCGGTTTCAAGAACAAAAGTATCCTCCTTGATTGCAACAACACGACCAATAACACCACCAATGGTAGTTACCTCATCGCCGATCTCGATGGAATTACGCATCTCTGTGTCCTTTTTCTGCTGTTTTTTCTGCGGACGATACAGTACGAAGTACATCATCACCAGCACGATCACCATCGGCAGCAGCATGGTCAATGTACCATATGCGCCCATTGCTGCGGTGCTGTCAGCAGCAGCGGTGTCCCAAAACATAAAATTCATTCTTTACAAACCTCCCTTATGGTTTACAGCTTATTATAGCGAAAAGTGAAAAAAGTTTCAATATACAAACGCAAATTCCGACAAATAATTCAAAGATACACCAGATAGCTACATATCATGTCAAAT
>CALWZD010000052.1 GCA_944385945.1 uncultured Anaerofilum sp. | reverse complement strand
GGAAAAATGGACGATGCTTTGCCCGTCTACCTCCAATGACGAACAAAAAAATTACGGTGTAATGCTCATCTACAAAGAGAATGCCGTAGGCGCATATATGTTGCAAAAGCCGTCGGGCGAAGTAACTGCTCTGACCGGTGCGGCAACAACAGCTGCCCCATTGACCGAGCAGGAAGTGCAGAGCGATTTTGCATCGCAACAGACCGATGCAGCCGCAGATGCAGCGCAATCGACAGAAGTTGCAAACACCGAACAAGCAGTAGATACCGCTGCCCAGACCGAAGAACAAGCAAATGCTGATGCACCGGTAGAACAGAACGACGCAGCAATGCCTACCGAATAAATATACCCTCATCCGGATCTTCGCAAAAGCGAGGGTCTGGATTTTTTGTTATATATTAAGAAAAGGGCTCTCGTGACCTAAAATACGAAAGATTGTCTTAATTTTTTTGAATAGGCACTGTACAAAATCCCAAAAATCGTGTAGAATATATAGGATAAGTGCGCTGAATTGCACAAAAGACGGGTTTGCGGATGTGGCGCATGACCATGTTGTAAAAAGGAGGAAAAGGGTGCGACTGGATAAATATATCAGCGATGCGATGCAGATTTCCCGAACCGATGCCCGCAAATTGATCACAAAAGCGAGTATCTGTGTGAATGGTCAGGTTTGCCGAAAAGCAGATACACAGCTCAGCCCAACCGATGTGGTCAGCTGCGAAGGGCAACCGTTAGAACAAAGAGAAGAATTTGTTTATATCATGCTGAACAAGCCGCTGGGCGTGGTGAGCGCAAGCAACGATAAGCGAGATACCACTGTGGTAGACCTGTTGCAAGGAAGCTTCCCACGCAGGACGTTGTTTCCGGCAGGGCGATTGGATAAAACCAGTACGGGATTTATCCTACTTACCGACGACGGAAAATTTGCACATGAGATCCTAGCCCCCAAAAAGCACATCGAAAAGGAGTATCTGGTGACCATCGACACCCCGTTCACCCCTGAGATGCAGCAAGGCTTTGCCCAAGGGGTCACCTTGGCAGACGGGACACGCCTTGCTCCGGCAACAGCCAGTGCAACAGAGGATGCTTGTAAGGTGTGTGTGGTACTGACCCAAGGGGTATACCATCAGATAAAGCGGATGTTTGGCGTGTATGGTGCAGGTGTAAATGAGCTGCATCGGTTGCGTATGGGCGAGTTGTATTTAGACGAGAATTTGGCAGCCGGCGAATGGCGAAAGCTGACCGTACAGGAAATTCAAAAAATTTGCAGTCGCCCTGTCAAAAGATAGTTCCACCGCCGTTTGGGGCGGACGAGAGGAAGAATTTGGGCGAAAAATCGAGGGAATTTTTCGTTTTTGTTCAAGAATTTCTCACAGTTTATTGGTAAACTGGTGCTGTACAAGCCGAGAAATTCCTGAAAAATCAAAAAATACACAAGAAACCCCATATTTTTTTGTGGAAATATGTTGCAAAACACAGTTTTATTGTGTAAAATATAAGTTAATTGGATAGGCGAGTTGTTCAAAATCACAATTTTGGCGGCGGAGTGTTTTACACAGCCGAAGGAAGGGAAACGGTTTGTATGGCTAACAGAGTATTTCAAGGCGTTGTTTACCAAATGAAGGACGCTGTCAATCGAATTATCGGTGTTGTAGACGAGAATGGAGCAGTCATCTCCTCCTCCGACTTGAACATGATCGGAGAAGTTCGCACTACCTTTACACTCGAGCGTATGACAGCTGCCGATTGCTTTACAAGCGAGGGCTACACCTATCATCAGTTCACCTCAAACAAGCGCAACGACTATGCCGTGTTTGTGGAAGGTACCGATGAGCAGGCAAGCCGCTTCGCCGCATTGGTTGCGATCAGCCTTCAGAACATTAAACAGTACCATGACGAAAAGTTCGATAAAACCAACTTTATCAAAAATGTTGTGCTGGATAACATCCTGCCCGGCGACATCTATGCAAAAGCCCGTGAGCTTCACTTTTCTACCGATGTTTCACGTGTCGTTTTGCTCATTCGTGTCGTAAGCAGCAACGATATTTCGGCATACGAAGTGGTAAGCGGGCTTTTTCCCGACAAACAAAAGGATTTCGTTTTCAACATCAGCGAGAACGACACCGTTTTGGTAAAGGAGATCAAACGTGGCATCGACCAGCGTGACATTGAAAAGCTGGCTGCAAGCATCGTGGATACCCTTTCGGGCGAGCATTATATCAAGGCAGTGATCGGCATCGGTACCCCCATTTCGAATGTCAAAGATCTGGCTACCAGCTTCAAAGAAGCACAGATCGCACTGGAGGTCGGCAAGGTGTTCGACACCGAGCAGCCCACCATCAGCTACGACCATTTGGGGATTGCACGTTTGATCTATCAGCTGCCCACCACCTTGTGCGAAATGTTCCTGCGTGAGGTATTTAAACAGGGAAGCATTGAAAGCTTGGACAGTGAAACTTTGTTCACCATCCAGCGCTTCTTCGAGAACAATCTGAACGTGTCCGAAACAAGCCGTGGCTTGTTCGTACACCGCAACACACTTGTGTATCGCTTGGAGAAAATCAAAAAGCTTACCGGATTGGATCTGCGAGAGTTTGATGATGCGATCGTGTTTAAAGTAGCATTGATGGTACGCAAATATCTGGATGCAAACCCCGCAAAATATTGATGAATGCAATTCCAAAGGCACTGCTTTGGTTTGAAAATAGGCGGCGGTAACAGCCGCCTGTTTTTTTGAATGGGCATATATCGCAACAACGCCGCACAGCAAACAAACAGGAGCTTGAAAATGATTCAATTTGAACATGTATATAAAACCTATCCCGAGGGAAATAAAGCCTTGCAGGATGTGAATTTGCACATCAAAAAAGGCGAATTCGTTTTTATTCTGGGTCACTCAGGTGCCGGAAAATCCACCTTTTTGAAACTGATTTTGCGTGAAGAAGCAGCGACCGAAGGCAAGATCAAGGTGAATGGATTCGATTTGACCAACATCAAAAAACGGCGCATCCCTTATTTGCGCCGCAGTATGGGCGTTGTGTTTCAGGATTTCCGCCTGATCCCGACCTTGAGCGTTTACGAAAACGTCGCTTTTGCTATGCGTGTTACCAACGTGAAAGAGAGCGAGATAAAAAAACGTGTGGGCTATGTTCTCAGCTTGGTAGGGCTTTCCCACAAAAAGGACGTATATCCCACCTTACTTAGCGGTGGCGAGCAACAGCGTGTTGCGTTGGCACGGGCTTTGGCACATAGCCCCAAATTGATTATCGCCGACGAGCCAACCGGAAACATTGACCCTGAAATGTCGATGGAAATGATGGAACTTCTCACAGCTGTCAACAGCGTTGGCACCACTGTGGTGGTAGTTACCCACGAGCATGACCTTGCCCATCGCTTTAACAAACGTATTATCACCATTGACCACGGTACCGTGGTAGGGGACGAATTACCCTGCGCATATACAAGAGGAGGACGGGCATGAGGTGGTCGAGTTTTAAATATTTATTTAAACAGGGCATCCACAGTATGATCGCAAACCGCATGATGACACTGGCTTCGCTGGGTGTATTGATGGTGTGTATGCTGATTACCGGGTTTACTGCCCTGCTTACTGCCAATATCAACAGTTTGATGGATTGGCTGGGCAGCCAGAACGAGATGGTGGCGATGCTCGATCGCACCTTGACAGAACAGGATTATTTTACCATTGGCGAATCCATTCTGTCGATTCAGGGTGTCGAGGAAGCAGAGTATGTTTCGAAAGAGCAGGCATTGCAGGAAATGAGCGGACAGATGGGCGAATACGCCGAGTTGTTCAGCGAATTGCAAGGCGAGGAAAATCCGTTGTATGCGCAGTATAACATCCGCATCACAGATCCGTCACAGACGGCCTCGATCATGGACACTGTTTCTCAGATTTCCGGTGTCGAGATCGTACATTCGCCCGAAAGCCTGATCCGAACATTTTTGAATGTACAGCAATGGGTACAGATCGTCAGCTGGGGATTGGTCATCGTTTTGGGTGTAGTAAGTGCTGTGGTCATCAGTAATACGATCCGTCTTACCGTTTTTGCCCGTCGCAGAGAGATCAATATTATGAAATTCGTTGGTGCTACAAACGGATTTATCCGTATGCCTTTCTTTGTGGAAGGAATGACGGTGGGTTTGGTTGCCGGTTTGGTTGCAAGCGGGATTGTCATCGGAGGTTACAGCGTTATCATCAGCAAACTCGGTGGTTACTTTGTAGGCTGGGAAAGCGCTGTGCAGCAGGTCATTTTGCCCGTAGGTGTAGTATGGCCTTGGGTAATGGCTGGTTTTTCGGCTTTTGGGCTTGCTTTGGGCAGCGTTGGAACTATGGCATCAATGCGTAAATATTTGGATGTTTGATTGAGAGGGTTGCTTTATGAGAGAAAAAAAGAAGCAAATTGTACGAATCGTGTGCCTATCGCTTGCAGTGCTGATGCTTGCCAGCGTTGTTGTTCCGATTTTCACCTATTTTTTATAAACGATAGAGTAGGAGAGGGCAGATGAATAAAAAAATTTCGGTTGGGTTGGCGATCACTCTTGCATTGATTGCAATGACCGTTACATTTTCCATCACGTTTGTTCTTTCGCAGCAGCAGTTTACCACGACGGTGAATGCTGTGCGTGAGCGTGAAAAAATTTACTCCAAACTGGCAGAAATCGACAAATATGTACGGGATAACTATTACGGAGAAATCGACGACAACAAATTGTATGATATGCTGGGGGCAGGCTATATTCTTGGTACAGGTGACCCCAACGCCGTTTATTACACTGCCGAGCAGTATGCTGAGTTGATTGACATCCAAAATGGTCAGTTGCTCAGCATTGGTGTTGACCTGACAAAAGATGCTTCCGGCTACGCCGCTATTACCAAAGTCTATTCCGGTTCGCCTGCTGAAGAAGTAGGCATGGTAAAAGGAAACTATATCACCAAGGTGAACGGCACCGAGGTAAAGGGTTTGACCGTAGATACCATTATGAATATGCTGCGTGGCGAAGAAGGCACCAGTGTAACGGTTACATTTTTGGACAGTACCAATATTCCCAAAGACGTACAGGTTTCCCGTCGTAAATTCGATGCATCCAGTGTAGAATTCCAGCTTGTGCCGAATACGACATACGGCTATGTGAAAATCAGTTCTTTCACCAATACCGCCCCTTCCGACTTCGACAGTGCGGTTCGTCAGTTAATGAGTCAGGGGGCTACTGCGCTCATTTTTGATCTGCGTGGAAATAAGGGCGGTATTTTGTCTAGTGCAGTAGAATGTATCGACATTCTTGCGCCGGAAGGCGTTGTTGCATACGCACAGTATAAAGACGGCACAGTGGAAGAAATGGGTTGGTCGAATGAAGATGAAGTGAATTTGCCGATGGTCGTTCTGGTAAATGGCGAAACAGCATCTTCTGCCGAACTGTTCGCAGCGGAACTGAAAGAATTTGGTAAAGCAAAAATCGTTGGAACTACTACCTATGGCAAGGGAACCATTCAAAAAGAGCCACAGCAACTGAGTGACGGCTCGGCAATTTCCATCACTGTTGCAGCATTGCTGACAGGTGATAAGAACAGCTTTAATGGAACAGGCATCACACCCGATGTAGAATCTGTGCTGAAAGCAGACGAAGAAAGCAGCTTGTATCTGCTGCCGTTGGAAATCGACCCACAGATAGTGAAAGCGATGGAAGTTTTGAATACTGCTTCTGCGGCAATTCCTGAACAAACAGAATCTGCGGATACTTCCGGACAGGATGCACAGAGCACTGAGCAGGCAGCGAGCGAAACAACCGATGAAACGGCTCAGACGACCGAAGAAAGCGCATCTCAGCCTGCTGAAGGGGCAGAGTCTGCATCCACAGAAGGGGCGGACTCTGCGTCCACAGAAGCAGCAGAGTCTACCGAATCCAGCGAGGACACTGCAACAGAGTAAGGAGCGAGAATATGCCAAACTTGACCGATGTTTCGGTGATCAAAGATTTGTGCGACCGGTATGGGTTTTCTCTGTCAAAAGGCTTTGGACAAAACTTTATTGTAAACCCTGGTATTTGCCCGAAGATCGTGCAGGCAGCGGGAATCGACGAAAATTATGCTGCACTTGAAGTTGGACCGGGAATTGGTGTACTGACGAAAGAACTGGCAAAACAGGCAAGTAAAGTGGTGTCGGTAGAGATCGACACCCGCTTGCCCGAGCTTTTGCAGGAAACGCTGGCAGAGTTTTCTAACATCGAAATCGTACAGGGAGATGTTTTGAAAACGGATCTGCGCCGTTTGATCGAGGAAAAATTTCAAGGGTTAAAAGTAGCGGTGTGTGCGAACCTGCCTTACTACATTACCAGCCCTATTTTGATGAAGCTGCTGGAGGAGCATCTGCCCATTGAGCATATTACCGTTATGGTGCAAAAAGAGGCTGCCGAGCGGATCACAGCCCTTCCGGGAACACGTGCTGCCGGTGCTATCAGCTATGCGGTGCATTACTATGCCAAGCCACAACTTTTGTTTTCGGTGCAGCCGGGAAGTTTCTATCCTCCGCCGAAGGTCACAAGTGCGGTTATCCAGCTGGTGTTGCGCAAAGCCCCTCCGGTGCAGGTGGATGACGAACAGGCATTTTTTAAACTTATCCGTGCTGCATTTAGTCAGCGCAGAAAGACTGCTGCAAATTCTATTGCTTCAGGGCTTGGCATTGCAAAATCAGAGGTAACGGAGGCATTGCAGCAGGCAGGGCTTTCACCAATGGTTCGCCCAGAACAGCTGACATTGGAAGACTTTGCAAAATTGCAAAAATTTATAAAAAAATAATTGACAAACAAGTGATATTGTGATACAATATATTACGCACTAATCACTTGTTTTTGCTGGTGTAGCTCAATTGGCAGAGCAGCTGATTTGTAATCAGCAGGTTACGGGTTCGATTCCTGCCACCAGCTCCATAAACAGCCCGGTATCTCCTTTTTAAAGAAGATACCGGGCGTTTGTGTTTGTGCGTATTAAAAATAATGGCTGTGTCAGATATTACTGGCAAATAGGATATACTGCTGTGCAAGAAAGCGATAGTGCAATCAAAGAAAAGAGTTTTTGTGTACCCTCGCTGAATGGGCTGCTTATAATATACTTTCCGAGCAAGGGGCGACCACGATGATATAGCACTGTTTTGCTGTGTAATAGCAAACATCCACAATGCCGGCTTCTACGATCGCTCCGTCGGGTTTTATCCACCTTGATACAAAGGGTGTCATACGACCGGGAAGACCTCAGTTGTGGCTTAAATTTACCTCTTGCAAAAGCTAATCTTGATTGTCCTGTGGCACCAATAAACCAAACGAGGCAGTTGACCCTGATAAGCTGTTTTTGAAACAGACCCTCTCTGTTTTTTATGCTGATTGATGAATCCTCACCAACGGAAGTGATAAAACAGCCACAATGAGTATATCCAGCACTGCAAGAAAAACTTGAATCATTAGGTTTCTTTCCTAATTGAACCAAACGTCATTTTTTGTTTTTCTTTTGTTCAATCATATCCTGTAATTCTTTTAGGGTAGAATCAGATACTTGGTCAGAAGAAAGAAAATTGGCAAAAAGATTGGTGAAATTTCCATCGAGCATTTTGTCCAATAAAGTGGTGGTTTCGGCAATCTGTACCTGCTCACGAGTTATAAGTGGAACGACCGTGTATTTGGGAGATTCACGCCGCAATGTACCTTTCGCTTCCAATCGTTTCAGCACGATGTAAGTGGAGCTTTTTTTCCAGCCATATTTGGCAAGCATATCCTCCGACATTTTTGCAGCCAATGAAGGACCGTTTTCCCAAAGATATTGCATTACAGTCAGTTCGGCGTCAAATAATTTAATCATTTTCATACTCCTAAACATCATTGCTTTATTATATTAAAATATATCTGTTTTATATAGATTATCATGTTTTCAAGGGGACGTCAATCAAAAAACAAATTAATTTTATGTTGATAAAATCTTTGCCAATAATAGTATGTGTTGCACTATACTAAAATAATTTATTGCAATCGCTTATTTTTGTTCGACTAGTTTTGAAACGGAAAAAACGATAAAAACGGTGGCTGGAACATTCTGGCTACCGTTTTATTGTAAATATACTCGATTTTGTAACCACCCAACATAGAAGGTAAAGATTTTTATATAGAGCCGCTTAAAAAGTAGAAATGAAAGCTTTTTACTAAGTAATGAAAAAGTAAAAATACGGAATCGCAACCTCTCCTAGCGTACGATAAAGAGCAAAATGACTAATTTTATTTCTGAAATTCTTTATTCTATTGACATAATTGTAATTATTCGATAAGATGAAACTAAGTAACCGGTTTCAATTCGGACTTGCGCCGTGATTGAAACAATTTGCCAAAAGAAGGTGCAATCAAATGCAAATGCCTAAAACAAACGAAAATAAAATGATCACGATTTACGATATTGCAAAGGAAGCGCAGGTATCTACTGCTACTGTATCACGTGTTTTGACGGGAAACACAAAAGTAGGGAAAGAAAAGCGAGAAAAGATCCTTGCAATCATAAAAAAATATAACTTTAAGCCAAACGCAATGGCACGTGGACTGTCGGATACAAAAAGCAAAATTATCGGTATTTTGGTTGCCGATGTACGCAACCCATTTTATGCCGATCTCTTTGTAGCCTGTGAGCAGGCAGCAAAAAGTGTGGGGTATACTGTTTTGTTGTGCAATTCGCTGGATGTGATGCAGCAAGAGGAGCATCTGCTCGACCGATTGGCACAGCAACGTGTAGAAGCCATCATACAAATTGGTGGGCGTGTAGATGATTTGGTTTCGAACATGGAGTATGTAGAAAAAGTGAACCAAATTATGAACACGATTCCTGTTGTAGTTACAGGAAAGCTAGAGGGTACGAAATGCAAAATGGTTCGTATCGACAGCATGAAGGCGATGGAGTTGCTGATGGAACATCTCATTTCTTTGGGGCACCACCAAATTGCGATGGTAGGAGGAAACATTAAAGTGTTGTCCACCTATGAAAAGTTGCTGCAATACAAGCATACTCTGAATAAATATCATATTCCTTATGATGAAGAATTAATTTCTCTGGAAGGCTCATATAATAGTGAGAGCGGTTACACTTTAATGAATGATATATTTGCCAAGGGCAAGCATCCCACAGCAGTAGTTGCCATCAATGATTGTGCCGCAACAGGTGTACAGCGCAGTATTTTAGAGCATGGATACCGTATTCCGGAGGATATATCGTTGGTAGGATACGATAATACTTATGTTTCGCAGATGATGATCCCACGTTTGACTACTATCGACTACGATTATCCGCTGTTTGGAAAGTACTTGATAGAGGCAGCGATTGATGCGATAGAAGGAAAAGGGGAAATGATGAAAACGGTAACACCACATTTGGTTGTTAGGGAGAGCAGCGGGAAGGCAAAACAATAAAAAGCAATGGTAAATATGAACAATTTAATAGATTATTCATTGTTCGAAACGGAAAAATGAAACATAATTACCAAAAAATACTTGATATGTAGCAGATTAAGTGTTAATATATATACATGAAACCGGTTACAAAAATAAAGGGTTAAGGAGTGAATGTTTATGGAACAAGTGGTTGTGAAAAAGACAAAAAACAACCAGTCCTTCCTGCAAAAGGTTTACAGGTCTAGGGTGCTGTTGCTTATGTGCGCACCGGCAATATTGTTTTTCTTTATGTTTAGCTATATGCCGCTGCCAGGTATTTGGGTAGCGTTCGTAAAGTACAACTACCGTGACGGTATCTTTGGCAGTAAATTTGTTGGACTAAGCAATTTCGAATTTTTGATCAATTCCGGAAAATTGTTTGAATTAACAAAGAATACCATCCTTTACAATCTTACCTTTATCATTTTAGGCAACCTGCTTGCAGTTTTTATAGCCATTCTTTTGAATGAGATTCGAAACAAAAAGTTTAAGAAAGTTTCCCAAACGGTCATGTTTTTGCCCTACTTCATTTCCCAGGTTTTGGTTGGCATTTTGGTATTCAATATGCTCAACTATGATACCGGTTTCGTAAACGGTATCCTCAGCAGCATGGGCATGGAATTGTGGGAGCCCTACTCCGACCCAAAAGTTTGGCCACCAATCATCGTTCTGGTCTATTTGTGGCAAAATACCGGTTACAACTCGGTCGTTTATTTTGCGGCGATCATGGGAATTGACGCCGAGATCATCGAGGCATCTAAGGTGGATGGTGCGAACTGCTTCCAGAAAATCCGTCATATCATCATTCCTTCTTTGAAACCTACCATCGTTATTTTGCTGCTGTTTGCTTTGGGCGGAATCGTAAAAGGCAATTTTGGTCTGTTCTACAACATCATCGGCACCAACTCGTTGCTTTTCCCCACCACCGACATCATCGAAACCTATGTATACCGTGCAACCATGGCAGATTTCAACTTCTCTACCGCTTCTGCAGTTGGTTTGTACCAGTCGGTCATCGGCTTTATCATCGTGGTTACGGTAAACTACATTGTTAAAAAGATCGAACCGGACTATTCGTTGTTCTAACCAGAAAAGGAGGTTGTACCCATGGCAAAACAATATCAAGACCTGATGGAATCCGGCGTGAAGGTCAAACTGGAGACCTCTGAAAAGATCGTTAAAGCAGTCGGTTATATCTTCGTTACTTTCTATGCGATTTGCTGCGTAATTCCTTTTTTGATTATCGTCAGCACATCCTTTACAAGTGAAACCGTTATTCGTGAACTTGGTGTTCAGCTTTTTCCCAAAGATTTTACCTTAGAAGGCTATAACATGGTGCTAAAAGGTGGAACGATTTTCCAATCCTACATCCTTACCATCGTGTTGACAGTTGTAGGAACCCTGATCGGTTTGTCCATTATTGCGATGACCGGCTATGTTCTTCAGCGAAAAGATTTCGAGTTCCGCAATGCGATCTCGTTCTATATCTACTTCACCAGTTTGTTCTCGGCAGGTCTTGCTCCTTACTACCTGCTGATGACCCAGACTTACAACTTGAAAGACAGTTATTTTGCGGTTTTGCTGCCTCTGTTGATGTCGCCGTGGCTGGTGATTTTGATGAAAAACTTTGTTAAAGCTATCCCCCACGAGATCACCGAGTCGGGTAAAATCGACGGCGCAGGTGATATGCGCATCTTCGTTTCGCTCATCCTTCCTATGCTGAAACCTGCTTTGGCAACTATCGGTTTGTTCTTGGCACTGGGCTACTGGAACGAGTGGTATCAGTCTTCTTTGTTCCTCAGTTCCAAAGTAGATGTAAAACCCTTGCAGTACACCTTGTATGAAATTGTAAACAAGACAGATGCTTTGAAAAACTCGGTTGCAGGTCAATTTGTAAGCGTTACAGATATTCCTACCGAAAGTGTTAAAATGGCAAATGCTGTTTTGGCAACCGGTCCCATCGTTTTGGCATATCCGTTCGTACAGCGTTACTTCATCAGCGGTATCACAGTTGGTGCAGTTAAAGGCTGATTTGTTTTCATTGTTTCAAACGCTGCCCTGTTGGAGATAGGGCAGCGATGATAAATTCACTATTGGAGGTTAAGTTATGAAAAAGAAAATGGTTGCAGCGTTATTGACTACAAGCATGGTAGCGGGCCTTGCGGGTTGTGGCAGCAGCGCAAATTCTTCGTCGGTGGCTACCGAAAGCACCGGCACCGGTGGTACCGAAAGCAGTTCTACCGTGGACTCCTCTGACCCTTGGGCAAACGTAGATACATCCGAGCACGTGGTTATCACTTACATGACCACCGGCGATAAGCCCACAGGTGAAGCAGCTGAAACATTGGATGCAACAATGGAAAAGCTGAATGCGATCTTGACCGAAAAGGTAAATGCGGAACTGGAGATCTACTACATCTCGTGGACCGACTACCTTGCAAACTATAACCTGACCTTGGCTTCGATGGACGGTACTGTGGATCTGGTTGGTACTGCTTCCGACTGGTTGGACGCATGGCCCAATGCCAAAAATGGCGCATTCCTCGAGCTTTCCGAGGAGATGCTGCAAACCTACGCACCCCAAACATGGGCAAGTGTTCCTGCCGAAAACTGGGAATTGTGTAAGTATGACGGCGAAATCTACTTGATTCCCGAAGATAACTATGCACAGTGGACCAACCACGGCTTTATCTATCGTCTGGACTGGGCACGTGAGGCTGGTTTGGAAGACGGTGTTCACAGCTGGGAGGATTTGACCGAGTACTTCCGCTATGTAAAACAGGCATACCCCGACATTATTCCTTGGGACTCTGACGGTACACAATATAGCCAAATGGCTGGCGGTTGGATCTCCTCTCACAGCGACTTCGTTTCTATCGAAGGTCTGAGCGCAGGCGCATTGTGGGGCGGTACCAAAGATGATCTGTATACCGTTTACTCTCCCTACACAACGGATACCGAATCGTTGGTCGAGTTTGCAAAAATGATGAAAGAATGGGACGAGATCGGCGTTTGGCAGACTGACGTTCTGAACAACACCACCTCTACCAACCGTGACGACTACCGTGTAGGTTTGGTTGCTGCTGAACAGCACCACACCCAGACATGGACCGATTTGGTAAGCCATACACCTGCCAATACGATTTATGATACTGATGAAGATGCAGAAACCGGCTTCTTCTACTTTGGCGAAGAAACCCAGAATGTAACTGCTCTTTCCATTACCCACGGTGCAATGGCAGTTTCGGCAGGCAGCCAGAACCCCGAGCGTGCTTTGATGGTTTACGATCTGCTGCGCAATGACCCCGAGTGCTATCAGCTGCTTTGCTACGGCGAACAGGGCGTTTCTTGGGATCTGGACGAGAATGGTATGCGCATCACTCCCGAAGGCTACAACTCCGATACCCAGAACGTTAACGGTATGACCAACTTCTGGTGGGGCCGTAACGACGATCTGGAAGTAAAAGATGCTACCAGAAACTGGGAAGCAATAGACGCACTGTACGCCGAGTATGACGAACTCAAAATCGAATATCCGTACGGTCAGTTCGTTGCAAATGTAGATAACATCCAGTCCTACATCAGCAATATCAGCGAAGTTCACAACAACTACATGAAACAAATTGCATACGGTAAATATGACGGTACTGCCGAAGAAATTGTTGCAGAATATCAAGAAGCACTCAAAAATGCCGGTATCGACACCGTTACCGAAGAACTGCAAAGACAATTCGACGAGCTGTACAAATAAGCTTGTAAAACAAGGGGTATGGGTCTTACACCCATGCCCCGTTTTTTAACGATGGCTGTAAGATACAGCGGCTAAAAGAAAAATAAATGGAAAGGTGATAGGAATCATGGCAAATCATTTCGAGATTCTTGACGATTACTATTTGAACGGCGAAAAGATCAAGATCATTTCCGGCGGGATGCACTACTTTCGCATCGTGCCGGAATACTGGAAAGACCGCTTGGAAAAACTGAAAGCTTTGGGCTGTAATACCGTGGAAACCTACATTCCGTGGAACCTGCATGAAAAAGAGAAAGGGCAGTTCGATTTTTCGGGGATGTTGGACATTGTTTCCTTTGTCAAAACAGCACAAGAGCTGGGTCTATGGGTCATTTTGCGTCCCAGCCCCTATATCTGTGCCGAGTGGGAGTTTGGCGGTCTGCCGTATTGGTTGTTGAAAGAGGATGGGATGCGTCTGCGGTGTATGTACCCGCCTTATTTACAGCACGTGCGTCAATATTACGAAAAACTGTTTGAGGTCATCGCACCTTTACAGGTCACACGGGGTGGGCCGGTACTGTTTATGCAGGTCGAAAATGAGTATGGCTACTACGGCAACGACCACAAATACATGGAATACCTCAAACAGCTGATGATCGAGTGTGGCTGCGAGGTTCCGCTGGTCACTTCGGACGGTCCATGGGGGTCGGCGTTCGAATGCGGTAAAATCGACGGGGTACTGCAAACGGGCAATTTTGGTTCCAAGGGCAGCGAACAGTTTGCGGTCATTCGCAAAAAAATTGGCGACAAACCCTTGATGTGCATGGAATTTTGGGTAGGTTGGTTCGACCACTGGGGTGTTGGATGTCACCAAACAGGCGACATCGAGCAACACGCAAAAGATTTGGATGAGATTTTGTCGGAGGGACACGTGAACATTTATATGTTCATCGGCGGAACGAACTTTGGCTTTATGAACGGTTCAAACTACTACGACGAATTGACCCCCGACGTGACATCGTACGACTACGACGCATTGCTGACCGAGGATGGTCAGATTACTCCCAAATACGAAGCCTTCAAACAGGTGATTGCAAAGTATACACAGTTGCCACAAGTGGAATTTAGCACAGACATCAAGCGCAAAGCATACGGAACCCTGACTGCAAAACGCAGCACAGGGCTGTTTGAAAATTTAGAGAATCTGACCACCCCCACCGAGAGTGTTTGCCCACAAAGCATGGAAAAACTGGATCAGGGCTATGGCTATATCCTGTACGAAAGCGATCTGGAGAATGAAGCGATCGAAAAGATCCGTCTGCATGGTGCAAACGACCGTGCAAACCTCTTTGTGGACGAAAAGCCCATCCTTACCTTGTACGACCGGCAGCTGTTGGAGGAACATACTCTGGAAGAAAAGCCTGTCGGCAAAAAGTTGTCGATTTTGGTCGAAAATATGGGCAGAGTCAACTTTGGCACTGCACTGGAAAAACAGCGCAAAGGCATCGACCAGTGTGTGCAGATCAACGGACACCAGCAGTATTACTGGAAACAGTACCCGCTGCGCATGGAAGACCTTTCGGGTCTGGACTACTCGAAAAAGCATCAAGAGGGTACGCCGGGATTCTTTGAGTTTTCTTTCCATGCCGACGAGTTGGGGGATACCTTCCTCGATTTTTCCGGTTGGGGTAAAGGATGCGTGTGGGTGAACGGTTTTAATATCGGAAGATTTTGGGAGATCGGCCCGCAAAAACGGTTGTATATTCCTGCCCCGTTGCTTCAAAAAGGGGAAAATATCATCACTGTTTTTGAAACAGAAGGAAAAGCAAGCGGAGAGATCGTTCTGTGTGATGCTCCGGATTTAGGCGCAGTGTAAATGTTTTCAAAAGGCTGTACGGCAGTTGTGGCTAAAAGGTTGCGGTGTGATGTATGTACTATGAAATTAACGGAAATATTTTACCGCAGGTTCGGTTGGTAGACAAAGCGGTGTTAGAGCCACCGTATGTTCATCGAAAACGGCAGATAGACGAGTTCGTTTTGTATATTATGACCCAAGGGGAACTGCATCTGAAAGAGAAAAACACCGAGTATCACCTGCGGGCAGGCGATGTGGTGTTGCTCGACCCCGATTTTGTACATCAAGGGCTGCAAAGTTCGCACTGTGAGTATTATTATGTTCACTTTCATCATGCACAGATTTTTCGCAAGCAGCAGGATGAACAATTTGAACAACGATGCATCAAGCGCAGAAGTGAAAGCTTGAAAGAGGATAATGCTTCCTACTTGCGCTATCAGGATTCGTGGGTACTGTTTCCCAAATATCTGTCGATGCAACCGACCTCTCCCACCTACCTGAAAGTGGTGTCGCTCATGGAGAAGGCGATCGAAAACAACTGCTGTCAGTTGGAAAATTATAAGGTTTTTTGTGGAATGAAATTGTTAGAGGCACTGACCGAAATTGCACGGGATCGTGTAACCATGTCTGCAATGGCAAGTTCGCTGAATCGACCACGGTCATTTCAAAAGGTGCAACAGGTACTGAATTACTTGAACGGAAATTATCACCGTCCAATCAGCAGTACATTGATCGAGCAGGAGTTCGGCTGCAACTTTGATTCGCTGAACCGTATGTTCAAAAAGCAAAAGGGGAAAACGATTTTTGCCTATCTAAGCGAGATTCGGATTCAACACGCACGGGATCTAATGGCAACTACCTCGATGAAAGTGGCAGCGGTAGGCAGACGTGTGGGGTTTGAAGATGAATGCTATTTCAGTAAAGTATTTAAAAAATATACGGGTGTAGCACCAAGCCAGTACGAAAAAATGTCGATCCAAGTGCAGCAAGATCAGTGGAAACCAAGATAATACAAAACCAAAAGCATCCCTCGATGGTTCGAAGGGATGCTTTTGGTTTAAAGGGGTTAAGTGAGAAAATTAGGTGTTGTCGATAGAAATTACACAGGGGGCGATGCCGTCTGCCGTGACAGTGACCGTACAGGGCTTGCCAAAGGTGCGGATATAGGCAAGTAGCTGTCCTTTATAAGCACGTCGATCGCTGCGGGTATATTCGGTCACGTCGGCAAGGTCGCCGTTTTCCAGCCCAAGCAGCTGTCCGTTTTCCACATGAACATGGAGCAATGTGGAATCCGAAAAAACACGGTTGCAATCACGATCCTGCATGATCAGTTCCAACTGGAACAGGTTGGGGTCATGCACGACTGCTGGCAGATACTGCTGTGCGTGGATCTGGCAGGCACGACCGGTGCTTACCAGTTGATGACATACCGAAACGTGTTCGTCGATACCACTGGCTTTCAGCACACCTGCTTCGAAAGGCAGAGTAAAGCTGATGCAATCTTGATGAGAGTTTTTGTGATATACCCCGATTTGTTTGCCGTTGAGCGAGATTTGAACGGCAGGAAGATTGGTGTAGCACTTTACCAAAACTTGTGCGGATTTTGCATAATCCCAACACTCGCTTACGGGAGTAAATTCATCGGGAGCATCGCAGGCAGGGCAGGTAGCAAGATGTACCATCGGCTCCTGCGACCAGAAGCTCTGTCGACGATAGTAGCCTGTTTTTTCGAATCCGGCTAGGGTCAAAAGACCGGCACCCGAGCCGTGGATGGGCCAGCCGTGTGCTTCGCCCAGATAGTCGATGCCCGTCCAGAGGAATTGACCAGAGATATACTCGTTATCGGTCACAGCTTTCCAAGCAGAAAGACTATGCCCGTTTTCGCTGCCAAGGAAAGGCAGATGGGGGAATGCCTGATGGCTTTCTTCGTACAGATGTTCTTTGTAGTTGTAACCAGCCACATCCAAAGCATCCAAAAATCCAAGTTTTGCCGAAAGTTCGGGGAAAGCGGCTGCAAGCGTCACGGGACGGGTGGGGTCAGTTTCTTTTACGATCTGTGCCAGTTCGCTTGCGATTACGCTCAAGCGTTCGGCGTTGGGACGTAACGGGTTGAATTGCCGTTCTTGTTCGGGTTTATTGGCGTCGTTGTTTCCTGTCATCGACGAAAAAGAGGGATGGCAGTAGGGGTCGTTGGGATAGTCGATCTCGTTTCCGATACTCCACATCACGATGCTGGGATGATTTCGGTCACGCCGAATCATGTCTTGCAGATCTTGTTTGTGCCACTGCGGAAAATCAACATAGTATCCCTGATTGCGGGGTGGATAAACGTTGTGCCCCTGCCACCACTTGTTTTTTGGCCCCTCCCATTCGTCGAATGCTTCGTCCATGGCAAGGAAACCCATCTCGTCGCAAAGTTCGTACAATTCGGGCATATGAGGGTTGTGGCTCATGCGAATGGCGTTGCAGCCCATTTTTTTCAGCTTTTCCAATCGACGACGCCAAACATCTTTTACAACAGCCGCACCCAGACAGCCTGCGTCGTGATGCAAACAAACACCTTTGAAAGTGGTAGACACACCGTTGAGGAAAAAGCCTTTGTCGGCATCAAATACAAAGGTGCGGATGCCTACGGTCTGGCGGTCAGCGATGAAGTCGGCTGCCCACTCTTGTCCTTGTTTGCAGGAAATCTTTGTCACCAGTGTGTAGAGTGCAGGGAAATCGGGACTCCATAGCTGCGGGTCTTGCAAGGTCAACGCAGCTTGCAGCGAGTGTTTTTGCCCGGCTGAAATTTCTACAAATGTCTGTTCACTCGTTACAACACGACCGTGATCGTCCAAAAGTTCGTTGGTGATGCGAAGACTTTGGTCTGTTTCGGTGTCGTTTGTGAGTTCGGTAGACACTTGTAAAAAAGCGGTATTTTCTTGCACACGTACGGTTTGAAAAGCGGTGGACTGGAAAGTGCAGTGTACCGGTTCTTCTACCACAAGCGAAATTTTGCGAGTGATGCCCGAGCCGGTGAACCAACGTGAATC
Source organism: uncultured Anaerofilum sp. (assembly GCA_944385945.1). Taxonomy (GTDB): domain Bacteria; phylum Bacillota; class Clostridia; order Oscillospirales; family Ruminococcaceae; genus Anaerofilum. The sequence goes on along the minus strand of CALWZD010000052.1, from coordinate 618 downwards.
GGAAAGCTCGGTGCGGTCTACCCGAACACACAGTACGTTGTCGTGGTCGAACGAAAACTGGTGGGTAATATCGTAGGCAAAGGTGATATAGCCATTGGGACGGCTGCCCAAATAATAGCTGTTCAGCCACACTCTGCTGTTTTTATAAACTCCGTCAAATACGACCGAAATGCGTTTGCCTTTCCACTCGGGGCGTGGAGAAATGCGGATGCGGTACCAACCGATCCCACCCGCAAGATAACCGGTACCACTGGAATATTCTTTGGAAAAGGGCAGCGAAACCGACCAGTCATGAGGCAGGGTGACCTCCTGCCAGCTTTGCTGGAGCTGACAACAGCGTTCGTCGTACCATGCCTGCCATGCATTCGGTTCCTCGCCGAGGTGGAAGCGACAATTTCGTGTGATGGGGAAAATCATTTTATCCATAGTTTCCTCCTGATAGGGTATGACTTTGTTTTTTAGAGCATTTCTGAAAACAAAGAAATACACAGATTTTCGCAAGAAGTGAGAGGCTGTAAGGCAACAAGCGCAGGAATCCTTTGTGGATTCCGAGCATTGGTAACGCCACAGACACCACTTCTTGTAGAAAAAGATGAAAATTTCGACTTTTCAGAAAGC
>CALWZD010000051.1 GCA_944385945.1 uncultured Anaerofilum sp. | reverse complement strand
GAACCAACGACCTACGGATTAACAGTCCGGCGCTCTACCGACTGAGCTAAAGAGGCATATAAGCAATGTTGTTCACTGCGCAATAAATAATATAGCACACTTTGAACCGAATTGCAAGAGGGAATTTCAAAAAAATTATAAAAATTTTTAGGGCTTTGCCCATTCCTCTTGACGAAAGGCGGAAAAAGGGGGTATAATTTACAAAAATCAACTTGTATGGGTGATATATAATTATAATGTATACAAAAAGGAGAATCTTTTTATGAAGATTTTTGATACCTTGACCCGCCAAAAAGTGCCGTTTATTCCTTTGAAAGAGGGCGAGTACAGCATTTATGTATGCGGTCCTACGGTCTATAACTATATCCACATCGGAAATGCCCGTCCGGTGATCGTATTCGATACCTTGCGTCGTTATCTGGAGTCTTGCGGAAATAAAGTAAATTATGTAAGCAACATTACCGATATTGACGATAAACTCATCAAACGTGCGCAGGAAGAAAATACCACCGTAGCAGAAGTTGCCAAAAAGTACGAGCAGGAGTATTTGAAAGATGCCAAAGGGTTGAACGTAAAGCCGTTGACTTCCATGCCCCGTGCGACCGAGCACATCGAGCAGATCTTGCAGATCGTGGCAGACCTCATCGAAAAGGGGTATGCATATGTAGCACGGAACGGCGACGTTTATTTCCGTACAAAAAAGTTTGAAGGCTATGGAAAGTTGAGCCATTTGGTTTTGGAAGATCTGGAGGCAGGCAACCGTGAACTGCGCAGCCGAATGGACGACGACCTGAAAGAGGATGCCGCAGACTTTGCAGTGTGGAAAGCGGCAAAACCCGGCGAGCCTGCATGGGAAAGCCCTTACGGTCCGGGACGTCCGGGCTGGCATATCGAGTGCAGTGCGATGGCACGTTCTCATCTGGGCAACACCATCGACCTGCATTGTGGTGGACAGGATCTAGTATTCCCGCACCACGAAAACGAGATCGCACAATCGGAATGTGCAAATGGATGCACCTTTGCCCGTTATTGGATGCACAACGCTTTTTTGAACATCGACAACCATAAGATGAGCAAAAGTGCGGGTAATTTCTTCACAGTGCGTGAGATCGCAGAGAAGTACGGCTATGAGCCGATTCGTTATTTTATGCTCAGCGCACACTATCGCAGCCCGCTGAATTATACTGCCGAGCTGATCGAGTCCTGCCGTTCCAGTTTGGAGCGTTTGTATACCTGCCGTGAAAATCTGGATTTTGCCATCAAAAATGCACAGGGCAACAGCAATCTGCTTACTGCAAAGGCAGCCGCTGCAAAAGTAAAGTTTAAGGAAGCGATGGAAGACGACCTGAACACCGCCGACGGTTTGGCTGCGTTGTTTGAATTGGTAAAAGAGATCAACACACTGTCTGTCGATTCTACCGAGCAATCTTTGAAGGATGCAGCAGCGGTGTTTGATGAAATTACAGATGTATTAGGTCTTTTGTATAACCGCAAGACCGATGAAGTACCCGCAGAAGTGCTGGAAATGGTGGAACAGCGTGTGCAAGCCAAAAAGGAAAAGAACTGGGCTGTTGCCGACGAGATCCGTGCAAAGCTTGGCGAAATGGGCTGGATTGTGGAAGATACCGCACAGGGACCAAAGATTTCGAAAAAGTAATGGAATGCGTTGAATCCCTCCTTTTATAGAGAAGGATGTCGCATAAAGGATAAGGATTTGCCCTGTACGGATCGTGCAGGGCATTTTATCTGTCCGAAACGAAAGGAGAAGAAGCATGAATCAAATGACCACAGCAATTTTGGTTTTGATAGGCGTACCGCTTGCAGTGCTGGCGTATGGCATTTTGGGCTGGTATAAGCCGGCACAGTGGAAAAAAAGCTTGCGTATGGGGTACCATTCTCGCCGTGCCGAGCGCAGCCCCGAGCATTGGATGGTAGCACAGCGCACCTATGCGATGCTTAATATGCGGTTTGGCGCAGTATGGTGTGTGATTGCAGGGGTAGAAACGACATTGCTTTTGAAAGGAATTTTCGTATCGCAAACCGCTATTTTTATAGGCTGTATACAGGCAGCAGTTTATTATCTGGCGGTGGGGTATCTGATGGAGAAAAAACTGGCAGACCGCTTCGATCAGGCAGACGCATTGGCGGGTAGGATCTAAACGTTTTTTAGCTTTGAGATACGATGGCACGAAGCGTGTTTTTATAGCAAAATTCACAAAGAGTATCCGGGTAGATTGTGCTTAATATAGAAATGCACAGTGACCGGATACTCTTTGTTTTTTTGTTTGATTTCGGTCAAAAATAAAGGAAAGAAAAGGCAGTGAAAATCGGTGGAAAGTGGCTGAAACAGTGGCTTTTTGCTGATGCTTCAAGCGAGAAAGAAAGGGGACGGATTTTGAAAAATAATCGAATAAAATAGAAAAATTAAAGTGTTTTTACTACTATTTGTAAAGAAAAGTTAAAGATGCAAGATTGTAAATGTTGCTCGAAAATAAAGGAAACAAGAGTATTTGAAAGTATTTGAAAGAATCAACAAGCAAATGAAAGATAATCTCGGATTGGTCTTGAAACATCCGAAAAACCATAAAATCGAACAGGATTCCGGGTTTGACCATCGGGGCGTCATTTGGTAAAATTCCAAAAGTGCTTGTCGAGGCACTTTTTTGAAAGCAGGTGCCATCTGGGCGTACAGTCAGATGGAAGTATGCCGAATCTGTACGACTACGTTAGGAGTTTGTATGACAAAATTCACAGAGCATTTAAGACGCCGCTGGCTTGCGATTCCCGCAAGAGTATGGGCATGTCTGCTCACCCTGTGCTGTCTGTCGCTTACCCTTTGCGCACTCGTTTTTTCGATCAATGTTGTATATGTGTCCGATTCCGACGGCAATCGTCGTATGCTGGTGACTGCGGTAGAAGACCCTCACCGGCTTATGGAGATGTCCGGCATCCATGCCCAGGAGGAGGACGATGTTTATTACACCGCCTACAACGGCAACCTTGCCAGTCTGAACATCCAAAAAGCATTTGCAGTGTATATTCAGGCAGACGGTGCTTTGCAAAGCGTGGATATGTGTACCGGAACGGTGGAACAGGCATTGCAGGATGCCGGCATCGTGCTGGGTGAGCACGACTATACCGAGCCGTCGCTACACACCCCGGTTACCGAAGAGATGGAGATCAGCGTGCACCGTGTAGAGTATTTGGATACCTACACCGAGCAGGCAATCCCCTACGAAACCGAATACCGCTACACTAGCTTGTATCACCGCAAAAAAGGCACTGCCATCACCTTACAGGAAGGAAAAGAAGGCACTGACCTTATCACCACTCGCAGCCGAGTCGTGGACGGCGAGGTGGAGTCGAGCAAAGTGGTAAGCATCGAGCGTACCGCCGAGCCACAGACACAAATTATCAAAGCATATCAAGCCGGCGCACCGGTCAGCAGCGTTGAAGGTCCCGAGGTAGTGAACGGCGTTCCTTCCAGTTATACCCGTGTGCTGACGGGTCGTGCAACCGCTTACTCCGGCAGTGGTCGGGGTGCCAGCGGTCTGGGGCTTTACGAGGGTACTGTTGCGGTAGACCCCAGTGTGATCCCTTACGGTACAAAATTGTATATCACTTCTACCGATGGCAGCTTTGTATACGGCTATGCCATTGCGACCGATACAGGAACCGCCTTGATGCAAGGTCATGCATTGGTGGACTTGTACTTCGAAAGCTATTCCGATGCCCTCACAGCAGCGGTGCATCAGGTAAATGTATACGTGATCGGCTGATCTCTCGTTCCAGCGAGTGCAGGCGATTAGAGCAAAAGCAATATATGACAGACGCAAACAGGTGCTTTTCGTGCAGAAAGGTGCCTGTTTTTTTGCCAAAGATGGACCGATTGTAAAATTCTTTGCAAAAACTTGACAAGTAAGCGGAAAAAGCGATACACTTATTGCGTAAGCGTGTGTAAAATTTGCACACGACCCAAAAAGGACGATAAGGAGAGTGAAACTGCATGGACGGTGACCCTGGTAGTGTAATGAATATGTTGAATCAGTGCAACCGTACCCGTGCAGTGTTTTTTAGCAAATACCTGTAAGGGCTGCTGTGTTGCGCCCGTAAAAGAAAGCAGGTGTAGAAAATGATTTCGATTTATCAGTCTGAAGATGGACGTGTTACAGAGAAAAAAGAGATGCTGCCGGGTACTTGGGTGCATCTGTGCGAGCCGGAAGAAGCCGAGATCGAACTGGTATGCAGCCGATTGAACATCGACCCTGATTTTGTACGTGCAGCATTAGACGAAGAAGAACGAAGCCGTATCGAAGTAGAAGACGGCATGACCTTGATTTTGGTCGATACCCCTACCGTTGAGGCAGAGGGCAGAAGCTTTGTTTATTCTACCATTCCTTTTGGCATCATCATTACCCCCGATAATATCGTTACCGTTTGCCTCAAGGAAACTTCGCTTCCCCGTGCTTTTTCCGAGGGGCTGGTCAAAGGCGTGTCCACCAAAAAGCGCAATCGTTTGACCTTGCAGATGCTGTACCGCAACGCAAGCTTGTTTTTGTTCTATCTGCGTCAGGTAGACAAGGCAAGCAGTCGTGTGGAGAACGAGCTGCATATTTCGATGAAAAATAAAGAGCTGATTCAAATGCTGGGATTGGAGAAAAGCTTGGTCTATTTCTCTACCAGCCTGAAAAGCAACGAACTTGTGCTGGAAAAGTTGTTGCGTATGGATTTTGTGAAAGATTACCCCGATGATACCGAATTGTTGGAAGATGTTATCGTCGAAAATAAACAGGCGATCGAGATGAGCAATATCTACCGTGATATTTTGAGCGGTACGATGGATGCCTTTGCTTCGGTCATTTCCAACAACTTGAACATCGTCATGAAGCTGTTGGCTTCGCTTACCATCATTCTCACAGTACCCACCATCGTGTTTGGTTTGTGGGGTACGAATGTTCCTGTGCCTTTTGCCGAAAATCCATTCGGCTTTTGGATTTTGCTGGCGATCGCCGTTGTGCTGACGGGTGCGTCGGTGTTGTTTATGCAACGAAAAAAATGGCTTTGATGATAGCAGCCCACTCACAGAAAAGTACTTTTCTGTGAGTGGGCTGTTTTGTTTTTTGGAACAAAGAGATTTTACACATATTTTATTAGATGTCCATTTTACTTTTGTGCGAAAAAGGGGAAGATTTAGGCATTTTACGGATTTTGTGAGATTCAAAAGTAATCCATAAAAAAACAGTGAAACATACAAGGATTTCACGAATTAGCAAAGAAGTTGGTGATTTTATCCGAAATGCAAAGAACAAGTAAAGTAATTTTGTTATAAAATAACAGAAAAAGTCTTGAAAAAATATTCGAAAATGAGTAATATATATATAAGAAACCCACCTAGGGTTAAAGGAGGAGACTCACTTGGGAAAAGTTAAGCATACAGAAACCGATTTCCCCATATATTTGTTTCGTCAGGGTACGAATCAGGAGGCATATCGCCTGTTCGGTGCGCATTTTCAAGAGCGTAACGGCGAAAAGGGCGTTGTGTTCCGTGTGTGGGCACCCAATGCGAAAGAAATTTCAATCGTGGGCGATTTCAACAACTGGGTTCCGGGCGATACCCCAATGAAAAAACTGCCCGAAACAGGCATTTGGGAATGCTTCGTTGCTGGGATGAAAGAGTTCGACATTTACAAGTATTGTGTCACAACTCCCGACGATGAGCTGGTGTTCAAGACAGACCCCTACGCATTCCACACCGAAACACGCCCATCCAACTGCTCCAAAGTGTATGACCTAAGTGGCTATGCTTGGAAAGACGGCGATTGGTATCAGCAAAAAGACAAACAGGATACCATCAACAGCCCAATGAATATCTACGAGCTTCACGCCGGAAGCTGGCGCACCTATCCGGACGGCAACCCGTTTGGATACCGAGAGCTGGCAGACGAGTTGATTCCCTACATAAAGGATATGGGCTATACCCATATCGAGTTGATGCCGCTGACAGAGTACCCCTTCGACGGCAGCTGGGGCTATCAGGTGACAGGTTACTACGCTCCTACCAGTCGTTACGGCACACCGAAAGATTTTATGTATTTCGTCGACCGTTGCCATCAGGCAGGGATCGGGGTCATCATGGATTGGGTGCCGGCACATTTTCCCAAGGACGAACACGGTCTGTATAAATTCGATGGAATCAACTGTTACGAGGACCAGAACCCCCTGCGTGCGGAACATCGTGAATGGGGAACGATGGTATTCGACTTCGGTAGACCGGAAGTGCAAAGCTTTTTGATCTCTTCCGCTCTGTTTTGGCTGGAAGAATACCACATCGACGGTCTGCGTGTGGATGCCGTGGCAAGTATGCTCTATTTGGACTACAACCGTCGTGACGGAGAATGGCAGCCGAATATCTACGGCAAAAACGAGAACCTCGAAGCAGTGGACTTTTTGCAAAAGCTGAACACCGCAGTGTTTGCCCGTCATCCTCATGCGTTGATGATCGCAGAAGAATCCACTGCATGGCCCATGGTCACAAAGCCGGTTTCGGATGGCGGTTTGGGCTTTAATTTCAAGTGGAACATGGGCTGGATGAACGATATGCTCAGCTATATGAGCACCGACCCCCTGTTCCGTGCAGGAAACCACAATAAAGTCACCTTCAGCTTTATGTATGCATTCAGCGAAAACTTCGTGCTGCCCATCAGCCACGATGAAGTGGTGCATGGAAAATGCAGCCTGATCAATAAAATGCCCGGTGAATACGATGCAAAATTCGACAGCTTGCGCACTTTCTACGGTTACATGATGGCACATCCCGGCAAAAAGCTGCTGTTTATGGGGCAGGAGTTTGCTCAGTTCAGCGAGTGGACCGAGGAGCATCAGCTGGATTGGATGCTGTTGGGCTACGAAAAACACGCCCAGATGCAGAGCTATGTGCGTGATCTGAACCACTTCTATCTCGACCACAAACCAATGTGGGAGGTCGATTACAGCTGGGAGGGCTTCCAGTGGATCGTGCCGGACGACAACCAGCAAAGCATCGTCGTCTTTTTGCGCAAAGACGCAAAAGGGGAGCAGGTGCTCGTTGTTTGCAACTTCAATCCGGTCTTGCGTGAGAACTATCAGATCGGTGTTCCCTGTGCAGGATGGTACAAAGAGTTGCTGTCCAGTGACGATGTAAAATACGGCGGCAAGGGTGTACATAACAAGACGCTGCGCAGCAAAAAAGGAAAGCTGCATGGATTTGAAAATACCATTTCGCTCACCATTCCGCCGATGAGTACCGTCTACTTCAAAGTTCCGGAGCCAAAACCACAAAAACCAAAGTCTACACAAAAATCGACTGCGGAAAAAGCGGAAAAAAAGACGGCAGCAAAAAAGCCTGCCGCAAAGAGAAAACCAAAAACCAGTCAAAAAACGAAGTGATTGCTTCGTTTTGGGATATATAAACGGCACGGGTTTCGTGCTAACAAGGGGAGAAAACTATGAAAGAATGTATTGCTATGCTGCTGGCTGGCGGACAAGGTTCACGTCTGTATGCACTCACACAACGCTTGGCGAAGCCGGCAGTTCCGTTTGGAGGAAAATATCGCATCATTGATTTTCCGCTGTCGAACTGCGTAAATTCAGGTATTGATACGGTGGGTATCCTCACTCAGTATCAGCCTTTGGTATTAAACGACTATATCGGCAATGGTCAGCCGTGGGACTTGGACCGCCTGTACGGCGGTGTACACGTCCTTCCGCCGTACCAAAAAGCCACCGGTTCGGATTGGTACAAAGGCACCGCAAATGCTATCTACCAAAACATCAATTTTATCGAGCGTTACGATCCCGAGTATGTGGTGATCCTTTCGGGTGACCATATCTACAAAATGGATTACAGCAAAATGCTCGAGTTCCATAAGGAGCACAACTCCGATTGCACCATCGCTGTTATGGAGGTGCCATGGGAAGAAGCAAGCCGTTTTGGCATCATGACCGCAACGGAAGATGGCACCATCACCCGCTTTGCAGAGAAACCCAAGAATCCCGAGTCGAATCTGGCTTCGATGGGTATTTATATCTTCACATGGAGCAAGCTGAAAAAGTATCTGGAAGAAGATGAGGCAAACCCCGAATCCGACAATGATTTCGGCAAAAACATCATCCCCAATATGCTGAACGCAAACGAGCATATGGTGGCATATCCGTTCGAGGGATACTGGAAAGACGTTGGAACCATCGACAGCCTGTGGGAGGCAAATATGGATTTGCTGAATCCGGAAGTTCCGCTGAATGTATGGGATGACGATTGGCGCATTTTCAGCCGTAACTCGGGTCGCTCTGGTCAGTATGTAGGCGAAGGAGCCGAGATCAAAAACAGCATGATCAGCGAAGGCTGCCGTGTATTCGGAAAAGTGGACAACAGCGTTTTGTTCGCAGGTGTAAAAGTAGGCGAGGGCGCAGTGGTAGAGGAATCCATCATCATGCCCGGTGCAGTGGTAGAGGATGGCGCAAAGGTTTCGTATGCGATCGTTGCCGAAAACGTAGTCATTAAGAAAAACGCTTGCGTTGGCTGTGCAAAAGAGGATGCCGAATCCCCCGAAAAATGGGGCATTGCGGTAATTGGCGAAGGCATCACCATTGGTGAAGGTGCAAAGGTAGCTCCCAAAGCGATGGTTGTAAACAATGTTGAGGACGGTGGTAACCAATGGTAAATGTAAACGCAAATGCACTGGGAATCCTTTTCCCGAATTCGTATGATAATCTGGTACCCGAATTGGTAAAAAACAGAACAATGGCAAGCGTTCCTTTCGCAAGCCGTTACCGTATGATCGACTTTACCCTGTCGGCAATGGTGAATGCAGGCATCGACAACGTGACCATTATGACCCGTCAGAATTATTATTCTCTGATGGACCATCTGGGAAGTGGTCGTGAATGGGATCTGGCTCGCAAACTGGGTGGTCTGCACATCATTCCTCCCTATGCTCGTGCGCAAAATAAACAATACCATGGGCGAGTAGAGGCACTTAGCAGCATCGTGGGAATGCTGGAACGCCAAAAGGAAAAATATGTGGTGATGAGCGATTGCCACACTGCAAGCAATTTCGACTATGCTGCCTTTATCGAGGCACATATGCAGTCGGGCGCAGATGTAACGGTGGCATATCAGCGTTGCCCCATTCCCGAAGCAGCAAAGGGCGATAACTATACCTTGACCTTGGACGAAAACGGTCGTGTTACCGAACTGCTGACCAACGATTACCGCAACGGTGACCAGAATCTGTCCATGAATATCTATATCATGGAACGTGAGGCACTGGTGGCTTTGGTGAAAGATGCTATCGTACGCAACCTGATTTATTTTGAGCGTGACATTCTTTCCCGCAACTTGCAGTTGCTTCACGTACAAAGCTATCAGCATACCGGCTATTGCGCACGAATCAGCGATATGAGAAGCTATTTCGAGGAGAATATGCGCTTGCTCAACCCCAAAAACGTCGAACAGCTGATCAGCGACAAGCACCCGGTATATACCAAGATTCGTGACGATGCACCGGTACGCTATGTAGAAGGCTGTAAAGTAAAGAACGTGATGGCAGCCGACGGTTGCTTGATTGAGGGCGAAGTTGAGAACTGCGTATTGTTCCGTGGCGTAAAGATTGCAGCAGGCGCAAAGGTCAAAAACTGTGTGCTGATGCAGGATACTGTTGTAGAGTCGGGTGCAGAGCTTGACCATGTCATCACCGACAAAAATGTTGTGATCACATCGGGCAAAAAGCTGTCCAGCGATAGCTTCCCTGTCTATGTTGGAAAGTCGCAGAAAGTATAACGAAAACAGAACAAAAGCGGCAGCGTGGGACGAAGTGAGAATCCTTCGTCCCACCCCGTTTTAACAGTTAAGGAGAAAGCCTATGAAAGTTTTATATTGTGCAAGCGAAGCGAAGCCTTTTGCAGCTTCGGGTGGATTAGGCGATGTTGCAGGAAGTTTGCCGCTGAGTCTGGTAAAATCGGGCGTCGATTGCCGTGTAGTAATGCCGCTGTATGCAGACATCAAGGAAGAATTGCGCAACGAGTTTACCTACCTGACCAACTTTACTGTTCCGGTCGGTTGGCGCAACCAGTATTGCGGTTTGTTCGAGTATGAATATAAGGGCGTAAAATTCTACTTTTTGGATAATGAGTATTATTTTAAACGCAGTGGATTGTATGGCTTCTATGATGACGGCGAACGTTTTGCTTTCTTCAGCCGTGCGATTTTGGAAATGCTGTTCTACACCGAGTTCACCCCCGACGTTATTCACACCAACGACTGGCAGACGGCACTTACTCCCGTTTACCTGAACTTGTACTACCGCCATCTGGAGAAATTCTCGGCGATCAAAACCGTGTTCACCATCCACAATATCCAGTATCAGGGCAAATATGGTCTGGAGATTTTGGAAGACACCTGTGGTATCGGCGCACGGGATGCACATATCGTTGAGTACGATGGTTGCACCAACTTTATGAAAGGTGCGATCGAAACCGCTGACCGTATTTCTACCGTAAGCCCCAGCTATGCAGGCGAGATTCTTGACCCGTGGTTCAGCCATGGTCTGGACGACCTGCTGCGTCAGAAACAGTACAAGCTGTGCGGTATTTTGAACGGAATTGATGTAGACAGCTATAACCCCGAAACCGACAAGGGCATTGCACAAAACTTTAATGCGAAAACCGTCGAAAAGGGAAAGGCAGCCTGCAAAAAGGAATTGCAGGAGATTTTTGGTCTGGAACAGGACGGCAGCCCCGTGATGGCAATGGTAACACGTCTAGTGGCACATAAAGGTCTGGATCTGGTACGTGCCGTTGCAGAAAATATTATCGCAGAAGGCATTCAGCTGGTGATTTTGGGTACAGGCGAGTACGCTTATGAGAGCTTCTTCTCCGAGCTGGCAGCCCACCATCCTGGTCGCTGCGGAGTGCGCATCGCATTTGTACCTGCGCTGGCAAGCAAGATTTATGCAGGTTCGGATATTTTCCTGATGCCTTCCAAATCCGAGCCGTGTGGTTTGGCACAGATGATCTCGCTGCGCTATGGTACCATCCCTGTTGTGCGTGAAACAGGCGGTTTGCGTGATTCTATCACCGACTCCGGCGATGGCGAAGGAAATGGATTCACTTTCAAGAGCTACAATGCGCACGATATGATGCACGCTTGCTGGCGTGCAAAAGAGGGCTATTACAACCACAAAGGCTGGCTGCAATTGGTAAAACGGGCAATGGCTTGCGACTTCAGCTGGAAGGCAAGTGCTGCAAAGCATATCGAAATGTACGAGCAAGTTTCCAGTTTGTGGTGATTTACAGCCGTGCGAACGGGTTGTTCAATATCTCCCCTTTGGTGGCTGACCGCTTTGCGGTCGGCTGCCAATTTTTTTGCCTTGACCAAACGGCTTTTGCAGAGTATAATGAAAAGCAACATACCGCATTCCGAAACAAGCGGTCAATCACCGAAAGCGCACCGGTATGAGATACACTCATTCGGTGCGCTTTTTTTGGAATGTTGGATAGGAGGGGTTAAAGTGAATTTAAGAAGTGACAATGTAAAAAAGGGACCTGAACGTGCGCCAAACCGCAGTTTGTTTTATGCGCTTGGCTATACGAAAGAAGAACTGGAACGCCCACTGATTGGCGTTGTAAGTGCTTACAGCGAGATCGTCCCCGGGCATCAGCATCTGAAACAGTTGGCAGAGGCAGTGATGGCAGGGGTACGCATGGCAGGCGGTACTCCGATTTTGGTGCCGTCGATCGGTGTTTGTGACGGTATCGCAATGGGGCATCTGGGCATGAAATATTCCCTGCCCAGCCGTGAACTGATTTGCGACAGCGTGGAAACGATGGCACTGGCACATGGCTTTGATGGTCTGGTATTGGTACCGAACTGCGACAAAATCGTTCCCGGTATGGTCATGGCAGCTTTGCGTCTGAATATTCCGTCCATCGTTTGTTCGGGTGGTCCGATGTTGGCAGGTAAGGTAGCGGGGGAAAGTGCTACTTTGTCCAAAATGTTCGAGGCTGTGGGAAGTTATAAGGCAGGATTGATCGACCAACAGCAGTTGGAGCAGTTTGAACAAAATACCTGTCCGGGCTGTGGCAGTTGTGCGGGAATGTATACCGCAAACAGCATGAACTGCCTGTGCGAGGCGGTAGGCATCGCTTTGCCCGGAAACGGAACAATTCCCGCTGTGTACGCAGTCCGTACTCAGTTGGCGAAAAAAGCGGGTATGCAGGTGATGGAACTGGTAGAGAAAGACCTGAAACCCCGTGACATCCTGACCGAAAAGGCATTCCGCAATGCGCTTGCGACCGACATGGCATTGGGATGCAGCACCAATACTGTTTTGCATCTGCTTGCTTTGGCAAACGAGGCAGGTGTGGAGATCGACCTGAATACCATCAACGAGGTAAGCAGCAAAGTGCCGAATCTGTGCCATTTGGCACCGGCAGGCCCTACACATATGCAAGATTTGTATCAGGCTGGCGGTGTGCAGGCTGTCATGGCACAACTGGCAGAGGGGGGCTATCTGGATACAAGTTTGCCCACCGTGACCGGCAAGACGATTGCCGAAAATCTGCAAGGTGTCAAAAATCTGGATACCAATGCGATCCGACCGCTCAGCGAGCCTTATTCCGCAACAGGCGGTCTGGCTGTTCTGTTTGGTAACATCGCAAAAAATGGATGTGTGGTAAAGCGCAGTGCAGTAGCACCCGAAATGCTTTGTCACAAAGGTCCTGCACGTTGCTTTAACAGCGAGGAAGAAGCCATCTCGGCGATTTATAACAGTGAGATCCACCCCGGTGACGTTGTTGTGATTCGTTATGAAGGCCCCAAAGGTGGTCCCGGTATGCGTGAGATGCTGAATCCCACCAGTGCGCTGGCAGGGATGAAGCTGGACAAAACCGTTGCGCTGATCACCGACGGACGTTTTTCGGGTGCATCCCGTGGTGCGTCGATCGGACACGTCAGCCCCGAGGCAGCAGCTGGCGGTGAGATTGCTTTGATCGAAGAAGGCGACATGATTTCCATCAACATTCCCGAATATTCCATCCATCTGGAAGTTACGGACGAGGAATTGGAACAGCGTCGCAAGAATTTTGTTGCACCTGCTGCAAAACCGGTTTCCGGTTGGCTGGCACGATATGCAAAATTAGTGACCAGTGCAAATACGGGTGCAGTTTTGGAAAAATAACATACATTCGCTTAAATCTCCACACACTTGCTTTTATGGCAAGGGTGTGGAGATTTTTTTGACAAAAACCACTTGCAAAACACAGAAAAATCTGTTACAATCCCTCGTATAAAGCTTGACTGCACAAAGCGCAGACAGTTTGATCTTACAGGAAAGGGAGAACGGTAACACACAGATGGATAGCGATTCTGACGAAGCGGAAACTGCGTGTCATAGTAGACGTTCTGTACAAAAGATAGAATAAGAAGGACACAGCCTTGATTTGGGTATCCAATCAGGGTCTGTCCTTTTGTGTTTTTTGTGCAGAAAAGCTTGCTGACCCTGCGATTTGCAGGCGAAAGAATATTTTGACCATTACAGGAGGTTTACTATGTTAAGTTCCGTTGGATTATTGATTGCTCTTACTGCGATGAACGCCGTGTTTGCAAGTGCCGAGATTGCAGTAATTTCTACAAACGAAAACCGTTTAAAACTGTTGGCAGATGAGGGTAACCGTGCTGCAAAGCGGCTGATCTATCTCACCAAACAGCCGGCAAAATTTTTGGCGACCATTCAGGTGGCAATCACATTGGCTGGCTTGCTCAGCAGTGCGTTCGCAGCCGAAAATTTTGCCGGCCCGCTTACAGCTTATTTGATCGATGTGGGAGTACCTGTTTCGGAGTCGGTACTGCGTCCGATTGCGTTGATGGTCATCACCGTGATTTTGGCATACTTCAACCTGATTTTCGGTGAGTTGGTACCAAAACGTGTGGCAATGAAACGTGCCGAATCGCTCGCACTGGGATTGTCCGGAGTGTTGTATTTGGTGGCAAGATGCTTTGCACCGTTGGTGGCATTGCTTACAGTGTCTACCAACCTTGTTTTGCGATTGATGGGAATGAATCCTGAGGAAAAAGACGACACCGTTTCGGAAGAAGAAATCCGCATGATGTTGACACAGGGTAAAATGCAAGGCAGTATCAAGCATCACGAAAACGAGATCATTCAAAATATTTTCGAATTCGACGACATCACCGCAGAGCAGCTATGTACCCACCGTACCGACCTGTATATGCTGGATGTGGAAGAATTTGAACATTGGGATGCCCAGATCTGCAATAGTCGTTATACATATTATCCGGTCTATTTTTCCGAAAAAGACAATGTAGTCGGGATTTTGAGCGCAAAGAAATACTTCCGTCTGCAAGACCGCACAAACAAAGCACTGGTATTGGAAAAAACGCTGACAAAACCCATCTTCCTCTTGAAAAGCATGAAAGCCGACAAGGTGTTTGCGGCGTTGCAAACCGCCCATCAGGGTCTGGCACTTTTGGTGGACGAGCATGGCGGATTGTACGGTATGGTGACATTGCACGACCTGTTGGAGGCATTGGTCGGTAATTTGGATTACGAGGCACATCCCGACGAAGCACCCATCCGTAAAATCGGCGAAAACCTGTGGCGTATCAGTGGCATGACCGCTCTGTCGGCAGTGGCAAAAGCGTTGGATGTCCGTTTGCCGTTGGACGATCACGAAACCTTGAACGGTATGATTTATCAAATGTTGGGATATGTGCCGAAAGACGGCGAAACCCCCACCTGCGACGGTTACGGTCTGCGTTTTCAGGTCAAACAGGTGCAACGTCACCGTGTAGAGTATGCACTCGTTTCCAAACAGGAACAACCTGCTTTGGCACAGGCGGAATAATTTTATTATCAATCTATTAAATACGATAGCGATACGGCATATGATTTGATTGATGCTATCGTTTGACGAAAAAAGCATCCCCTACGCATTCAACTGCGCAGGGGATGCTTTTGGTTTGTTCGAAACTTAGAAATCGGTCGTTTCGCTGGCTTCGCCCAGGTGGCTTGCCACACGGCGCACCAGCATTTCCAGTGCGACCTGATTTTTTCCACCTTCGGGAATGATGATGTCGGCACGTCGCTTGCTCGGTTCTACAAATTGTTCGTGCATCGGCTTTACCGTTGTAAGATACTGGTTCACGACGCTTTCCAAAGTCCGACCACGCTTGTTGACATCCCGCACGATACGGCGCAGGATACGTACGTCGGCATCGGTATCAACAAATACTTTAATGTCCATCAAATCGCATAGGATCGCACTGGAAAAAATCAAAATGCCTTCCACGATGATAACGGGCGCAGGCTGCACCACAACCGTTTCGTCGGTACGATTATGAATGGTATAGTCGTACACAGGGCATTCGACCGACAGCCCCTTTTTTAAATCGTTCAGATGTTTGTACATCAAGTCGGTGTCAAACGCATCCGGATGGTCGTAGTTTAGCAAGCAACGCTCCTCATAGGGCATATCGTCGTGGCGTTTGTAGTAGTTATCATGATAAATGATGCTGACATCTTTGCCAAACTGTTCTTTCAAACGGCGGGTCAAGGTCGTTTTTCCACTTCCGGTTCCACCGGCGATTCCAATAATCATGGGATTCATCATAGCACACACTCCTTTACTGCTGGATTTATTCGTTTTTGGGCAGAGGGCAAATGTAGCCTTGCGGAACATCTGCTTCAAAATCCTGTTTTGCTTGGGCAAGCAAGGTACTGTTTACAGCAGCGGTCGCACCTGCTAACGCTAAGATCATGGCTGCCTGTATGGTGCCTTTCTTACCGATGGAACTGTTTCCCTGTGCGGTCAACTGCCATGTATGGGCACCGGTTCCCACAGCTGCACAAGCCAGATGAAACTGTGCGCAAGGTGCGCAGTAACTGGCATCACCAACATCGGTGCTGCCCATCTCGAATAGTTTCGGTTGGTGCAAATATGCAGGAGTATGGCGGTCAAGCAATACATCTTGATAGTCTGCCCACTGCATACCGCTGCATTGCAGGGAATTAGCAAGGTTGTCCTGTCGCTGACGAGGGGGGATCGTGTTGCGGAATTGTTCGGCAAGCTGTTCGTCCTGTTGGTCAAAAGCGGGCGCACCCAGTTCAGTCATACACTTCGCCAGCAACTGTCCCAACGTTCTGTTGGGGACGAAATCACTACACGCATCAATGACCGTCCATTCTACCTGCGTTTCGGTCATCATAGCTGCGCCCTGTGCGACTTTGTTGACCCGTTCGAACAGCTCCAACATCTGGTGTACTTTAGGCGCACGGATAAAGTAGTGAAGTGCTGCACGGTCGGGAACAACGTTTGGAGCAGTCCCGCCTGTGTCACGGTAAGCGTAATGCAGCCGTGCTTCGGGGATCATATGCTCACGCAGATAGTTGCAGCCGACATTCATCAGTTCGGCAGCGTCCAAAGCACTTCTTCCGCTGTACGGCGAGGCGGCTGCGTGTGCTGTAATGCCTTTGAAGCGGTATTCTACCCCCATCACAGCCAAAGTTCCGGTGCCAACTACATGGTTGGCACTGTCCGGATGCCAAGTGAACAGAGCATCTAGCTGAGAAAATACGCCGGCTCGACCCATGTGTGCTTTGCCTGCACCGTCCTCTTCAGCAGGGCATCCAAAAAACTCCACCTGTGCATCTACCAAGCCCTGTGCGATCAGTTCTTTCAGCAACACGGCTGCGCCAAACGCACCTGCACCTAACATATTATGCCCGCATCCATGCCCGGCAGCGTCAGCAGCAAGCGGTCGATGCTCTGCTACTCCTGCCTCTTGCGACATACCGGGCAGAGCATCGTACTCGCCCAGAAAACCAATGATCGGTCCATGATCTCCATAATGCGCAACCAATGCCGTTGGCAGCGAAGCGACCCCTTCGGTCACTGAAAATCCTTCTGCACGCAACGCTGCGGCAGTAGCTGCTGCGCTTTTGGTTTCTTTCCAGTTGCACTCGGCGTACTTCCACACCTGCTGGGCGAGTGTCCAGATGCAGTCTTGCTTTTGCTGTGCAAGCTGGCGGATTTTATCTGTAAACTCCATGCAAAAACCCCTTTGTAAAATCTTTTTCTTTTATTATAGACCCTAAACCATGTGCGGGCAAGAGATAAAATATGTACATTAGTTTATTTAAAAAGATTCATCCTGAAAAAGAAATACGATAAAGAATGAAGGAGCATATCCACCTATGGTATTCGGAAAAATACAAAAAATAAAAAGAAATGGAGCGTGTTTTTCAACAAACTCCATTTCTTTTGTGGAAAACTTTAAATAAAATCAGTTGCTTTGCTGCTTTACCATCGCAGAATAGTCTTGGTAGGGGATAGGCTTTGAGAAGAAGTAACCCTGTGCATAGTAACATCCATTTTTTACGAGGAAGTCGACCTGCTCTTGGGTTTCGACGCCTTCCGCCACCAGCTGAAGATCCAGCATATTGGCAAGACCGATGGTAGATTGGATTACGTGCTCCATTTTTGGCTGACCGATATTTCGGATAAAGGATTGATCCAACTTGATCACGTCAAAGTCGGTGTTTGCAAGTGATT
Source organism: uncultured Anaerofilum sp. (assembly GCA_944385945.1). Lineage (GTDB taxonomy): Bacteria > Bacillota > Clostridia > Oscillospirales > Ruminococcaceae > Anaerofilum. The sequence goes on along the minus strand of CALWZD010000051.1, from coordinate 2,554 downwards.
GCAGACTGGAAATACCGGTGCCGTAGTCGTCCATATCGACCCGACAACCCAGCTGATGCAGCCGATGGACAATATCCGACAATACGATCTTGTCATCCTGCATGGCACTTTCGGTGATCTCAAAAGCAAGTTTGGACGGGTCCAGTCCCAATGTTTCGATGTAGTTTTCGATTTTGCCAATGATGTGAGGTTTTGCCAGATGAAACCGGGAGAGATTGACAGACACACACGGAACATCTATACCCTCTACCTGCATTTGATACATTTGATGACAGACCATATCCAAAATGGCTTCGTCCAACTTCAAAATTTGACCGGTACGCTCGAAACAGGGAATGAAGTTTCCGGGCGAGATCAAAGTTCCATCGGGTTTGATCCAGCGAACCAGTGCTTCAGAGCCGATAATTTTGTGGGTGCGCATATCGAATTTCGGCTGATAGTAGATGTGAAATTCGTGGTTTCGCAAAGCGGCGAAGAAAGAAGATTTGATTTCGGAATTATGCAGACTGGTTTTTCGCAGTTGCTCGTCAAAAAAGGCGTAACGCACCAGCGGGTTGCCTTTTACGGTGTTTTGGGCGATCATAGCATTTGTGTGAATGGGATTTAAGCTGTGGTAACCGGCGGAATTACAAATGCCGAAAGAAAGCGTGAAAGGCACTACGCTGCCACGGGCAATATCGGTGTTGATGCGTTTCAAAACACGTTCGATGTCTTCGGAGATTTCAGCATTTGTTTCATGCATTGCCAGTGCCACAAATTGGTCTGCAAGATTTCGGAACAAGTCCAGCTGGGGAGCTTCCTGCTCGAAAACTTTTGCAATATATCGCAAAAGCACGTTGCCGGCTTTGCTGCCGTGCGAAAGGTTGATTTCCTTAAATTTGTCGATGTCGAATACGATGATGGAGCTGTTCTCTCGCTGTGCAGCAGGCAGGTGCTTAAAGTGCAATCGAAGATAGGTGTAATTCGGTTTGCGGAGCATTTCGTCCATGAAAATCATGGTACGAATCTTCTTTTGATGTCGCACGAACAAAATTACAATGATGGAAAGGAAAAAAAGGATGATGACAAATGAAATGAACATCATCAAAAACATATTGTGCTGAATCTCATGCACACTGGCGAAAGCATCTGTACGGGAAACATAAGACAACAAATACCAATCTTCGATACCGATTTTAGTCATGTAAGAAAAATATTCCTCGTCTTGATAGTGAAATAGCACATAATTTTGTTCGAAATCGTCCGAGGGGATCAGGAAGGAATGTTGTGTGACAAAACCGGAAAATGCTTGGTATTCGGGATAGTCGCCTTTAAGATTGATGACAGATTCGCCCTTGGAATTGATGATAAAGTTCTGCCCCGAATCGCCATAAAATTTTACATTTAAAATTTCGGTCAGGTTATCGGAGGGATAAGCAGCGGTAAGCACATATTTCACTTCGCCGTCAAAATAGATGGGTGCGGAAAAAATATTCACATTGATGTCGGGTTGAACCAGACTGGTGATGCTTTGGGTGATTGCAGATTCCCCCATCATGCCACGTTGGAAATAGTCCTGTGAAGCAATGTTGAATTCTCTGCCGGCAACAGTTTTACAATTTCCGTTAGCATCCGCAATACTCATATCAAAAAAATCGTAGTATTTGCAGTAGATTTGCAATTGTTTTAGCATTTCATCCACGGAAGAAAGCTCACTTACCTCAATGTCATATGCAAGCGATTGCACCAAAAGCTGTCTGCCGCTCAGTTCACGGTTTACTGCGATCGCTGCGGTTTCGCTTGCACCTAAAATGCGTTTTTTTATCGTTTCTTCAAGCGAAGCGGTGGTGCGATCGTCCATTTCACGAAACATCAGCAAAATCGCCGCTATTAAGCTGAGAACACAAACACACAGCAGCAGTTTAGATCGCCAAGTCAACCCAAGGTCTTTATCAACATTTTTCATGGCTGTCGCACTCCAATCTTTTACATGGCAAGGATAGACGCAGATTTTTTAAAAAACAATCTTAATTATGGCGGAAAGAGCAACATTGCGTCAAGAAAGCCACAGATATCCCTTGAATTGAGCTCCTGCTTGAAAAGAATTTGTTTTTTTATAAAAAGTAAAACGTTGATTTTACCGAATGGAAAGCAAAACATCGGTGTCTTTACGTTTTGGGGCGATAGACTGTTGTGCGGGATGACCAATGGCAATCAAAGCCATCAGTTCCTCTTGTTCGGGAACTTGCAGCAAATCTTGGATGGCTGCACGGTCGAATACCCCCATAATTACGCTGCCGATGCCCATACTGTGCGCTGCCAGACAAAAAGTTTGTGCTGCAATGCCGCAATCGTAATATTGCCAGCCGTCTTTGCGGTCGGTGGTATAAGAACCGTCCCGCTCGAACCCTGCACGATGTTTCACAAAAGTTTGTGCAATCACTGTTTTGCAGCCACGTACGATGGCTGCATTAAAATCGGGGCAATGTGCTGCAATGGCTTGCAAAAGAGCCGGATCTTGTACTGCGATATAGCGAGAAACCTGTGTGTTTTTCGAAGAGGATGCATATGCTAC
>CALWZD010000050.1 GCA_944385945.1 uncultured Anaerofilum sp. | reverse complement strand
ACCAGCACATATTCTTGGATACCAAGCAAATTTGAACACATGACTAAAAAGACGTAGGGAATCAACCCGGCAAAGATCATTCCTTTTCCGCTTTCCAGTTTGATGGCTTTGTAAATCTCATCCAATGCGATGATAGTAATCACCGACACCACCAGTTCGAATACCGGTGTATGGAACAACGCCATCACGATTCCCAGTACGATCAGCCCCACTGCCGAGGTAATGAGCCTTGTTTTCAATGCAATCCCTCCCTACCGATCATACGCCACCAAATCTGCGGCTGCGACGATGGAATTCTGCAATCGCTTCATCTAAATCTGCCCGGGTAAAGTCCGGCCAAAGCTTATCCATTTCCACCAATTCGGAATATGCAGCCTGCCACAGAAGGAAGTTGGAAAGGCGTTTTTCTCCACTGGGACGCAAGATGAAGTCTGGATCTTTCTGCCCTGCGGAGTACATTTCGTTCGCCATTGCCTCAACCGTGATTTGTTCGGGTGTAATTTCACCGTTTTGCACTTTTTTCGCCAATCTTTTGGCTGCATTTGTAATTTCGTCCCGACCGCCGTAGTTCATACAAATATTCAGTGTCATTCCTGTTTTTACTGCGCTGCGGGTTTCCAAATCGTTCATACGGTCTTGGTATTCTTGGGGCAAAGCCGAGCGGTCGCCCAAAAATTTGAGGCGGATGTTATCTTTTTCGTAATCCAGTGCTTTAATAAGATATTCACCGAACAGCTTCATAATTCCACTTACTTCTTCTTGTGGACGAATCCAATTTTCGGTAGAGAAAGCGTAAAAATAGACACTGGAAACACCGATCTCGTTACAATACAGGCTAATGTCGTGAAACACCTTTGCGCCCTTGGTATGTCCTGCGGTACGGGGCAGACCCCGTTTTTTTGCCCAGCGTCCATTTCCATCCATAATAATGCCAATGCTCAATCCCTGTGCATTTGGTTTTTCTGCCATGTTTGGCACCTCACTTTCGCTTATAATAACAAAACAATGCCGTACACCCCGAAACCAGGTGCACGGCACAGAAAAAATCCGGTATTCGGGAACACCGTTGCTGTCGCCGTTTCAGCTAAGCCGCAACACGTGTCGCCTTAGATTTCCATGATTTCTTTATTTTTTGCTTCGCACAGCTTGTCGATTTCCTTGCCAAACTTATCAGTGAGCTTCTGGATTTCGTTCTCCAGCTCTTTCTGGTCGTCCTCGGTGATCTCGCTCGCCTTTTTCATGCTTTTGAATTTGTCGATCGCATCACGACGGATGTTACGGGTAGCGACCTTAGATTCTTCGCCCAGTTTGGAAACGTCTTTTGTCAGCTGACGACGACGGTCTTCTGTGGGGGCAGGAAATGCCAAACGCATCACACGACCATCGTTTGTGGGGTTGATACCCAAGTCACTTTCCAAAATTGCTTTTTCGATCGCACGCATTACACTTGCATCCCAAGGGGTAATGGTGAGGATACGTGCTTCTGCCACTGCCACAGCTGCCAGCTGATTGATAGGGGTAGGGCTGCCGTAGTAATCCACCATGATCTTATCCAAAACAGCGGGATTTGCACGACCCGCACGAATCGCACCCAGTTCTTTGTTCAAATGGTTGATAACACCATTCATTTTCTCCTCATAGGGCTTTGTATAGCTGCTCATAGTTATAAACTCCTTTGTTGTTTATGGTGGTTGTTTTCTGTTTTTTACGCCGAACTGTTAGCCTTCGGTCACCAAAGTGCCTACATTCTCGCCCAAAATCGCCTTTGCAATGTTGCTCGGGTCGGAGATGTCAAACACCAGAATCGGCAAATTATTATCACGGCAAAGCGTTGCAGCGGTAGAATCCATGACCGCCAGCTGATCGTTCAACACCTTTGTGAAGGTAAGAGTATCATATTTTACTGCATCACTATGCTTTTTGGGGTCTTTGTCGTATACACCGTCCACCATAGTTGCCTTGAACACGATGTCTGCATCAATTTCTGCGGCACGCAAAGCGGAAGCCGAATCGGTAGAGAAGAACGGATTGCCTGTACCGCAAGCCATGATAACGATGCGTCCCTTTTCCATGTGACGGATGGCACGATTGCGGATATACGGTTCTGCGACTTGCTGCATGGTGAGCGCAGTTTGCACACGAACCTCCAGTCCCAATTGTTCCAATGCATCGGCAACTGCCAGCGAGTTCATCACGGTTGCCAGCATTCCAATCTGGTCGGCACGGGTGCGCTCCATTTCTCCACTGGAACGACCACGCCAGAAGTTTCCACCGCCTACAACGATACCGATCTGGGCACCCAGTTCATGCGCCTGTTGGATTCCTTTACAGATTTTTTGTACGGTGGCAACATCCAAGCCAAAGCCCTTGTCGCCTGCCAATGCCTCACCGCTCAGCTTTAATAAAATGCGTTTGTATTTTGTCTGCACAATTAACACCGCCTGCTTTTATTTCAATTTTTCTTATTTTACAATACTTCGGCTTTAAAGTAAAGTAAAACTGAAAAAAATACGTAGTTTTGTTTTGAATGGTTTGATTTTTTCTTTGAAAAGAAGAAGTTTTGCACAAAAAAGCAGCGGGCATTGCGCCCGCCGTAAACTGTTTTTCAATCATGTGCAAACAAAGAAACCTCATTCTGGCATCTTTTCGAACTCCGAAAACTCTGCGCTGATATACTGCTGGCGCAGCTGGGTCGCATTGGAGGTATCCGCTGCAAAAAATGCCGTTTCCTGTGCAGCAACATGGTTGGGAATCCGTAAAATGAATCTTGCCCCACCCCTCGGCATATTTTCTGCGCAAAGCGTTGCATTCAGCTGTGTGGCAAAAATCTCACAAAGGTGCAGTCCCAGCTTGGTGCCTGCCGTTTCGCTTCGATAGACGGGTGTAAACGGATGGCAAAGACGTTCGCTGGAAAGCCCGGGCCCGTTGTCTGTCACCACCAGCAAAACTTCCTGCGATGTCGTTTTCAAGTCGACCGATATTTTGCCATTTGGGCAAGCGTTCATTGCGTTGCTGAGCAGATTGAGCAGAATTCGGTCAAAAAAATATTCATCCATTAAAACGATCACTTCTTGTTTGGGCAGGTTGCAGTTGATGCCCTTTCCATTGCGAAGCAACCTTGCCTGCTCGCAGATTTGGCTACATACGTCCGTTAAACAAACCGGTTGCCAACGAGGACGCAGCTCGCCCCCTGCACATCGTGCCAGATCGGTAAGATTCATGCTGACCCGTTCGATACGTGCAACATTTTTCTGGATGCAATCCAGAAAAAGTTGTGTTTTTGTCTGGATCGCCGCCGGCAAATATGGCAGCATACTTTTTTGAAAGGAATCTCTGGTTAGCAAAATTACGCCTGCCGGGTCACGCAGATCCTTTGCTACTGCGGCTATCAGCTGCATTTGTTGCTCATAATCCTGCCGTTCTGGCTCCATTTTTCGTTCCTCGCTTTTATTCAAAATTGCTTTTCTGCAATGCTGCTTCAAACAGCATTGATAAAAACCTGCGCACGGTGGGTCGCTCGTTTTGCTGCACTCCGAATTGTTTGCACAAAATTTGATAGGCTGGGGGATTATTGGTTTCGATCTCTCGAATGAGCCGATAAATCGCAGTTTCTGCCGGATTGCTGCTGCCCAGTGTGTGGGAAACATACCCTATTTTTTCGCTGAGTGCTTTGATCGAAATGCCACTGCGACCAAAATCAAAATAGTTTTCCGCACCCAGCAGAATGAACCGATACCCTTCGCTTTCGATACGATTGGTCATCTGCCCCAGCATCTTTTTCACACATTTTATGTACTCTTGCCTGCGTTGCGTATCTATCACGGTCGATGTATCTTCCGGCTCCTGCAACAGCATGGAAACTGTGCCAATCAGATCATTCATTGCATAGGGTTTCAGCATACAGTAACTTGCACCCAAACGCAACGCTTCTTTCTGCACACATTGTTCTGTACAGCCTGTTGTTACAATGATGCGTGGCATTCGTTTTGCCGTCTTGCGAAGCCACCGCATCAGCGAAAGTCCATCCGGTGGCGGTATGGTAAGATCCAACAAAATCAACTCCGGCATTTGAAGCTGCAAAAAAGCCTTTGCCTGTGTACCGGTCGTAACGGTATAGACGATGCATCCTGCCAATTCCTGTTTTAGCAGTTCCGCCTGTAACAGCGCCAGATCCTCGTTGTCTTCCACGATCAGCACCTGCTTACCTTGCATTTCGTCACACCCTTTTTCCGTTTTAATCGTCGCATTTTTGACCGGCAGTTTTTACGCACTGATAGGCTTCTTGTAAAATTTCTTCCCATGTTTCCAAAGGGATCGCATTTTCGTACAGGAAAGTAACCAGTTGTTTTGCCTGTTCTGCGGAAATCCCCGACAATATCTGCTGCTTGCAGGTCATGCCGTTCTCATCCCGTTTTTGAATTGATATTTGTATGCCATCCGCCCGCATTGCCGCTTTGTACTCCAGGTACATTTCTTTTTGCAATATTCCCAGTTCCGAAAACTTACGTTCAAAGCCGCATTCAAATTCCGCCATATTCATTCCTCCCCATTTTTGGGCGGAGCCTCACAGTCGACAGGGCTGCAAGTCCCCCTGTGACCTGTGGCATTCCCCGTACCCTAGCAAGCTGTATCACATCAGCTTTTTCTTCTTTTTTCGATTATACTTAAGGCTGAAATAGGCTTCAATCTACAAAATTTATCAAAAATATACATTTAATGGGATTTTATTGTGTTTTTGCACCATTTTAATTCCATAAATTGGTACTTTTTTTTTTTATTTTATTTAAAAACGGTTTTCTTAGTATAATTTTGTTTTTGGAAAATGTCAATTCAAAAATTTTCTTTTTTTCTACACAGATTTATGTTATCCTGAAACAAGAACTTAAAATTTATGCATCTCTTATGCATAAATTTTTTGAGGAGGAAAAATATGAAACGAAACATTTTTCTGGTTTTGCTTTGTGTGTTGCTTTTTACGGGATGTTCTGCCGCATCGGGCGATTCTTCCCAAGAGCTGCTTTCGGGCACTTACGAAGCGACCATCACCGTGAAAGATTACGGAACGATACGGCTTGAATTGGATGCAGACACCGCTCCCATCACCGTGACGAATTTTGTCACGCTCGCCCGTGATGGATTTTACGATGGCCTCACATTCCACCGCATTATTGATGGGTTTATGCTCCAGGGCGGTGACCCGAACGGTGACGGCACAGGCGGTTCGGACCAAACCATTCAAGGAGAATTTTCCTCCAACGGCATCGAAAATCCGATTTCACATACCCGTGGAGTGATCTCAATGGCACGTTCGCAGGCAAAAGACAGTGCGAGCTCGCAGTTTTTTATCGTTCAGCAGGATTCTACCTATCTTGACGGCGATTACGCCGCATTCGGAACCGTCATAGAGGGAATGGACGTCGTGGAGGACATCTGTGCAGCCGCAGTTCCTGTCGACTCGAACGGAACCATTTCCGCCGACCTTCAACCGGTGATCGAATCCATCGTTATTGCACAGCCGTAATTTCTTTTTCCCAAAAACATCTTTTCGTTTTTTTGCATTTATTACAAAGCCAGCGAAGCTTTCTTCCGTTATTACACGGCAGAAAGCTTTTTCTTTGCGTATTTTTCATCACAAAGTACAAAAAAGTGATTTCTTTCTTCTACTTTTGCTCAAAAAACAAATTTCCATCGTTTATTTTGTTCCATATCGTGGATTATCCCGACTTCTATCTTCTGCGAACCGTTTTGGTGCGACTTTACACTTTCTTTAAAAAAATGTACAATAAAGAAAATTTATTTTTTTCGATTGATACCATGGGATTTTTTATCGCTGCATGGTTTCATCAACCGATCGGATGTTTTTATTGTCAGGAGGTCGTTTATCATGCAATCCTACTCGCAGCTGAATGCTCAGCTGAAAGCCCTTGTCGAGGATTCTCCTTCTCTTACCTCTGCGCTGTGTAATGCCGCTGCATTGTTGTACGAGTCGCTTCCGCAGGTAAACTGGGCAGGGTTTTATCTTGTGCGCAACGAAACATTGGTTTTGGGGCCCTTTGGAGGAAAACCTGCCTGTGTGCAGATTCCGTTTGGAAAAGGGGTTTGCGGTACCTGTGCGCAACGATGCAAAACCATCGTAGTGGAAGACGTACATCAATTCCCCGGACATATCGCCTGTGATTGTGCCAGTGAAAGCGAGATTGTCGTTCCTATTTTAGTAGACAACAAACTTGTCGCCATACTGGACATCGACAGCCCGGTGAAAAGCCGATTCACACAGCAGGACGCCGACGTATTGGAAGAAACTGCTGCCATCCTTGCATCGCTTGCGCACTGGAACGGTTTTTGTGTATTATGATCACGCTGTTAAAAGGAGAGCTATCATGTCTGTTGCCTCAATTTTTGTTTCCCCCAAACGAATCTTGCGAAATTATCCTCCGCAAGGTGAGATCCCTCCCAGTGCCGAACTTTTGAAAAAAGCGTTTTTGGTCGCATGGCCCAGCACGGTGGAGTCTTTTCTTGTTGCTTTGGTGTCGATGGTAGACACCATCATGGTTTCCAGCTTAGGTGCCTATGCGATCGCAGCGATCGGTCTTACAAATCAGCCTAAATTTATTGCGCTCGCTGTTTTTATGTCGCTGAACGTTGCCGTAAGTGCTCTGGTCGCTCGTCGAAAAGGCGAAGGCGACCGTGAGGGGGCAAACCGTGTTTTGGTGCAAGCGGTGTTGTTGACCATCGTGCTGACCATTATTATCACGATTCTTGCCCAAATTTTCGCCGACCCCATCATCCGCATGGTCGGCAGTGAAGCAGATACACACCAACCAGCCGTAGATTATTTTCGTATCATTATGGGTGGGCTTTGTTTCAACGCATTGAATATGGTGCTTTGTGCTGCACAGCGTGGTATCGGCAATACAAAAATCGCTATGCGCACCAACATCGTTTCCAATCTGGTGAATGTGGTGCTGAACTATCTTTTGATCGGCGGAAATTTTGGTTTTCCCGCTTTGGGTATCCGTGGTGCTGCCATCGCTACTGTATGCGGCACCATCGTAGCACTGTGTATGAGTTTAAGCACGGTGCTACACGTGGGCAACTTTCTCCATCTGGTACCCACCCGAAGCAATCTTCGCTTTGACCGCTCCACCCTTTCCTCTATGTTCAATATTGGCTCCTCCTCGCTTGCCGAGCAGGTATTTTTGCGCTTTGGATTTTTGGTATACACCATGCTGGTCGCCCATCTTGGCACCAACGCATTGGCTGCGCATCAAATCGGTATGAACATCATTACCATCAGTTTTGCTTTCGGCGACGGTCTTTCGGTGGCTGCGGTGTCGCTTGTTGGGCAAAATCTGGGAGCAAAGCGCCCCGATCTTGCCAAGATCTACGGTTCTATCTGCCAACGGTTAGGGGTATGCTGCTCCTGTCTGGTGGCAATCGTCTACTTCATTTGGGGGAAAGCCATTTTTGGCTTGTTTTCGCAGGAACCCGAAATTTTGGAATACAGCACCTTTATCATGGATATGGTGTCTGTCATCGTGTTCCTGCAAATCGCACAGGTGATTTTTTCGGGCTGCCTGCGTGGTTCGGGCGATACGAAGTATGTTGCCATGGTTTCGCTCATCAGCGTTGCAATCATTCGCCCCGGTTCGGGTTGGCTCTTTATCTACGGCTTGCACACCGGTCTGTGGGGTGCTTGGATCGGGCTTGCCATCGACCAATGTATCCGCCTTGTACTAAACTTCCTGCGGTTCCGCAGCGGAAAATGGATGAACATCAAAATTTGAATCTCTTTGCAAAAAGCAGCTTGCCCTGTGTGAAAACACAAAGCAAGCTGCTTTTTTACGGGTTTTCTTGCAGATACTCCTCTAAAATTCCGGCTGCATAAGCGACCAGTTCCGGACAGGGACGCTTTTTGTAATATTCCTCTGTGCGTTCCTCCGCCTGACAGCTTCCCTCCGGCTTTTCCAACCCGAGCAGCACTTTGCAGATCGTGCTGCCATTGTCGGCTTCGAAGCGTTTCAGCAGTGCCTGTATCATGGCATAAGTCTGCGTTTTTTCCTCTTTTGCCGTTGGGGAAGTATATCCCTTTGCCAACCCTGCTGCCATACACATTCCGGTGCAGGCACCGCAAACACTGCGAGTTCTGCCGATGCCACCGCCCATTCCGCTTGCAAGTGCCATCGCAGTGGGCATATCTATGCCCAGCTCTTGCGCATAAGCCCCGAACACTGACTGACAGCAATTATATCCCTGCAAAAACAGTTGTCTTGCCTGTTCCGCTTTGGTCATTGCTCTTTCCCCTTATTTCTGAAATCTGCCCAACAGTACTTTCAATGCACCATATCCATGCGCAGGGTCGGATTTTTTGGTGTCTTCCAGTACCCATTTTGCAGGATTTTCGTCAAATTGAAAAAACGATGCCTGTGCGTCGGTGATCGTTTTCGGCAGCACATCTTCTTTTACCGCTGCATCGAAAGGCTTTCTCCAGACGATCTCACCGGTCGATTCTACACGGTCTGCCCA
>CALWZD010000049.1 GCA_944385945.1 uncultured Anaerofilum sp. | reverse complement strand
GAATACGGCGTCGGAAAGCTCAACCTCGGAAACCTTCTTGCCGTTCATATCCAAAACGTCAAATTTCATTGCTCGCTTTCCTCCTTTAAGCCTTTACGCTGTCGCTGATGCAAACCACGCTGCCCTTAGGACCGGGAACTGCACCCTTAACTGCGATCAGGTTGTTTTCAGCGTCGACTTTAACGACGATCAGATTCTGGATGGTAACGCGCTCGCAGCCCATGTGGCCAGGCAGCTTTTTGCCTTTGAATACACGGCTGGGAGTGGAACAGCTGCCCATGGAACCAGCGTGACGGGCAACAGGGCCAGTACCGTGGCTTTCACGCAGACGATGACCGTTCCAGCGTTTGATGGTACCTGCATAGCCCTTACCTTTGCTGGTGCCAACAACGTCGATGTGATCGCCAGCAGCGAATACATCAGCTTTCAGAATGTCGCCGATGTTCATCTCGTCGATGCTCTCCAGACGGAACTCACGCAGGATCTTTTTGGGAGCCACGTTCGCTTTTGCGAAGTGACCAGCAGCAGGCTTGGACACGTGCTTTGCAGAAACGTCGCCGTAACCCAACTGAACAGCTACATAGCCGTCGCTCTCTACGGTCTTCTTCTGCACAACGGTGCAGGGGCCAGCTTCGATGACGGTAACGGGCACTACTTTGCCGCTCTCGTCAAACAGCTGAGTCATGCCCAGCTTCTTGCCGATGATACCTTTTTGCATTTTCATTTGCCTCCTAATAAGGTTATTGGTTGATGCCGTTTGGCACCAACATGACCTCTCCGCTTATCGTGCGGTGGGGTTCGTGTGTGCTTTGCTTCCAAAGCAGTTGGCGCATTTTTCAGCACCCTTACTTTTTTGGTGGAATTACAGCTTAACTTCGATCTCCACGCCAGCGGGGAGCTGCAGGCTCTTCAGAGCCTCAACCGTCTTGTTGGACGGTTTCAGAACGTCGATCAAACGCTTGTGAGTGCGAGTTTCGAACTGCTCACGGCTATCCTTGTACTTGTGAACAGCACGCAGGATAGTAACGACCTCACGATCGGTGGGCAGAGGGATAGGACCGGAAACACGTGCGCCGCTGCGCTTTACACTCTCCACGATCTTCTCTGCAGCTGCATCGATCAGCTGATGGTCATAGCTCTTGAGTCGGATTCTGATTTTCTCTTTGACTGCCATTGTTTTCGCCTCCTGAAATGATTTGGTGCTTTTGGCGAACCGATAAATCACTTACACTGCTCCGGGTGTTTCGCATTTTCCCATGAGAAAAACCGGTAAACCGCCCAGCAGTTTATCCGGAGAATCCTATGGCAAAGTATGCGAACATTGGTTCACAGAGTAACTAAGTGAACATATCCCTTTGCGCTCAGTAATTCTTTCGCCCGGTTCTAAGATCGGACATACTCGGCGGAAAAACCTACCCGTTGGTAGCAACCTCCCGCGTCATCGCATATCGTGGCTTGCGCGGACTTGCCGTGCAAGCCATTCGCAGCCGTTAATTATAATAGCACAAAAACCCCTGCAACGCAAGGGTTTTTGTAAAAAATTTGTATTTTTTCGAGATTTGTATGCTTGTACAATTCCCTATTTTTGCACCTTTCTTTTTTGTGCAATTTGAAATCGGCACCTTATTTTTCCCGCAATTTTTCCTCTAAGCCCTGTTCAGGTGTGATATAAGCGGTTTCGTAGTGTTCGTACAAGACCATACCCGGTTTGAGGTCACCTGTTTTGCGGATATTGCGCACTTCGGTGTAGTCCACCGCCACTTTTGCACTTGCCGACTGGCTGGAATGCAGCACTGCCAACATCGCAGCCTCGTTTTTGGTGGTGTCGGGAATATCTTTTCCCTCGCTCATTACCACCGTATGGCTGCCGGGGGCATTTTTGGTATGGAACCACAAATCTTTTCCACGGGCGGTTTTCAATGTAAGCTTATCATTTTGCAGATTGTTCCTACCCACCAAAATCAAGAACCCGTCGGACGAGCGATAGCGGTAAAAATCTGCCGGCTTTTGTTTTTTCTCCCGAACCTTATAATACTTCAAATAGCCCTGACTTTTCAGCTCGGCACGAATCTCGCCTAAAGCTTGTTCGCCGGATGCGGTCTGAACCTCATACAGCACCGTTTCCAGATAGGCGATCTCTTTTTCCCCCTCCTCCAGCAAACTTTTCAGCATTTTTGCAGCCGTTTGCTTTTTCTTGTAGTCTTTAAAATATTTTTGGGCGTTTCCTGCCGGATTCAGCCGTACATCCAGCGGAATCGTCACATCTTCGCCGGTATACCAGTTTTGCAGCGTCACCTGTTTTTGCCCTTTTTCGATCGCCCACAAATTTGCGCTGAGCAGTTCACCAAACACTCGCAGCTGCTCGGCATTTTCGCTCTGGGCAAGTTCTTCGGTACGAGCCGCCTGTTTGCGGATGGCACGTTCGTGCAGGTTGTGAACGGTTTTCGCCAAATCTTTACTTTTTTGGCGCAGTCGTTCGGCACGGTCTTTTGTGCAATAGTACCCCTCAAGTAATTCGCTGAACGAAGAATATTCTTCGCTTTTCAACACTCCGTCGTACTGGGTCAGCTTGATAAAGCTAAACTCGACCGGTCTGCCATCGGGTTCCCGTATAGCGACAGGGGTACCGCCTGCCCGATATTCCTGCTGAATCTGTTCACAAGCCGCAGCCAGTGCCGCTTTATCTTCTGTGGTCATATCACAGCCACGCAGTTCCCGTTCACCAAACGCACGCCAAGCCGCTTCTCGGCAAACCACCGGCCCCACTCCGCCACAGCTTTTCATCAGCGCATCTGCGATGGGGTATTCTTTCTGGCTGACTGCCTCGGCAAGTCCCACACCGCTCACTGTCAAAAAGTCGGGCTTTGCTGGTTTTGGCGGAAGCGTGTACGCCAACCCCGGAAGAAGCTGACGAATCGCAGAATCCTCAAAATCCACCCGTTTGAGTGCGTCCAAGATTTTTCCGTTTTGAATCAGCACCAAGTTCGAGTAGCGTCCCATCAACTCGGCAGCGACCGTATTCATCACCAAGTCGCCCATCTCGTTGACACATTGAAAATCAAAAAAAGCGATGCGCTCACCCTCGGGCAAACGGACATCCATCAATTTTCCGCCCGAAAGGTGTTTTCGCAGCAACATACAGAACGAGGGCGGAACCTGTGGATTTTCGAAGGTTTCATTGGTCAGGCAAACTCGTGCCGACCCCGACCGTGCCGATACAAACAACTTGTATCCGGCGGTACGGGTGCGCATTTGCAGCACAACTTCGTCCCGTGTCGGTTCGAAAATTTTATCAATTCTTGCCTCCAGCAAGATGCTTTTCAATTCCTGTGCTGTCAGCGAAAGTGTTGCTGCATCCAACGCCATACAATGCCCTCCTTTGATAAGCTTCTACCTATTTTAAATATAAAGCACCGGTCATTATCATTTCCACGGAAATTTACTCCACCGCAGCAAATGGTGCTTGATTTTCCAGACTTGTCACGACCTCCGCATGGGGGAACTCCTGTTTCAGGCGGTCTGCCATCCGCTGGACGATTGGATGTTCGGTTGCAAAATGCCCTGCAACTACCACCGAAATCCCGGCTTCCAATGCATCCAATCCATGATGGTGGCTTGCCTCGCCAGTCAATAAACAATCTGCTCCCATTGCAAGTGCTTCGGCAAAAAATTCTCCGCCGCTTCCGCCAACTACTGCAACCGTCGACACCGGTTTTCCTGCGTCTGCCAGTAAAACCGGTGTATTCAACAGTTGTTTGCACTGTTTTGCAAATTCCTGTGCAGTGACGGTCGAAATCGTTCCAACTCTGCCAAGCCCTGCAAACGGCTGTACTTGCTGCATTCCAAGCGTTTCGGCAAGCACGTCATTCACTCCGCCCTCGGCAGCATCCATATTGGTGTGCATACAAATGGCAGAGATAGATTTTTGGGCAAGTAAAAAGGCAGGTTGCGTATTGTTCAGCGACTTGAGTGCTTTGAAAATAACGGGATGATGCGAAACGATCAATTCGCAGCCTTGTTCCGCTGCTTCCTCGATCACAGCACAGGTAATATCGAGGGTGACCATGATTTTGCTCACCTGTCGCCCTGCATCTACCAACAACCCAACATTGTCCCACGGTTCAGCAAGCTGGGGGTCTGCCCAACTTTGTAAGTAAGCCAAAACGCTTTGTGTCGAATACATCTCTATCCCACCTTATTTCGTTGCATCATACCTGGACATTTTTCAGCCATTCGAGCAGCTGCCATGCTTGCTGCTCCTGCGCAGTTCCTTGCAAGCCTCGCAGCTGTTTTTGCATTTTGCGGGCGGTATCATCCCGCAGTTCTTTTGCAAACGGTTTTCCCGCTGTTTTTCCTATCAGACAAAATTGTTCACTCGGTTCAAACGAGTTGCCCGTATATTCTGCGCACAGCACCGAATAACAGCGACCGGCAGCCACCACAGGGGTTTCGTCCACGATTTCAAACCCACGCAAACAAAGCCCTTTTCGCAGTTGGGGCAGACGAGTCGCCGGACACAACACCAAGCGCACCCCCTGCGTTTGCAGCCACGGTGCGCTGTCGATGATGTGAAACATGGTATCGGGGCTGACGCCTGCAATCACGATCTGCTGTGCTTCCATCGGCGAAAGCGGAGAAAGCCCGTCCCCCAGCCGCAACGAAACCAGTTCGCTGCAATTTGCTGATTGACAGGTTTTTCTTGCTGTATCCAACGGTTTTTGGTTGATGTCGGTCGCAATCACCGAAAAGCCATTCTGGGCAAGGTATGCCGTCAGCTTTCCGTGATCGCAGCCAACATCTGCCACTCGTTTATCCGGCTGCAAATAGCCGGCACACGCCATCAAGCGGGCATCCAGCCGCTGCATCTTAGTTTCCAAGATGTTTGTTCAGCTTTTCTACCAAAGCATCGGCATCGGTACCGTGTACCATGCAAGCTTCGGCAATGCTTTCGCCACGTGCCGAGGGACAGCCCAGACAGTGCATTCCGATTTCCAAGAAGTAGGGGGCTACCGAGGGGTCGGTATCCAGCAAAGTTCCGATAATGGTATCTTTTGTTACGATCATAGTTCATTTCCTTGCTTTCGTTATAATTGCGCATATATGATTTATCATACTCCATTTTGAGGATAAATTGCAAGCTGTTTTCAAAAAAAATACCGTAAAAAATGAAAAAACGCTTTCCGAAAGCGGAAAGCGTCTTGTTTGCGTTTAAGAAGCGTTGGAATTACTCGCCCTTCTGAGCAGCAAAGCACTCGCTGCAGTATACGGGACGGTCCTCACGGGGCTTGAAGGGAACCTTGCAGGTCTTGCCGCAGGAAGCACAAACAGCCTCGAACATCTCACGGGGAGCACGACCGCCAGCCTTGCGAGCGTCACGGCAGGTCTTGCAGCGCTGGGGCTCGTTCTCGAAGCCTTTCTCTGCGTAGAACTCCTGCTCACCAGCGGTGAAAACGAACTCATTGCCGCACTCTTTGCAAACTAAAGTCTTGTCCTGGAACATAATTGGTATTCTCCTCTTGGATTAAATATTTTGCCCGTGGAAGGATTTAAACCGACACCTTTGGTTGGACCAACGCTCTGTTTTAAGCTACTTAGGGCATATATTCGGATAGGCTCTGCCTATGCGCTTTTAATTTTCGCCTTACCCGCACCATCGCATTTTCGATGGACTTTGCGGGTTTTTCAAGCTTCTGCGCAATCGCACCATAGCTGTAACCGTCCAAGAAGAGAAGAAGCACTTCTTTTTCAAAGCCAGAAAGCTGCGTGTGTATCTTGTGCATCGCAAGATGATATTCTTCGTTTTGGATCGCAAGTTCTTCGGGGCCGACGGCGACCACCGTCTGATGCTCCAAAGGAACCGACTCGTTCAAAGGGCTGTGTTTTTTTCGCAAAGCCGCCTTGCGAGCATCCCAAACAGCGTTGGTAATGCATTTGGAAGCGTAGGTTTCGAACCCTGCGCCTTTTTGCGGATCGTAGCTTTGCAGCGCACGAAATACGGCAATGATCCCCTCCTGCACAGCGTCTTCGGTTTCCAACCCGGGGCAACTCGCTTTTGCAGCCTGTGCATGGATGACAGGAAGCAGTTTCGTGATCAAAGACGTAACACAGGTTTCGTCCCCCTGCTTTGCCTGTTCGATTTGAAGCTGTGTGATTTTCATTGCCTCAACTGCCACCAACTCTTTGATAAGTCTACTACATTGTACTAAAATTTTTGATTTTTGTCAATGTTTTTGTGCAAGAAAAACTGTTTCGCTTTAATTTCTATGCATCTTTTTATGCTTTTTATAAATTTTTTGACCAAAACTACCAAAAGCATTGCCATATATCTTTTAAAATAAACATTTTATGGCTTTTTACTTATCCAAATAATCAACGCCTTGTTTGCCCTAAAACAGGCAAAATTTCTTTTTGCCAAACAACCTTGAAAATAATTTAATTTTTTTGCAAATAGGTATTGATTTTTTCGGAGAAATGATTTATAATAAACAAGCACTCAAAAATTTCATATATGCCGATGTGGCGGAATGGCAGACGCAAACGACTCAAAATCGTTCGGGAAACCGTGTGGGTTCAAGTCCCACCATCGGCACCAAGGATCGACAAGCACCGTTTAGGGCTTGTCGATTTTTGTTTATTCTCTGACAGAACTGCCAGGTGGAAAGATGGACATTTCTTTTGAGAACGGGAACGAAAAGTTTAATTACAGAGTATGTGGCATCATACTGAATGACGGAAAAATTTTAGCAATGCGTGATGAACGCTCTCCTTATTTTTATCTTCCCGGCGGACGTGTCAGACTGGGCGAAACAGCAGAAGATGCTGTCATACGGGAAATACAAGAAGAATTAAAGATCACTGCCAAAATCATTCGCCCACTTTGGTTGAACCAAGGCTTTTTTAAAGAAGACGTCAACGGCTTGCAGTACCACGAAATCTGTATTTATTTTCTGATGAATATTTCAGATACCGACCTGCTTTCCAAAGGTGATACATTTTGCCTACGGGAAGGAACGCATCAGCACACCTTTGAGTGGCTGAAATGGGAACGATTGCAGCACGAATGTTTTTATCCGCTTTTCATAAAGACAGAAATTTTTCATCTGCCCCAAACATTCACTATTCGGACAGAATACGAATAAACAGCTGTATTTTTCTTTATCGCTGTTGCTCTTTGCGGCATTCCGGGCAAAGATAGCGAATCTTCAGGTCATAGCTTTGAATACTGAAGCCCAACTCCTGTTCCATCTGTGCCGTGATGTCGGGCAGGTAAATATCCGACAACCTCCCACAGCCACTGCAAACCAAGTGGTCGTGCCGAATGCTTTTATCGTAGCGGTCGGGCTGTCCCTCCATGCTGATTTTGCGTATCTTTCCATTTTGATACAGAGTGTTCAAATTGTTGTATACCGTAGCCAGCACCACTTTGGGATAGCGTTGTTTCAATGCCAAAAAGATTTGTTCGGCGGTCATATGGGTATCGGAAGTGTTGACGATTTCCAATATATGATTTCCGTATCGCATTTCAGCCTCCTTAAACTAGAACGATTCTATTTTTAATATAACTTTCTTATCAATCGTTGTCAACTGTTTTGACGGTTACACAAAACAACCTACAGCTATAAAAACGATGCCCACAGACTAACCGTCTGTGGGCATCGTCGCTTTGTGTCTGTCCGTTGGTTTAGCTTGGTGTCAAACTCTCACAAAAGCGGTGCAAAAACCGACGCCGACACCACCGTCAAAATTCCGGCAACTGCAATGGCAAGGCTGCTCATAGCCCCCTCTACCTCACCCAGTTCCATCGCTTTCGCTGTACCGATGGCATGGGCTGCATTGCCAAGCGCAAGCCCACGTGCCACAGGGTGACGAATGCGGAACAAGGCAAACACTGCTTCGGCGATCACATTCCCCAAAATACCGGTGATGATGATGGTAGCGGTGGTGATGGCGACCAATCCGCCCAACTCCTGCGAAATACCCATGCCGATGGCAGTCGTTACCGACTTCGGCAGCAAGGTGACATATTGCTCGTGGCTGAGTCCAAACAATTTCGACAGTGCCAAGATCCCCACTGCACCGGCAACGATGCCGGCACTTAGTCCACAGACAATCGCTTTCCAGTTTTGTTTCAGCAGCGAAAGTTGCCTGTAAAGCGGAACCGCCAAACAAACAGTAGCAGGTGTAAGCAGATAGGAAAGATACTGTCCGCCCTGATTATATGTTTCGTAGTCCACCCCCAGCAATTTGTTGACGGCGATCACACAGCAAACAGCAATGAGCAACGGATTTAAAACCGCCAGCCGAAACCTCTTTTTCAAAAGCAGTCCCACTTCATATCCCAGCAGACTAATCACTCCGCCAAAGAAAAGGGTATCTGTCCAAAAATCACTCATGGTGCTTTTCCCCTTTCTTCATCATTTGCTGAGCAGTGATACCGGTCACCGCCATGACCAAAACGGTCGTAAGCAGAATGACCACCGCCAACGGCAACAGCATCGGTTTTAGACTGTCCCATGCCTCGGTCAGCCCCACCGCAGCCGGAATGAACATGATGGGCATAATTTCAATTAGGAAGTCGGCGGCTTTGTCCACCTGTTCCACCTTGATCCAGCCCAAGCACAGACAGCCAAGCATCAAAGCCAGCCCGTACACGCTTGCAGGAACCGGCAGCGGAAGCAGTGCTTTTAGCAGTTCGCCCACAAGCGACACTAAAAGGATCAACATAAATTGTTTTAGCAGTTTCATCTCTTTTTCCCTCACATTATACTGCAATCTCTTTTAACTTCCTGATTTTAGTCCCATTTCATGCTGCTGTCAATCGAAAAAGTAAACAAAAAAGCAGCGAAATACAGACAAATTTCTGCATTCCGCTGCTTGGCTTTTTTATCAGCCTTTTCGCATCTGTTTCGTTTTTTCAAATGCCTGTACCACAGCATCCATAGCAGCTGCCCGCAATCCGCCACGCTCCATGGCATGGACACCGACGATGGTACTGCCCCCTGGGCTGCATACCTCATCTTTCAGTTGACCGGGGTGTTTTCCGCTTTGCAGCACCAGTGCCGCTGCACCCTGTACCGCCTGTGCAGCATACTCCAACGCCTTTTGACGAGGAATGCCCGTCTGTACTGCGCCATCTGCCAGTGCCTCGATCATCATACACGCCCATGCACCGGTACAGCCTGCAATCACACTGCCGGCATCCATCAAACTTTCGTCGATACGGTCAAAGCGTCCCGACGCTTTCAGGCAATCGCATAACTGCTGTACTTCCTCGTCGGTGACCTGTTGGTCGGGAGTCACCAGCACCATTCCCTGCCCAATGGCACAGGGAGTGTTTGGCATGATGCGGATAACAGGATAATCACCGCCTGCCATTTCTTTCAAGGTTTCGATGGAGAGTGCCGCTGCCATGCTGACCAGCACAAAACGCTCGCCGTTTTGTTGTCTGCGTTGCAAAACAGGCGCAATGCCTTTCAGCATCTCTGCCATCAAAAAAGGCTTTACCCCGAGCAGAATAAAGTATGCGTCTGCTGCCACTTCCTCGTTGGTATGTACAGCAGTGCAACCACACTGCTGCGCAAGGGTCTGCGCTTTTTCAAAGCTGCGATTTGCTAAAATGCACTCGGCGGCATAACCTCCGTTTGTAGCGGCACGCACCATTGCACCGCCCATATTCCCTGTTCCGATAAATCCCAAACGATACATTTTTCTCACCCTCTTATAAAATTCAGCAAGTTATTGCTTTTTGTATACAGTTTTTCCGTCTTTGATGGTTTCCAGCACCTGTATCTCCCGAATCTGTTCGGGCTGCACCTCGAGCGGGTCGGCACTGAGAATGACCAGATCGGCTCGTTTTCCCACTGCAATGGTTCCCTTTTTGTCCTGCTCGGAGTATTGATAGGCTGCATGGATGGTCACTGCCTGCAACGCCTGTAAAGCAGTCAGTCGCTGGTCTTTTCCAAGCAGTACGCCCTCTTTGGTGGTACGGCAAACGGCACACCAAACCGTTTCCAACATATTCGGCGGTATAACAGGCGAATCCTGATGGAAGCTGAACGGCATCCCCAGTCGCTGAGCACTTCCGGCAGCGCTGATTTCCTGCGCACGCTGCAAGCCAAAATTGAGGATATGCACATCGCCCCAGTGGTAGATATGCGCCACAAAGAACGACGGCATCATGCCCAATCGGTTTGCCCGTTCCAACTGTTCAGGGGTCGTAAGCTGTGCGTGTACGATCACAGGCTTGATGTTTTTGAGGCGGTCGGTGCCTTCTGCCACCCGCTCGGCAGCACTGATATATTGTTCGGCAGCTGCGTCACCGTTACAATGCGCAAGAAGCTGGGTATCGTCCTGCAATGCGAGCCGAATGGCATCTTCCACTTCCTGATCGGTCATGGTGGGATAGCCACAGTAACCGTCGGCAGCGTTGTGGTAAGGATGCAGCATCCATGCCGTCCGTCCTTGTGGGGAGCCATCCAGAAAAATTTTGTAACCGCCCAAACGAAAATGGTCTTTGTAGTCCTGCAAATGATCTTTTAATAGTTGTTTAAGTGCATCGGCTGCTTTTATATCGCCGTAACCTACCACATCCAGCCACAGCCGCTTTTGCTCCAAGAGCGGTTGGTACAAGTGCGCCAACTGCTCCACCAGCATCCCCTCTTGTACGGTGGTAATGCCGTAGCTTGCGTACATCTTCTGTGTCTTTTCAAACGCCTGCAAAAGTTGCTGCATCGAGGGCATCGGCAGTTGACGAAGATAGTATATAAACGCATTTTCTTCAAGATAGCCGGTCAATTCTCCGTTTTGCTTACCGATCATTCCGCCCTCGAGCGGCTCTGTTTGGGGAGTGATGCCGAGAGAGCGCAACGCCAGACTGTTCATGACCCCCATATGCCCCGATTGATGCTGCAACACCAGCGGATGGTCGGGTGCGATGCGGTCAAGAAATTCTTTCGTGGGGTGAGCTTTTTCCTTGAGATGATTGTGGTCATAGCCCTGCGCTATCACGAAATTGCCTGCCGGAACTTGTTGCTCCTTGATATGCTGTCGGATGCGCTGTCCGATCTCGTCAAAGCTGAGGGTTTCTGACAGCGGCACCTGAAACAACGCATTGGCACAGGCGGAAAAATGACTATGTCCGTCGATAAACGCCGGCATCATCACCTCGTTGCCCAGCCGCACCGTGACCGTGTTGTCATCGGCAAGGGCAAGCAGTTGTTGCTCGGTGCCAACGGCGGTGATGACTCCGTTTTCCACCAGCACCGCCTCGGCGTAGAGCGGTTGCTCCAGTGTCAAAATTTTTCCTAGATAGAGGGTCTTGCTCATTCTTTCTCACTCCTTTTGGGGTTCGTATTGAACAGTGTTGGAAATGCGAAACTTTTTATGCAAAAACAGCCCCGAAACTCGGGGCTGGAAAACTCAGCGGTTTGCTTTCCACTGCAAAAATTCTTCGAAGCTGCCCGCATAATCCAAACAACCGCTTTCGCCGGGCATGGCGATCTCGATGATACGGTTCGCAACCGTGTCGATGAGTTGATGGTCGTGAGTAGCAAGCAAAACGTTTCCCTTGTATGCTTCGATACCGTCGGTGAGGGCTGCGATGCTTTCCAAGTCCAGATGGTCGGTGGGCTGGTCGAGCATGATAACGTTTGCACTGTTCATCATCATTCGGCTAAGCATACAGCGCACCTTTTCACCACCCGAAAGCACCTTTGCAGGCTTCAACACATCGTCGCCCGAAAAGAGCATTCTGCCCAAAAATCCACGCAGATAGGTTTCGGAGGGATCGGGCGAATACTGGCGCAGCCATTCGATGAGGTTCATGTCGCAATCTTCAAAGAAAGCGGTGTTGTCGTGGGGGAAATAGCTTTGGGTGGTGGATACGCCCCATTTGTAGCTGCCCTCGTCCGGTTCCATCTCACCGGCAAGGATCTGCATCAAAGCGGTCTGTCCCACCTCGTTTTCGCCTACGAATGCAATTTTGTCGAACTTGTTGGCGGTAAAGGTCACGTTATCCAATACTTTTACGCCGTCGATGGTCTTGCTGATGCCCTCAACGAACAAAATGTCCTTGCCTGCCTCACGTTCGGGAGTGAACTGCACAAACGGGTATTTACGGCTGGAGGCGGGCATATCCTCGAACTGGATGGAATCCAAAATTTTCTTACGGCTGGTCGCCTGTTTCGACTTGGATTTGTTCGCCGAGAAGCGTTGGATAAATGCCTGTAATTCTTTGATTTTTTCTTCTTTTTTCTTATTCTGGTTGCGGATCAGTTGCTGCATCAGGCGGGAAGAGTCATACCAGAAGTCATAGTTACCGGCATACAGCTTGACCTTGCCATAGTCGATGTCGACAGTGTGGGTACAGACGGCATTTAAGAAGTGGCGGTCATGGCTTACCACGATGACCGTACCGTCGTAGTCCATCAAAAAGTCTTCTAGCCATGTGATGCTGGCAAGATCCAAACCGTTGGTCGGCTCGTCCATCAAGATCACGTTGGGATGGCCAAACAATGCTTTTGCCAGCAGCACTTTCACCTTGCCTTTGCCGTCCAGTGCAGCCATCGAACCGTAATGGTCGAAGCCGGTCAGACCCAGACCGTTCAGCAGCTGTGCAGCATCGCTTTCTGCTTCCCAGCCGCCCATCTCGGCAAATTCGCCCTCCAGTTCGGCGGCACGTTCGCCGTCGGCGTCCGAAAAGTCGAGCTTGTTGTACAGCTCGTCCTTTTCTTTCATGATGGAATACAGCTTGGGGTTGCCCATCAGTACCGTTTCCATAACCGTGTAATCATCGTATTTAAAGTGATCCTGTTCCAATACGCTCATGCGGCTGCCTGCTTTCAGGCTTACGCTGCCGGTGGTCGGCTCGAGCTGACCGGATAAGATTTTTAGCAGAGTGGATTTTCCTGCACCGTTTGCACCGATAATGCCGTAGCAGTTGCCCTCGGTGAATTTCAAATCGACATGTTTGTACAAAGTGGAGCCTGCAAATTGCAAGCTTACATCAGATACAGTTAGCACGTTCGTTCTCCTTTTTTACAATGGGGCGAAATTCGCCTGTTTGTTTTGGTCACTTGTATAGTATAGCATGGAAATGTGAAGTTTTCCACAAAAGAGCAGGATTTCTGCAAAACTCTTTCTTGACCCACCGCACAAATGGCGGTACAATAAGGCTATATGATGCCACATGGCGCAGGCTGTGTGGCGATTTTGTTACCAGAGGGGGACTTGAACCATGAAGTTATCGTTTAACAGTGCCTGTGTCCACGGCACCTATCGTGCGCAGGCAGGCCAGCCGCAGGAATTGCCGATTGCACAAAGCACTACCTATCGTTATTACAACACCGCTGACGTTGCAGCGATGTTTGACCTAAAAAGCAGCACCCATATGTATACCCGTATCTCCAATCCGACCGTAGAGGCATTGGAGGGCAAAATGAATCTGTTGGAGGGCGGAGCCTCAGCGGTGGCGACCTCGAGCGGACAAGCTGCCCTGCTGATGGCACTGCTGAACATCTGCGAAGCAGGCGACCATATTTTGGCATCGACCAACATTTACGGTGGCAGCCACAACCTGATCACTGTCAGCTTTGCAAAAATGGGCATTACCCACACCTTGGTAGACCCCGACGCACCGCTGGAGGAGATTTTGGCAGCCGCTACTCCCAACACCAAAGCCCTGTTTGCCGAAACCATCGCAAACCCTGCTTTGACCGTGCTCGACTTTGAAAAATGGTCTGCCGCAGCCAAACAGTTGGGCGTACCTCTCATTGTAGACAATACCTTGGCTACCCCCTACTGCTGCCGTCCGTTGGAACTGGGCGCAAATATCGTCGTGCATTCCACCACAAAATATTCCGACGGTCATGCGACCAGTGTTGGCGGTATGGTCATCGACGGCGGTACATTCGACTGGGAAGCTTCCGGCAAATATCCCGGTCTGACCCAACCGGACGAAAGCTATCATGGTCTGGTATACACAAAAGAGTTTGGGAACACTGCTTACGCAGCCAAACTGCGCAGCCAGCTTTTGCGTGATTTTGGTGCTGTGATGGCTCCGCAAAATGCATGGTTGACACATCTGGGCTTAGAAACTCTGCACCTGCGGATGCAGCGTCACTGCGAGAATGCATTGGCATTGGCAAAGCATTTGGAGCAAAGTCCCTATGTGCAGTGGGTAAGCTATCCCGGACTGGAAAGCAGCTGCGACCATGCAAAAGCGGAAAAATATCTGCCCAACGGCTGTGGCGGTGTACTTTCGTTTGGTGTAAAGGGCGGTTTGGCAGCCGGCACAAAGTTTATCGAAAATCTGGAAATGACCAGTTTGGTAGTTCATGTAGGCGATTTGCGCACCAGTGTTCTGCATCCTTCTTCCACCACCCATCGCCAGCTGAGCGAAGCCGACCAGATCGCCGCCGGAATCCGTCCGGAGTTGATTCGTGTATCCATCGGCATCGAGGATATTCGGGATATTATTGCCGATTTCGATCAGGCTTTGGAAAAAGCTTGCAAATAAGCGGAAGGGAAAATCACTATGCCGATTATTCTTCCCAAAAATCTTCCGGCAGCCGAAGCACTGGAGCATGAAAACATCTTTGTAATGTCGGAATCCCGTGCGCTTAGTCAAAACATCCGTCCGCTGCGCATCGTGGTGGTGAATCTGATGCCGACAAAAATCGCTACCGAAACCCAGCTTGCCCGTCTGTTGGCAAATACTCCGATTCAGGTAGAACTGACCTTTTTGCGCACAGGCAGCTATCTCTCCAAAAACACACCCGAACAGCATTTACGGGCATTTTATACCACATTCGACAATATCCGCAACCAGCGTTTTGACGGCATGATCATCACCGGTGCGCCGGTAGAGCAGATGCCTTTTGAGGATGTGGAATATTGGGACGAGCTGTGCGAGATCATGGAATTTTCCAAGACGAATGTATGGTCGACACTTCATGTTTGTTGGGGCGCACAAGCGGGATTGTACTATCATTTTGGAATTGAAAAGCAGCCGCTGGACAAAAAGATGTTTGGCATTTTTCCGCATCGTGTGGTTCGCCCATCAAATCCGCTGATGCGTGGCTTTGATGAAGTGTTTTTTGCACCGCATTCACGCCACACGAATATCTGCGAACAGCAGGTAGAGCAATGCCCACAGCTGCGTGTGCTTGCAAAAAGCGACGAAGCGGGGATGTTTTTACTGTCGACCGATTCGGGCAGGCAGATTTTTGTCACCGGACATCCGGAATATGACAAGCTGACTTTAGACAGCGAGTATCGGCGGGACTTGGACAAAGGTCTGCCCATCGAAATGCCAAAAAATTATTACATTGGGGACGATATGGAAAAAGGAGTAAACTTCTGTTGGCGCAGTCACGCACATCTGCTTTACTCTAACTGGCTGAACTACTACGTTTACCAGACAACTCCCTACGATTTGAGTTCTGATTTTTGATTTTTCCCACCTTTTAAAAAAGGTGGACGAAAACTTTAAACTACAAAGGGCAGGTCATACGACCTGCCCTTTGTGTGTTATAGAAAAAATGCAAAGGTAGGCGATGGGGGTCGGTAAGCATCTTTTCGCACGAAGTGCGCTTGATGCGTCCGACCTCCATCGACCGCCGCCCCGGGACTCACCGTCTGTTTTTCTCGATGATTTCCCGAATCTGCGCATTGGTACGCTCGATTTCTTCCCGCAACATCTCCGCCGAAAGCCGCATCGCACCGTGTCCCAGAATAATCAACTGCTCCGCACCGTCCGAAGTCGCAACTTTTACACGGTATTTGCCTTTTAGCTGGTAGGTCGTTTTTTCGATGTACATATCCGCCGTTTCCGCTTCTTTTGTGTATACGATGTCGATATTGTTGTAACGGCTCACCTCACCCACGTTGCGGGATACTTTGTAGGCATCGAAAACCAAAATCAAACGGCACTGCTTAAAGCCTTGATAATTGCACAAAATGTCTGCCAAAGCCTGCCGTGCCGACTCCAAATTTTCCGCTGCAAGTCGCTTGAGGTCTTCCCATGCGAAAATGATGTTGTAGCCGTCCACCAAAAGGTATTCGGGGCCTTGGTCGGTGTAAACGTATTCCTGTGCTTGCTTGGGCTGTGGACGGAACAACTCCCGTCGTTTGGAAACCCCATATGTACGCTCAAAAATCGCTGCCAATTCGTCGTCGGTCGCTTTTCCGCTTGCAATGCGGATGGGCTTTTTCGAGGATTCCTCTTGCTTTTGCTGCAAAAGATGACGGGTGTCGAGATGTGCATGAGCCTCCACTTCTCTCCATGGCACCGTATACCCTGCCCCGTGCGAACAGAATACCGAGTCAGCGGTATTTTCTACGTCACGCTCACTGTCGTAGCCGATCTGCTCTACCACTTCGGCTGTGTTGTGGCATGGACGATACCCCGCCGGCAAGCAGAAAATGCGTCCTTTGCCTTTGGTATAGCCGATCACTTCCATCGGATAGCCTTGCATTTGTGCAGCAGGTGCTGTGCCTTTTAGAACGGTCTGTTCTCCTTGCGTTTCGGGGGGAGAAAATTCTCCGCCCATCCGCTGAACGTCCGCCATCGCCCGACCGACCTGTTCGCTGGGCAGTTCGATGGTAAATTCGTACCACGGCTCCAGCAAAATGCTTTCTGCATTCATCAGCCCATGCCGTACCGCTCGGTAGGTCGCTTGCCGAAAATCTCCGCCTTCGGTGTGTTTCAGGTGTGCTTTTCCTGCTGTGAGGGTGATTTTCATATCCGTAATGGGGCTTGCTGTAAGAACGCCCAGATGTTCCTTTTCCCAAAGATGCGTCATCACCAGATTCTGCCAGTTTTTGTCCAGCGTACCCTCAGGGCAGTTGGTTTCAAATACCATACCGCTGCCACGGGGCAACGGCTCGAGCAGCAGATGAACCTCGGCATAGTGGCGCAGCGGTTCGAAATGCCCGATGCCAATGACCGGCTCGGCAATGGTTTCACGGTACAGAATGCTCGCTGCACCAAATCCGACCGACAGCCCAAACCGCTCCAGAATCTGCCGTTTGAGTACGTCTAGCTGCACTTCGCCCATCATTTGCAGATGGATCTCACCCAGTCGCTCGTCCCATACGATATGCAGTTGTGGGTCTTCCTCCTCCAACTGACTCAGTTTCATCAACGCATTGTGGACATCGCAACCGTCGGGCAGTCGCAGCTGACAGCTTAACACCGGCTCTAAAACCGGTGGACGGGAATTGCTTTCCTGCCCCAATCCATCGCCGGGCAATGTTTTTGTCAAACCTGTTACTGCGCAGACGGTACCTGCAACCGCTTGCTCAGCAGGAACAAATTTCGCCCCCGAGTAGATGCGAATTTGGTCTGCCTTTTCCTGCCATGGTTCTCCTTTTGCAGTGCTGCCCGAAAGCAGCGTTTTCACCTTTAGGCATCCGCCGGTCACTTTTAAGCAGGTCAGGCGATTCCCCTGTGGGTCACGGAAGATTTTATATACCTTTGCGCCAAACTCTTGCGGATAGGTGGGCTGCACTGCATAGTGGGAAAGCCCTTGCAAAAATTCTTCCACTCCCTCCAGCTTCAGTGCTGCGCCAAAATAGCAAGGGAATAGCGTTTGGTTTGCAATCAGACGGCGCAAGGTTTCGTCCGAAAGCTGTTCGCTTTGCAGATATTCCTCCATTGCTTGTTCGTCCTGCATAGCGATGCTCTCCCAGTGGTCAGCAAGATGGGAAAAGTCGGTGCAGCCCTCGCCCAAACGTGTTTGTAACTGCTGCAAAACGTCGGCTGCATCGGCACCTGCCAGATCCATTTTATTGATAAACAAAAAGGTGGGGATGCTGTATTGTCGCAGCAGTTTCCACACTGTTTGGGTGTGGCTTTGTATGCCGTCCGAACCGCTGATGACCAACACAGCGTAGTCCAATACTTGCAAGGTACGCTCCATCTCGCCCGAAAAATCGACGTGACCCGGTGTGTCCAGTAAAGTGATGTCCCAATCGGGCAACTCTAACTTTGCTTGTTTGGAAAAAATCGTGATTCCCCGTTCCCGTTCCATCGAATCGGTGTCGAGAAAGGCGTTTTTGTGGTCGACACGACCTAATTTTTTGATGCATCCGCTGCAATACAGCATCGCTTCCGAAAGGGTGGTTTTGCCCGCATCGACGTGGGCTAAAATTCCCAGTACCAGTTGTTTCATTTTGTTTTCTCCGTCTATTCAAAAGGGATATTCCCTGTTTCTTTTATGGCAAACTGCCTGTTTGATATTGTAGCATAAACGACAAAAAAATGGTATGGAAATGCCTGTTTTGGCAAAAAACAAAACCGACGGCTCGATATGGTGTCGAACCGTCGGTATGGAGTTATTTTCGAAAATAGTCCAGCGCAGCCTGTGCAGCACTGAACACATATTCTTTGAGTTCTTCCACCGAATCGAATTTGACGGTGGGCTTTAGGTATTCGCAAAATTCTACCCGTACCGTTTGCCCGTAAAGGTCACCCTCGTAACCCGGCAAAAAGGTTTCGCAGGTCACACCCTCTCCGCTGACGGTGGGACGGGTGCCAAGTCCGGTCGCACCCGGCAGACGGGTACCGTCCTGCAATTCCACTTCGGTAATGTAGACACCATGCTTTGGAATCAGCATTCCCGATGCAAACACCTGATTTATGGTAGGAAATCCCCATACTTTTCCATTGCCTGCACCATGCTGAATGGTAGAATCGACACAGTACCGCTGGGCAAGCAGTGCATTTACTGTGGGAATGTCGCCCTGTTCCAGCAGCTTGCGAATGCGGGTGGAAGATACCGGCTCACCGCCTTGCCAACTGATGGGGACGACCTGCAAATGGATGTCGTTCTCGCTGCACAGAGTATGTAACAGCTCGATCGTGCCGCTTTTGTCCTTGCCAAAGGTGAAATTTTCGCCACAAAATACCGCTTTTGCGTTGCAGTGCTGTTTTAAATATCGCTGAACAAATTGCTGTGGTGTCATTTGGCGGATGTCCTCAAACGACGGCTCGAAGCAACGGGCAATGCCCAGTTGCTGCAAACGGCGTAGCTTTTCCTGTTCGGACAGGATACGGCTGCCTTTCAAGCTGTTTTGGGGCGAAAGAGCAAAGGTGAATACAGCGGGCAGACAGTGATTTTTTTCTGCATAGGACACGGCTGCTTTGATGACTTCCCGATGTCCGACGTGTACTCCGTCAAAATAGCCCAGTGCAACACTGCACGGCTGTGTATTCTGCGCAGCGATGGTGGAATCCAACTGCATCGCCCTCACCCTCTTTCACAAAACAATTTTTCTACTTTCAAGATGTGGTCTTGCACCTGCGCCAATCCCACGAATTTTTCTTGAAAACGCACCCGATAGCGGCCATCTTCCGCCGGAAAACGGTAGGTAGGCGCACCGCTGAGTAAGCGTTGAAAGGTCTGTTCATTGACGTTGATCAACGGCAGTGGTGTAAAAACGGTTTCGGTGTCCAAAAGGAGTGTCTGCACCGCTTCCAGTCCTTGCTCGTCCCGCAAAGCCTGTACCTGCTGCAAGGTCACGGCGTGTTCTTCGCCCCACAGCCCTGCACGGATACGTCGCAGCCCCGACAGAGTAGCCGGACAGCCCAACGCCTTGCCGATGTCCTCGGCGATGACACGGATATAAGTTCCTTTCGAGCAGGAAACTTCGATCTCAAATTCATTTTCGGCGCACTGCCCCAAATAGCGGATGGAATGCACCGTGATGGGGCGAGGCGTTCGCTCGACCGTCTTTCCTGCACGGGCTGCTTTGTACAGCGGAACACCGTTGACTTTTACTGCCGAATACATCGGGGGAAGCTGCATCTGCTCGCCCTCAAAGCGAGGCAAGACTTCTACAAGGTCGGCTTGCGAAATAACAGCATCGCTTTGGGTCAGCACCTCGCCTGTAATATCGCCTGTGTCGGTGGAGATGCCGAATTTGATTCTGGCACGGTATGCTTTGGTGTGGTCGAGCTGTAAATCGACCGCTTTTGCACTTTGCCCCACAAATACGGGAAGAACCCCCGTCGCCATAGGGTCGAGGGTTCCGGAATGCCCTAATTTTCGGGTGGAGAGGAGCCCTCGCAGCTTTGCGATAACGTCAAAGCTTGTCCAGCCCTGCGGTTTGTCGATAATCAGGATTCCCTGCATAGTTCACGCTCCACCTCTGCCAGAATCGCCTGTTTTGCATTATCCAAGCCGCCCATCAGCTCGCAGCCTGCTGCCTGTGCGTGACCGCCACCGCCCAAGCGGGTACAAATCGCACACGCATCTACACCGGGCATGGTGCGAACACTGATTTTATAACTTCCCGACGGCAGTTGGCGCAGGGTAATGCCGACTTCTACCCCCTCGATCTGACGGGGCAGACTTGTCAAGCCCTCCAAATCGCTTGCCTCTACACCGGTGCTTTCGATCTGTTCACGGGTCATGTAGATCATTGCACAGCGGTCATCAAAGTGATATTCCAGATGCGACAGCGCAATGCTTTCGATGGCAAGACGGGCACGGCTTTTGGTTTCGAACAGCACCAGATTCAAGTCCCGCACGTGTGCGCCTGCCTGCATCAGCCTTGCTGCTACCTCGTGGCAGCGGGCAGTGGTGTTGCCAAACAAAAAGCAGCCGGTATCGGTGGAAATGCCGGTATAGATACAATCGGCGATGAGCGGATCGAGTTCGATGCCCATTTTTTCCACCAGTTGGAAAATGATCTCGGCTGTGGCAGATGCCTCTGCATCCAAATACAGTGCATCGGCATATCCTGCATTGGAGGCGTGGTGGTCGATGCACAGATCGACCCGCTCGGCATATTCACGCACAGCGTCGCCGAACAGTTGGATGCTTGCCACATCCACTGCGACCACATAGCCCGGCTCGAACTGACCGGTAAAACGCTCCATCTGCATATAGTCGTAGCGGGCGGGGATAAGGTCGGCGCACAGTACGGCGACCTGTTCCTTGCCCAATTTTTTGAGTGCGTGGTACAGTGCCGCAGCACTGCCCAGAGTGTCCCCATCGGGATTTTTATGGCACAGCAGCAAAATGCGCTCTGCCCGCAGCAAACGGCTTAAAACTTCGGTCAGATCCAATGTTTCACTCATCCGCCTGCTCCTCCTTGTTCTCTTTGCGATGCAGATCGGCAAGCAGCTGATTGATATGGGCTGCATAGGCAGCACCGTCATCTGCTACGAACACAAAGCGGGGAGATTTGCGGATGTGCATTCTGCGGCTGATCTCGGTGCGCACATAGCCCGCACCTTTGTTCAGTGCTTTTACTGCCTCGGCGGTATCGCCATCCTGCCCCATCATGCTCACATACACTTTTGCCACATCCAAGTCGGGGGTAACGTCCACCCGCATCACGGTCAAAAAGCCCTGCAAGCGGGGGTCTTTCATGGTGGAGATAATGGAGATGACTTCACGTTTCATATCCTCGGTCAAACGACCCTGATTTTTGTTTGCCATATCGACTCCTTTAATTTGACGGCAGGCGGCTGCCCAAAAGGCAACCGCTCTGCCATGTTATCCTTGCAAAACGACAGCTTGGTTTAGTCACGATATTCTTCCAGAATATAAGCTTCCAGAATGTCGCCCTCTTTCAGGTCGCTGAATTTCTCCAAGCTGATACCGCATTCGTAGCCCTGTGCAACTTCCTTTACGTCGTCCTTGAAACGGCGCAGACCAGCCACCTGATCGTCGGCGATCACGATGCCGTCACGCACAACACGGATCTTTGCATTACGCACGATCTTACCGCCCTGTACGTAGCTACCGGCAACCATACCAACACTGCTGATCTTATATACCTGACGCACTTCGGCGTGACCCATTTCGACTTCACGGATCTTGGGTGCCAGCATACCTTTCATTGCGTCGGTCACATCGTTGATAGCGTCGTAGATAACACGATACATCCGCATCTCTACCTCACACTGTGCAGCTTCTTCTTTTGCGACAGCATCGGGACGAACGTTGAAACCGATGATAATTGCATTACCTGCATTTGCCAGCATTACGTCCGACTTGTTGACGGCACCGACACCTGCATGGATGACCTTTACACGAACTTCGTCGTTGGACAGTTTTTCCAAGCTCTGCTTTACGGCTTCGGCACTGCCCTGTACGTCTGCTTTTACGATGATGTCCAGCTGTTTGCGCTCGCCCTCGGCGATCTGGCTGAACAGATTGTCCAGCGTTACTTTCTGGTAGTTGCGGAACTGCTGCTCTTTTGCCTCGGTCGCACGGCGGTCGGCAAGCTCACGAGCCAGACGCTCGTCTTCAACTGCATCGAACAGGTCGCCCGCTACCGGCACTTCGGTCAAGCCGGTGATCTCGACGGGAGTCGAGGGGCCTGCTTCCTCGATGAATACGCCCTTGTCGTTCTTCATGGTACGTACACGACCAACGGCGGTACCTGCGATGATCACATCGCCCTTGCGCAAGGTACCTTTTTGTACCAACAAGGTTGCGATGGTACCCTGTCCTTTGTCCAAGCGTGCCTCGATAACGGCACCCTTTGCACGGCGGTTGGGATTTGCTTTCAGCTCTTTTACTTCGGCTACCAGATTGATGTTCTCGAGCAGGTCGCTGATGCCCTTACCGGTAAGTGCCGAAACGGGTACACAAATAACGTCACCGCCCCACTCCTCGGGAACCAGCTCGTACTGGGTCAGCTGCTCCATAACACGCTCGGGGTTTGCGGTGGGCTTATCCATTTTGTTGATGGCAACGATGATGGAAACACCGGCTGCCTTTGCATGGTTGATGGATTCGACCGTCTGGGGCATGATGCCGTCATCGGCAGCAACGACCAAAACAGCGATGTCGGTCAGGTTTGCACCACGGGCACGCATACTGGTGAATGCTTCGTGGCCGGGGGTGTCGAGGAAGGTGATGACCTTGCCGTCAGCGGTTACCTGATAAGCACCGATGTGCTGGGTGATACCGCCTGCCTCGCCTGCGGTAACGTTGCTCTTACGGATAGCGTCCAGAATACTGGTCTTACCGTGGTCAACGTGACCCATAACAACAACAACAGGGGGACGCTCTTGCAGATCCTCGTCCTTATCCTCGTCCACCTCGAACAGGCGTTCTTCGATGGTAACTTTTACTTCACGCTCTACCTTTGCGCCCATTTCCTCGGCAACAACAGCAGCGGTATCGAAGTCGATGACCTGACCGATGTTTGCCATAACGCCCAGACCCATCAATTTTTTGATGACGTTTGCTGCGGTCTGCTTCAGCATAGCAGCCAGTTCGCCAACGGTGATCTCGTCGGGAATGGTCACTTTCAGCTGTGCCTTACGGGCTTTTTCCAGCTGGATGCGCTGCAAACGCTCTGCCTCGGTTTCACGGCGTTTTTGGAACTGCTGATTCTTTTTGTTCTGCTTGTTGCCGAACTTCTGCTTGTTGCCGGCAGGCATCGGCTTTTTGCGGTTTTCTACCTCACGGGTAGCAGCCAGATCGTTGTATTTCTCGTTGAATTTGTCGAGGTTGACGTCAACGGTACGGGTGTCGACCGTAACGGTAACGGTTTCACGCTTGAGTACGATCGGCTCGGATGCTGCGGTGTCCTCTTTTTTGCGCTGTTTTTTCTGGGGCATCTCTACAATAGAGCCGTCAGCACGTTTGAGGATCTCGTTTTGGGGCTTTGCTTTGGGAGCATCGGCATTTTGGCGAGGCTTGTTCTGGTTGTTCTTATTGCCCTGATTGCTGTTTTTGCCGTTTTGTGCAGGTTTTGCAGCGTTTTTGTTCTGTGCAGGCTTTTCGGATGCACCGGTATTGTTGAAATAGCCGTTCAAATCTTTTTCGCTGTTCTCTGCGCTCAAACGGTCGACGATGTAGTTCATTTCTTTTTCACCCAAAACGGTGGTGTGTTTTGCACTGTCATCGCCCAGTTCTGCCAGCAGGTCTGCAATTTTTTTGTTGGGTACATTCAGTTGCTTTGCAACGTCGCCTAATTTATGTTTAATTTCCATCTTATTCCTCCTCTGTGTGTGGTAGCTTTCCCTTGCACAGCTTTGCAAGGTTTGCGTCCGTTACCGCAAATACACCGGCGGGTTTTCGGGTAATGGCGGAAAGCTGCTCCATCGTGAGCGGAAGCTCTACGCAATCGACAAAATCTTCGCAGAACTGTCGCACACGCTGGGCTGTTTTGGGGGAGAGGTCCTGTGCCAAAAGCACTAGGATCGCTTTGCCGGTAAACACGCTGTCTTTCACGGGGTCGAAACCGGTGGTAAGAGCACCTGCCTTACGGCAGAGTGAAAGTGCCGAAAGCAATGCGTTATTGTTCATCGCCGACCTCCCTTTCACGCAGCTGCTGTTCCAGCTGCTGATAAACTTGCTCGGGTACCGCACAGCCAAAGCTGCGCTCCAGCCGCTTTGCCTTTCGTGCCTTTGCCAGACAATCGAGGCTTGGACAGATGTAAGCACCACGCCCTGCCTTTTTGCCGGTAAGGTCTAGGCTGATCTCGCCCTCGGCACTGCGTACCACCCGCACCAACTCTTTTTTCGGTTTTCCTTCACCGCAGCCACTGCAACGGCGAACAGGGATCTTTTTCGGCTGCATGGTTCAGCACTTCCTTTCGTTGGGGGATCAGGCTTCTTCTGCCTGCTGCTCCTGCGGCTGCTCGTCCTCGTCCTCGCCGTAGTATCCGCTTTCGGGGCGGATGTCGATATTATAACCGGTCAGACGGGCGCACAAACGGGCGTTCTGACCCTTGTTGCCGATGGCAAGGCTGAGCTGCTGGTCGGGAACGGTCACACGGCAAGCACGGGTTTCTTCGTCCAGTACCTCTACCTTGACCACCTTTGCGGGGGACAGAGCAGCTGCGATGAAAACGGTGGGGTCTTCGTTCCAAGGGATAACGTCGATCTTCTCGCCGCCCAGTTCTTCTACGATGCGTCCTACACGTGCGCCATGTGCGCCGATGCAGGCACCAACGGGGTCGACATTGGGGTCTTTGCTTGCAACAGCGATCTTGCTGCGCATACCTGCCTCACGGCTGATGGCTTTTACCTCAACAACACCGTTGAAGATCTCGGGGACTTCCTTTTCGAAGATGCGTTTTACCATGCCCGAATGGGTACGGCTGATCAATACACGGGGGCCACGCTCGGTTTCGGAAACATCAGCAACAAACACGCTGACCAGCTGTCCGATCGCAAATTCCTCGCCGGGCAGCTGCTCGCTGCGGGGCAGAACGGCTTCGCCTTTGCCCATGTTCAGCACAACGGTTCCCTTTTTCTCGTCCACACGCACGACCTTACCGGTGACCATATCATTGAGTTTGTCTTTCATGTCCACATACAGCTGGCTGCGCTCTGCCTCACGGATACCCTGACGAATGACATGACGTGCAGTTTGTGCAGCGATACGGCCGATGTCTTTGGTTTTGAGCGGAGTGATGACACGATCGCCTACATTGTAGGTCTTACGGCGTTGTTGTGCGTCCTCCAAGCTGAGCTGGGTATAGGGATTCTCCACTTCCTCCACAACGTCCTGTACAAGGCTTACACTGAACTTTGCGGTAGCGGGGTCGATGTCCACCAAAACGTTATCGTCGTCCACATTGTAGTCTTTTTTTACAGCGATCACAAGAGCATTGCGGATCTTCTCCATCAAGTACTCGCCCGAAACGCCACGTTCCTTTTCCAGCAATTTCACCGCTTCAAAAAAATCTGCATTCATTTTTCCGTTCATCCACACTTTCTATTATTATTTTACTGTGTCAGCTTATACAATCGTTTTGCCTGTCGGCAAGGGCTTTAGTCGAACAAATTTTCGTCGTCGCACAGCTTTACAAAGCTTGCTGCGGTACGTGCAAAGCTTACCTCGCCCTGTTCGGTTTCGATGGTAACCACCCCGTTTTCCAGACCTTTCAGCACCCCTTCCAGTTCACGGCGTCCCTGTTCGTCGGGACGGATCAGTCGGGCAGCGATCTTCTGCCCCTGCAAAGCAGTGTAATGCTCGTCACGGGTCAGCTTTCTGCCAAGACCGGGGCTTCCCACTTCCATGAAATAGCTTTGTTCGATGGGGTCTGCCTCGTCAATGACAGGATTGATGGCACGGGTGGCTTCCTCGCACGAGATCATATCCAAGCCGCCCTCTTTGTCGATAAAGATGCGCAGGAACCAGTCCGGTCCCTCTTTTTCAAAGCGCACATCCCACAGCGAAAGCCCCATCTGCTCGATCACAGGACGAACCAGTGCTTCTACTGTTTGTACGGTGTTCGACCCACCTTTTCCTTTTGCCATTGAAAAACCTCCTAAAGAACGAAGAAAAGCGGACCCTGCGGCCCACTTTTCAAAGAAAATTCTATCGTACGATATATACTATACCATATCCGCCACAAATATGCAAGCGGTGCGAGGTATGGTTTGGCTTTTTGCTAAGTTTCGCACGGATTTTTGTGGAATTTCTGCACAAATCGCAAAGGATGTTGCGGATATGACCCGTTATGTCGGATTTTTTCGGGCTTTGAGATGGGCAGGCAATCTTTCGCACAAAAAGACCGAAAGCAATGCAACTGCCAGCCCTGCTATCCAGCACAACAGCTGATAGCGATGCATCCAGACGGTATCCCCCAGTTGGTTGGGCGGAATATCGCCTGACCAGTATGGGATGCGCAACTGTTTCAGCCAAACAGCAACGCTTTGATGCCACAGGTAGAAGCTGTAACTTCCGCTTGCCAAAAAAGCGACCCAGCCTGTTTTGTTGGCTGCCGGCAGTGCAAGGCACAGACAAAGCAACAGCCCACCAAATAAGAGGGATAACGGCATTCGAAATTGCAGCTGCCAACGCTGCACGTTTTCACTGCGAAGCAAGCTGTATTTCACCAACTTGAACACCGCAAAGAAACAGCCGACCGCCCCCACACCAAACAACCATCGGACGATCTTTTTCATCCCGACCACCAACTGTGCGTATACAATGGATGTTGCCATCCCCAACCAAAACACCCCTGTAAAGGCGGGCAGTTGATTGAACGCCATTTGATAGTCCAGACCTTGCAAGCCAAGTGCAAACAGCGAAAAAATAGCCTGTACCGCCAGCATCCCGACCGCTGTTTGCAGCGGAAAGCGAAGCATTGCCTTTGCCAACAGCGGGAACAGCAGGTAAAAACCTGCCAGAACCCCCACCGTCCAGAGTGCGCCGCCAAGCTTTGTATACCAGTAGCTTTGTGCAAAAAGGGTTTGGGTCAAGGTCAGGTGTGCCACAAGGTCTTTGCCCAAACCTTGTGTCCACCCGCTTTGCAGCAGTGTAACGACAAGATGCCCTATCACGCAAACGAAGTAAGCCGGTAAAATTCGCCATGCCCTGCGTCGATAAAACCCCTGACTGCTGCGCACAGGCAACCCTTGGGCTGCATCGGCAGCATAGGGCAGAAAAAGGCAGAACCCCGACAGCAAGATCATCATATCCACCCACACATAGCCGGTGCGCACCAGTGGCTCCAACTTACCGGGGCTGACCCAGCTTTGCTGCCAGATATGGAACCAGCCAACGATTCCCACAGCCCCGATGCGCACTACATCCACTCCCAATGGACGGCGAAGCCTTGCCTGAATGGAATCGGTTTCGGTTAGAATGCCCACTCGCCGTTTTGGAACAAGGTCACAGTTTCGCCGGTACGGGTGGTGCCGGTGATGTTCATATCTTCGCTGCCGACCATAACGTCCTCGTGGATAGCAGAATGGTTCAATCCCTTTTCCAACAACTGTTCGGTGGTCATTTCGGTACCGCCCTTGATGTTGGTGGGGTAGCCCCGACCAAATGCGATATGGCAGGCTGCATTTTCATCGAACAAGGTGTTATAGAACAGCACTCCGCTTTGACGGATGGGGCTGGAAGCAGGCACCAGTGCGATCTCACCGATGCGACGGCTGCCGTCGTCGCTGTCCAGCAGCTTGCCCAGCAGTTCCTCGCCTTTTTCGGCGGTGTGGGAGATGACCTTGCCCCCCTCAAATACAACCGTGAAGTTTTCGATGATCTCGCCGTTGTATACATACGGACGGGTGCTTTTTACAACGCCGTCTACTTTATCTTTGTGGGGTGCGCAGAATACTTCCTCGGTGGGAATATTGGCGATAAAGTTTACTTTCGTGTTGTGTGCCATTTCGTTAGCACCCTGCCAAATGGCATCCTCTGCCAAACCGATGGTCAAATCGGTGCCGTTTGCACTTTGCAGGCGAACGCTCACCAGATCCAGTTCGTTCATGCGGTCACGACGGGCAGCGGTACGCTTGACGTGCTGTTTCCACTCCTCGACTACATCGCCCTCCTCGGTGACACGGCAAACCTGAAAAATGGCTGCCCACAGCTTTTCCACAGCTTCTTCGTTGGACACACCGGGAAATACTTTTTTTGCCCATGCGACAGTGGGAATGGCAACGATGCACCACTGTACCAAGCTGTTCATGGTGTATTCCTGCCATGCTTTCAGTGCAGTTCGCTGTGCCAGCATTGCTTTTTGAATCTTTTCGCCGTCCAGCCCTTTGTAAATTTCGGGGTCACGGGCAACGATGTTCAGGATGCACACACTGCCCTCGTCTTCGGCGTAGTCCAGATAGCTGCGCACCAGCCAAGGCTTTACATCGCACAGCACTGCTTCGTCGCCATGCTCCATCTGCAAACGGCTTACCTGCTCGTCGTTATAGCGCACTTCAACACGCTTTGCACCTGCTTCGTAACCTGCTTTTGCACAGGCACGGGCAAAAGCTGCTCCCTCGACAGGGCATTGGATGATAAAGTTTTGACCGGGTTTTACGTTTACGCCGACCTTTACAGCAAAATCTGCATATTTCTGCATCAAAACGGGATTCATAAAAAATTACCTCCTTACTCTTAAAAAAGCCCGACAGGATTCCCCATCGGGTTTTGTGTGATTCAACTTACAATGCGATCTTTTTCTGGATATACGCTTCCAGCTCGGTGATGGGGATGCGCACCTGCTCCATGGTGTCACGGTCACGAACGGTGACACAGTTGTCGGCGGGGGTGTTCTCGTCGCCAACGGTCTGGAAGTCGACGGTCACGCACAGCGGAGTGCCGATCTCGTCCTGACGGCGATAACGTTTACCGATCGAACCGGTTTCGTCGTAGTCTACCATCATGGTCTTGCTCAGCTGCTGCCAAATCTCGGTAGCCTTGTCGCCCAGCTTTTTGCTCAGGGGCAGGATGGCTGCCTTGTAGGGAGCCAGTACCGGATGCAAACGCATCACAACACGCTTGTCCTCTTTGCCCTTTTCGTCCACCAAAATCTCCTCGTCGTATGCACCGCACAGGAATGCCAAAGCCACACGGTCTGCACCCAGAGAAGGCTCAACAACATAAGGAACATAGTGGGTGTTGGTTTCGGGGTCGAAGTAGTCCTGTGTTTTGCCGGAATGATCGTTGTGGCGACCGAGATCGTAGTCGGTACGGTCGGCGATGCCCCACAGTTCGCCCCAGCCAAACGGGAACAGGTACTCGATGTCGGTGGTCGCTTTGGAATAGAAGCTCAGTTCCTCCGGCTCGTGGTCACGCAGACGCATATCTTCGGGACGCATCCCCAGATCGAGCAGCCAGTTTTTGCAGTATTCTTTCCAGTATGCGAACCATTCCAGATCGGTGTCGGGTTTGCAGAAGAACTCGCATTCCATCTGCTCGAACTCACGGGTACGGAAAGTGAAGTTGCCCGGGGTGATCTCGTTGCGGAACGATTTACCGATCTGACAGATACCAAAGGGCAGCTTGCGGCGAGTGGTACGCTGTACGTTTGCAAAGTTTACAAAAATACCCTGTGCGGTTTCGGGTCGCAGGTATACTTCGCTCTTTGCGTCCTCGGTAACGCCCATAAAGGTTTTGAACATCAGGTTGAATTTGCGGATGTCGGTAAAGTTTGCCTTACCGCACTCGGGGCAGACGATGCCATGTTCACGGATATAGTCCATCATCTGCTCGTTGGTCATGCCCTCGGCGTGACCGCCGTTGTCCTCGATGAGCTTGTCGGCACGGAAACGTGCTTTGCAATCCTTACAATCCATCAGAGGGTCGGAGAAGCTGGCAACGTGACCGGTCGCTACCCATGTTTCGGGGTTCATGATGATGGCAGAATCCAGACCGACGTTGTAGGGGGATTCCTGCACGAATTTTTTCCACCATGCTTTTTTTACGTTGTTTTTAAATTCAACGCCCAGAGGACCGTAGTCCCAGCTGTTTGCAAGTCCGCCGTAGATTTCGCTGCCGGCGTAGATAAAGCCTCTGCCTTTGCACAGAGCGATAATTTGTTCCATTGTTTTTTCGCTGTTTTTCATGTACGTTCCCCTTTTCGGTTTGTTCCATCGCCCACAAGGGCAAGTCTTACCCTTTATAATAAAGCAGGACACAGGGAAAGTCAAGGCAAAAAGCGACCGTGCAATGCACAGTCGCTTTTTATGGTCATTCGTATCGCAACGCTTCGATGGGGTCTAGTTTTGCCGCTTTGTTTGCGGGGTAATAGCCGAAGAAGACACCGATCGCCATCGAAAAGCCTGCTGCCATTCCGATAGCAGCGATGCTGGGTTTGGCGGGGGTACCCACCAAACTTGCCCCCAGTGCGCCCAAGCCCACACCCAATGCGATGCCAAACACACCGCCGACCAGACAGATGACCACCGATTCGGTGATGAACTGGATACGGATGTCGAGATTGCGGGCACCCAAAGCCTTTCGGACACCGATCTCACGGGTACGCTCGGTGATGGATACCAGCATGATGTTCATAACACCGATACCACCGACCAACAGGCTGATGGCAGCGATGGCAGCCACCGCCAACTTAACGGTGTCCAGCATTTCGGTCATGGTAGACAGCATCGACTCCAAGCTGCTTGCAGCGATGGTGTAAGAATCGTTGTGGGTGTAGTAGCTGGCAAAAAAGCTTTCGGTCTGCTCCATCAGGGCAGTGCTGTCCTCTCCCGATGCTCCCATGATAGTCAGACTTTCGTAGCCCTCGCTTTCGCTCAATAGTCGCCGTGCAGTTTCGACCGGAATGTATACGGTGGTAACGGGGTCGCTGTTGTCCATGCTGATGAATCCGTTCTCCTCATACTCGTACACACCGGCAATGAAAAAGCGCATGACCGCATTGCCGACCGTGAC
This sequence comes from uncultured Anaerofilum sp., assembly GCA_944385945.1. Lineage (GTDB taxonomy): Bacteria > Bacillota > Clostridia > Oscillospirales > Ruminococcaceae > Anaerofilum. The sequence continues at coordinate 64,157 of CALWZD010000049.1, read as the reverse complement.
ATCGAACGATTCGCCCAATACGTTCTGGCTATTGGGGAAAACACTTTCCACGAATACGTCACTTACCACTGCGACCATCCGTTCGCCGTCCTCGTCCCGTACAAAACGGCCAGACAGCATGGTGGGGCCATCGAGGGTCTGGTAGTCGGTATTGACACCGGTTATCGAAACGGTGGCAGTATTTTCGCCACTGCTCACCTCTCCGTTGCCAAGCTGACGGCTGAGTGCAATGGCTCGAATCTTGTCGCCAAACTGGGTGCGGTATTCTTCGATCATGGTAGGGGTGATAAGGTCTTCTGCACCAGGGTCTGTACGTCCGAACATCAGCGCACCGGCATCGTCGCTGCTTTTTTGCTGAAGGCTTACGGTGATGTTGGAAGCACCCATGCTGTTCATGCTGTCGGTGATGGAGCCGGTGAGCGAATCGCCCAGTGTAACGATGGCGATGACCGCACCGATGCCGATAATGATGCCCAACATGGTCAGCAATGCCCGCATCTTGTTGGCAAACAGGCTGGAAAACGCCAGCAGGATATTATCAATCATGGTATGCTGCCCCCTTTTCTTCCCCTACGATGTTTCCGTCGATAAGGGTGATAACTCGCTGCGTTTCGGCAGCAAGCTGTGGGCTATGGGTGATAAGAACGATGGTCTTGCCCTGTTCACGGTGCAGCTTGTGGAACAAGTCCATCACGGTACGGCTGGTCGCAGTGTCCAGTGCACCGGTAGGCTCGTCGGCAAGCAATAGCGGAGCATCGCAGGAGAGCGCACGGGCAATGGCGACTCGCTGTTTTTGACCACCCGACAGTTCGGCAGGAAGGTGCTTTGACCGTTGATCCATGCCGACCATCTCCAGCAGTTGTTTGGCACGACGGCTGCGCTCTCTTGCCGGAAAACCTGCATAGAGCATGGGCAGTTCAACATTTTTCTGAGCATTTGCTCGTCCGATGAGGTTGAAGTTCTGGAATACGAATCCGATCTTACGATTGCGAATGTCGGACAGTTGGCGGTCGGCAGCGTTGGAAACGTCTACCCCGTCCAAAAGATAACTGCCCTTGGTAGGACGGTCGAGCGCACCGATAAGGTTCATCAATGTAGATTTACCGCTTCCGCTCTCGCCCACGATGGAAACAAATTCCCCACGGTTAACTACAAGATCGATGCCGTGCAAGATCTCCAGTTCGTTGGGCTTGCCCTGATAGTAAGTTTTCACGATGCCGTGCATCTCGATCATGGGGCTGCTCATCCGTTTGCCCCTCCCATACCGCCACGACCGCCACCACGGTTGCCGTCGTCGCTCGGCATCTCGATCACCTGTACTTCGCCGCTCATCTGTGCTTCACCGGCGGGGCCGCCCATCATCATACCGCCCATCATTTGCTGGGTCGTGTCGGACACTTCCTCCAATACGCTGGCCCGAATCTCCATCCCCTCGGTCAACTCGCTGCCCGAAACCTCTACATAGTAGTCGTTTTGTGCGCCCAAAGTGACCTCGATGGGGGTGAATACCTGCTCGCCGTTTTCGTCCATCTCACTTTGATAGATGACATAAGTTCCATCTTCCTGTTCTTCCACAGCGTCGATGGGAACAACGAATACGTCTTCCACCGTAGACAACAGGATTTCAGCAGTAGCGTTCATGCCGATATACAATCCGGTGGGGTCGGAAATGGTGATGACCGCCGAAAATCCGTTCTGACCTGCCATGGGGGAGATTTGGCTCAAGGTGCCGTCGATTTCGCCTTCGGTGGCATCGGTGGTGATTTTTACCTGCATTCCTACCGCAACATCGGCAATATCGTATTCAGGGATATTCACCGCAAGTTCCAGCGAGCCGGTATCTTGGATGACCGCTGCCGAGCCGGTAACGGCACTGCCTACCGTTGCACCGATCTCGGTGATTTTTCCCGAACTGCTGGCTCGCAGCGTACATTTTTCCAGTTGGGTCTGTAACTGTTCCAGTTCGTCGCTTTCGGATGCACTTTCGGCATTTTTCTGGGTGGTTTCCAACTGGTTTTGTGCCTGTACCACTGCTGATTCCAGTTGATCCAACTGATGGCGAGCCTGTTGGTAGGCTTGTTCTGCCTGCTGATATTGCTGCTGCAAGCTGTCGTAGTTACACTGCTGTTTTGCGTTGTTCAGCTGCTCCTGTGCCTGTTGCACAGCGGTATTTGCTGCATCGTACTCTGCCTGTGCAGCTGCAATGGCTTCCGCCTCTGCGCCCTGTGCCTGCAAAGTGGTAAGGGCTGCGCCCTTTTGCTGCAAGTTTGCCTGTGCCTGTTCGTAAGTTGTCAGATACGGGGCTACCGCCGTCTGTGCCGTATTCCAACTGGTCTGCAAAGCAAGCATGGTTTCACGTGCGCTGTTCAGCACCGCCTCCTGTGCAAGCGAGTCATCGGTTGCGCTGACAAGGCTGCTGTTTGCGGAATCCACCTGCTTATTGGCACTTTCTGTCTGCTCGTTCAGATTCTCTTGCAGCTTTTGGATGCTTTTTTCCAGTTCGGAGGTGTCGAGTGTGCAGATGACGTCCCCCTCCTGCACCGTGTCACCAACATTTACCAAAATTTCTTTGACGGCATATTTTTGGTCGGTGGTAACGGTAGAGGTGTTGCTGCTTTGGATGGTTCCGGTGGTGGTGACTGAATCGTTCAGGCTTGTTTTTTGCAAGCGTGTGGTGCGAATGATATTTTGCTCTTGTTGAGCCGACCGCAAACCGGAATTGCGGTTTCGGAACCACAAGATACCCATAGCAACGACGATTGCTAGGATAAGGATGACAAAAATTCTTCGTACAGCGTGGTTTTTACAAAATGCTTGAACCCGTTGTTTCATGGAAGGCAACTCTCCTTGTTGTTTTTTGCGAAATTTGCTTGGAAATATTTTGTAAGCTTTGAATTTCCGTTACAATTTTATTTCTAAGCTGTGAACAAGAACCGTAAATTTGGTGAAGATTTTGTGGAAAAACACGCTGTAATTTTTGCAAAGCTTTATATTGGGCTGCGCATCAGCCGCATCACCTGCACAGTGATGTCGTCCGGATGCCCCGAAACGCAGGCAGCTGCCTGTTTTGCCAGTTTTTCGGCAAGCTGCTTAGACGGCATTTGCCAAAAGGCGGAAAGCTGGGCTTCCATAAATTCCTCCCCTGCGCCCAATGCGCCGTCGCTGCATAGGATCAACAGGTCGTTTTCGTACAAAGGAAGCTGTTGACTTCCGCCGAACACGCCGCCCAAAATGCCCACCGGCAAACTGTTGCCCTCCAATCGTCGCACCTTGCCCTGACGCACCAAAAAACTGGCGGCTCCGCCTGCTTTAAACAATTTCAGTTGTCCTGTGTAGAGGTCGATGCTTGCCACGTCCAGTGCGGCAGCCGAGTCCTGTTCGCTTTTCAACTCCAATGCGACGTTTACCAATCGTGCTGCCTGCTCGCCTGCAAAACCGGCTTCGACCAAACGTGCAGTCAAGCTTGCTGCCAGTGCGCCGTCCAGTGCTGCCGGTTTCCCACTGCCCATGCCATCGCACAAGATCATATGCAGGTTTCCCTGTGTATCGCAAAAATGTTCGGCATGGTCACCGCAGAATTTGCCCTGTTGTGCCGAGATAGAGTATTCGGCACAATCGGCAGTATACACCGCCTTTTCGCCAAACTCCAGACGGGTAAAAGCACCATCGGTGGTCACGTGGGGCAGTTCGAACAGGGTCTTACAGCACTGTCCCAGTTCGTGGGTCAGTTGCTCTTGTTCCTCATCGCTTAAAATCGTACGGCGGATAAAGATACTTGCCCGCAGTCTACCCATGCGGTCGGTCAGCACGTGTACCTTTGCCGGTGCAAGCCCGATCGCCCACAGCAGTTCGGTCGCTTTGCGTTGTGCCGTTTCGTCCTCTGCTTCACCGGCACCCAGTTCGCTTCCAATGGTCGCCAATGCACCGGCGACCGCACCGAATTGCTCGCACAAAGCCGCCCGCATCGCTTTGCTTTGGGCAGCCGCCGCACGTCTGCCCTGCAAAAGTGCATAGCTGCGTCCCAGTGCATCGCACAACGCCACCGGTTGCTGGCATCGACACAGCTCATGGGGCAGCTGTTCGATACGAACTGCACCGCTTTCTTCCAAAAAGGGCTTTAATTTCCACAAACCCTCGACCGTTTCTCCAAAATGCTTCGACCAGCACTCGCTTTGCCTTCCGCAACGGCTGCACACCTGTTCGCAGGTGCGGTCGACGACCCAGTTATACCCTTCGCCGGGGCTGGGCAGTCGCTCGACGACCTGCTGCACCGTTTCGCCCACCGCCTCCAGAGCCGACGCCAAAGCACTCAGACGGATGGCTGCCTGAAACTCGGTTTTATCGCAGCGGGGAACGATAGGTGCCACCGCCAACCACTTTTTGGGTATCATCAAAAAGAGTGCGGTCGCCACACCACCGCTGGCGATCATCGAAACCGCTGCCGTTCCGTTGGGGGCAGCGGCTGCTCCCAAACAGCAAGCGGTAAAATACAGCATCGCCATACCGCCTCGTTCGCCTGGTAAAAAGCCCGCAGCAAGTGCGCCCAGTGCAATGAACGCACCGGCGAATGCCTGTTCGGGGTCGCTTGCGGCAATGGCTGTTGCCACTGCGATGGCAGCCGGTAAGGTGCGGTTTTTTCTGGCTCTCCATCCCTCGACCAACAAAAAGACCGGTGCAACAATCCAACCTGCCTGAAATACCGAAACACGAAAGGCACTTGCTGCGGCGGTCGCTCCGCCAAATACGACCAGCGATGCCAGTTCTTTACTGGGCGTACCCAGTGGGAAACTCCATGCCACCCAGATCGCCACCGCAAGCCCTGCACACAGCATTGCCTCACTGACAGAAAACAGCATCTGCGCTGGTTGGCTGACCCCCCCCAGCGTGAGCATCACCTGCACCGCCACCAATGCCGCACTTCCGGCAAAAATGGTGGGCACGACGCTGCCCTTTCGTTCGGGGCTTCCCTGTGATAGCAGCCGAACCGCTACCACAGCCCCCAATGCACCCAAATAGCGGATACTTTCCGTAGTGGACAGCCCGACGGCATAGCCGATGGCTGCGCCACCGGCGGCAAGCATTGAGTAGGGTGCGTGTAGCCCCATTGCGAGCGCAAGCCCAAAGGGGTACATTCCGTTCAACAGCTGTCCCAGCGAACTCATTGCACCGATCAGCGTCCACAGCGCAGTTTCGGCAAGAGGTGTTTTCAGCCCCTGAAACAGCCTTGTTTTTTTTGCTGTAACATCGGTTTTTGTCGTCATTTCCTGTCCACATCCTTTCAGATCACTTCCTGTAAAGCATATCTGATTTTATCTGCGAAAGCTGACGGTTCAGGTAGAGTTTCAAAAAGGGTTGATTTTTTCAATTTCCTTGCTTTTCCTGCTGTTTTTGCCGTTTTCCCGCTGTGTTTCGCCGTTGCGAAAACAGTACGGGTGTGGTATGATAGGATGTATATTTCACCGCCTTTGGCGAAGGGAGCGTAACAACTATGGAAATTTCTGCGAAAAAGCGTATTCTCAGCGGCATTCAGCCCACTGGTACTTTCACACTCGGAAACTATATCGGTGCTGTGCGCAACTGGGGCTTGTTGCAGCAGGAATACGATTGTATCTACATGATTGCTAATATGCACGCCATTACCGTTCGGCAAAATCCTGCCGACCTTCGCCGACAGAGCCGTGAAGCAGCTGCACTGCTGCTTGCCTGCGGTATCGACCCGCAAAAGAGCATCGTATTCGTACAAAGTCATGTGCCTGCACACGCCGAGCTTTCGTGGGTGCTTTCTTGTAACACGCAGTTTGGCGAGTTGTCCCGCATGACCCAGTTTAAGGACAAAAGTGCTCGTCATGCCGACAACGTGAATGCCGGTTTGTTCACCTATCCGGTCTTGATGGCAGCGGATATTCTGGTATACAATGCCGACCTCGTTCCGGTCGGTGCCGACCAAAAACAGCATTTGGAGCTTGCACGGAACATCGCTTCCCGTTTCAACAACGCATACAGCGATACTTTCACTGTGCCGGAGCCTTATATTCCCAAGACGGGTGCTCGTATCATGAGTTTGCAAGAGCCGGATAAGAAGATGAGCAAATCGGATACCAACGTTAACAGCTTTATCCTGATGTTGGACGAGCCGGATGCCATCCGCCGCAAGTTCAAGCGTGCCGTGACCGACAGCGAAGGTGCCGTATACGCCAGCGAAGAAAAGCCGGGCGTGACCAATTTGATGAGCATTTACAGTGTGTTTACCGGCAAAAGCTTTGAGGAGATCCAGCGAGAATTTGAGGGCAAAGGATATGGTGAGTTCAAAGATGCTGTTGCTCAAAGCGTAATCGACGTATTCAGCCCGATCCAGAACGAATATCGCCGCATTCTTGCCGACAAAAACTATCTGGATGGGGTATTGAAAGCCGGTGCCGAGCAAGCAAGCCGCATTGCGAACAAGACCTGTGCTAAAGTATATAAAAAGGTCGGATTTTTGCAGCTGTGATATAGAAAGTTGGCGAAAATTCCCATATTTTTACAATTATTGACATTTATTTTCCTTTGAAGTATAATACTTGTATTCGTGCCACACCAATCTGCGAATGCAGATGCTTGAAAAGGAGGACTTGCAGATGAAATCCACGGGAATCGTGCGCAAGATCGACCATCTTGGCCGCATCGTTTTGCCGATCGAGTTACGCCGTGTACTGGACATTGATCGTGACTCATCGCTCGAGATCTATGTAGAAAACGAGATGGTCATTCTAAAAAAATATCAGCCCACGTGTGTGTTCTGTCAGAGCAACGAAGATGTGTGCGAGTATAAAGGGCGCAATATCTGCGCCGCCTGTCGAAAGGAAATCAGCCAGTTATAAACAAAATCGCCGCCAAACGGTCGTGTTTGGCGGCGGTTTTTCTTTAAATTTAGGGCATGATGCGGTCTTCGCAGATTTTCACCAGTTGCAACAGGCTGCGTCCATGCACGGGGTAGTCTTTGGTCAGGCTGTCGGTCGTCATGGCAAAGCCTGCAGTGTCTTTCAGCCCTGCCCCTGCTTTTGTGTCCTCTCCATTCAGAATCGCCTGAATGGTCGCCTCTGTGCGAAGCATTTCAGCGGTGGCATATCCACCGCTCACCTTTTCCGGCACACGGAACATACTTTGCACGTTGCGGCTGTTAGAGCTGTAGACCAGACGGAACATTTTATATATGGCGATCATAAGATAGGCACTGATCTCGGTCACAAGCCCTGTGTCTGGGTCACGGCTGAGCTTGTCGTACAACAGGTTCAGCGAATGCACCAAAAACTTTTTGTTCATGGTGGGCAGGATGCTGCCACGATATTTTCCATCGCCGTAATTTTCGTCGGTGGGCAGATCCTCGATGTTCAAGGTCAGACCACTGCGATCGGTGCTTCTGCCAAGCAGGTAGTCGCAGGATACGTTATAATAATCGGCAACTTTTACCACAAATTCCAAACCGCATTCCCGAATCCCTTTTTCGTAGTGCGACAGCAATGCCTGCGACACACCCAGATCGCTTGCAGCTTGCTTTTGTGTGATCCCACGCTCTTTGCGCAACAGCGTGATAATGCGGTTGAATTCGGAAGTCATCGACGGATTCTCCTTTATCGTTTGATTGGCGGTGTCAAGCCGGATTTTTTACGTGTGGTAAATTATATACCAAGAAAAACATTTTGTAAATACCAAAAAATGATACACTTTTTTGTTGAACCGCAAAAAAATCAATATATGGAAACCGTTATGAAAGGCAATGGCTAAATATGGTGTTTACAAGCAGGGATTTTTGCGATAAAATTTTAAAAGAAAATTTTTAGGGGATGCCAAAAGGCAAGATTTCACGCTTTTGGGGCAATTCCGGAAAGGGATTTTTTGTGAAGAATTACACGTTATATTTGGTTCGGCACGGCATTACCCGTGCAAATCTGGACGGCATCTATGCGGGTGGCGGAACAGATTTTCCCCTGTGCAGCGAGGGTAAAGAGGATCTGCAATCGTTGCGCCGACAGTTTTCCTATCCGGATGTTGGCACGGTGTTCGTATCACCACTGCAACGTGCCACCCAAACGGCGGACATCTTATTTCCGGATGCCAAAAAGCTGGTGATTGAAAATCTGCGGGAGAATCACTTTGGCGAATTTGAAGGGCGCAGTATGGCAGAGCTGAAAACCGACCCCAACTTTCAGAAGTGGCTCGACCCACAGCAGAAGTATCAACCGAAAGGGGCAGAAGACAATCAGCAATTCCATCATCGGTGTGCAGAAACGCTGATGAAGATGTTTGAATATATGATGAAAGCAGACATCTCAGAGGCAGCCTGCGTCACACACGGTGGAGTGATTATGAGTATGCTGGCACAAAAAGCGTTGCCCACTCGTCCGCCTGAGCAATGGATTACCGACCCGGGTTGCGGCTATCAGTTGCAAACCAGTGTTGCGATGTGGATGCGGGATAATCTTGCCGAAGCAGTGCGCATCGTACCTTTTGGATATATGGAGTGAGGATGCCCTTTTGAAAAAAGGGCGCAAAACCCACCTTTTGAAAAAGGTGGACGAAAACTTTATCTGCAAGCGACGTTTCCGCCGTTTGCGCTCGTTTTGCCGCTGCAGGATTTCCCAAAGCATCTTTTTGTGCGCAGCACACTTGATACGTGGGAAATCCTGCAGCGGTTTGTCTTACCAAAAGAGAGATACTTTATAACGAAAAGGCAGGTCGAATGACCTGCCTTTTCGTTGTGTTGAAATATTTTAGACGGCGGGAGCTGCGGTAGCTTCCGGTACAGGTGTTGCACTAGGCACTGCTTCGGGAGCAGGGACAGCCGTGGGTACGGGAGTAACTTCAGGAATAGGTGTAGGGGTCGGCTCGGGGGTGGGAACCGCTGTGGGTTCGGGAGTCGGAGTCGGGGTCGGCGACGGGGTTGCAGTCGGGGTAATCACCGGCGGATTCACCGGGCTGCCGTCCAACATCGCTGCACCGTCTACGGCCAGGCTTTCACCAGCCGTCCCGCTCAAAAATCCAAGATAAGTCTTTCCGCTGCGCAGTTTCAGCGCATTTCCGGCTGTGTCATAAATTTCCAGTGGCTGTTGATCGCCATCTTTTTCCCAACGGATCGGCTGCATCGCTCCCCCTGCAATCCACCATCCGTTTCCGCCCGAAAGGTTGAAGTCGGTGTGGACTCCATCCGGTTTCAGGTAGGTTTCGCAGCGCAAAAGCAGAACGTTATCAAACGAAAGCTGTGCATTGTTGTTTGCATCTATATGTGCTGCGCCGTCGTAACTGGTTTTCAGATATTTTCCGGTGGCGACATCGTAAAAGAATCCGGATTGTGCAACATACGAGTATGTAAGCGAAATCTGGTTTGCAGCAGATTGGCTGGGGGTAGCGTTTTGCTCAAACGCTACCAAAGGATACATGGTGCCCTCCTGCGAGATATTTCGCATCCATATGCCATTTTGAATGGCTGGACCTTGGGTATACCAGCAGTGTTCTCTGCCGATCTTCTTCCCGGCAGCATCTCGCACCAAGGCACGATCTTTGTCGAAGTCGAATGTGCTTACGCCTACATTCATACCGTCAACGGTTGCCCAACTGTAATAGTTTAGGAAGTTATAAGCAAAACTGCTTGCGCCGATGTGTACAGGGATGGCATTCAACGGCATCGACAGTTGCAAGAACATATCACGCACACTGCGAACCGGCCCGGTTTTAGGGATGTCGGAAACCTGATCGTACAGGCACATCAGACGGGTAACTCCCCCTTCGGTGACTGCCTCCACCACCACCTGTGCGTTCGAAATTCCCCACTGAGGGTATGCCTCACGGGTGTTGTCTACCAAAATGGCGATGGGGCGGGGTGCCTGCGCCATCCCCTCGGGCAAAGCAAGCCCTGTAAGAGGGAATGCTGTGGTTTGCGCCTGTGCTTGAATGACCGGCTCATGGGTTGGGGTCGGCTGCTGGCTCGCCAATTCTGAACTGCTCTGCGATTGTTGTTCCGTCTTGGGATCGGGGGCGCAGCCTGTAAGCACAACAGCACAGAGAGCGATCGTGATCATCATGCGTTTTTTCAAGGTAAAATCCTCCCTTTGCGCTGTGCATTGCAATTATTCTGCGTCAGAAGCAGCTTGTTGGTCGGGCAGGTCAAAGTTGATCGCCTCGTCAATGTCTACTACTGCTACATACGTTTTGCCACAGTTCAACTGCACAGGGGTTTCGGTGCCGTCGTCTTTCATGATGCGCAATACGTCCAGATCGGTTCCTTTTGTCCAACGAATCTTTTCGTAGCGTCCGGCATTGTAGTAATATCCAACACCGCCGTCACCGTAAACAGCACATTGCAGGTCTTTTTGTTCGTGACCGGGGTAGGTGTGGATGTCGGTAAACAGCACCAGAACATTGTCGAAAGCAAGCTGTTCGCCGTTGTTTTCGTCTTTTGTGGCGGTATAACCTGCGGAGCTGTTCTGGCTCATCAGGTACTGATTGCTGGATGCATCGTAGTCCATTTTGGTCTTGTAGCCCGAGGAATGGATGATCTCCACACCCGCAGACTCACCATCTGCCGGCACATAAGCAGGCTCGTAGTAGGGTACAAAATTGAACAGGGTGCTGGTACCGTAGTCACGCTCCATATCGGTGCCTTCGCTTGCGATGGTTGCAGCAATGTGTTCACCGTCGGTATAAGCGGTATGCTCTGTTGCATAGCCCTGCGACAGTCGATTCTGGTCACGCCAGAACATATTGTTGATCGAGTCGTAGTTCCACTCGCTGTAATCGTAATCAGCAATATACTGCTTTTGTACGACACTTTCGCCGATGTGTACATACAAGGGCTGGAACGGCAAGACCAAACGGAAGAATTGGTCACGGGCAGAGCGGATAGGGCCTACCGTGGGCATGGTGTTGTAATCGGAGTACAACGCCATGAAACGAGTGATGCCGCCTTCTACCTTAATTTCGTACAGCACATCTGCATCGGACAAGCCACGCTGTGGGCGACACTCTTTGATGTTGTTCACCATGATAGCAGTAATGCGTTGTCCCTCGGGATAGCTGCCATCGTTCTCCAAACCGGTAAGGGGGTTCGGATTGTAAGGAATGGGGGTAGGGGTAGGCTCGGGAGTTACCTCTACCTTCGAACTTGTGGCGGTTGAACTGCTTTGGGTGGTAGTACTGGTTTGTGCGCCACCGCATCCCACAAAAGCCGATGCGACCAAGCCACAAACTGCAATCGCTGCAATCAATCGTTTCATATGTGTATCATCTCCAAATTTTCTATTCCAAAAGCCGCACTGCGACATTCGTTTTTTCCCAAACTTTAAATCAATCAACAAACTTTTGCCATATTTTTGGCGATACTATATTTTATTGTAAACGTTTTCACAATGCTTGTAAAGACCGCACACCTGTTTTGGGCATAAAATTTACTGCTTAGCGATCGGGCATCTCGATTTCCTCATCGGGATTGCTTTCCAGCGCATTCAGCTTTGCTTCATTGATGCTGAAATTTTCGATCTGATCATTTCCGACAATGGCGATATAGCTGGTGCCCGGGTTTATCTGCACTTCTGTTTCGTTGCCTTGTGCATCCAAAATCAGCAGCGGTTGTTCGGGCAATCCTTTTTTCCAGCGGATCTTCTCATAGCGACCGTTGCAGAAATAATACCCGGCACCGCCCCAATCGTAGTTTACCTTGGTCAAGATGCCATCGGGATACTTGGAGGTTTCGGCGAACAGCACCAGCAGATTGTCGACAGCAAGTTGGCTGTCGGTTGCCATATCCATTTGCGGCTCGCCAAATTCCGACTTGTAATATTTTCCGTCACGGTACTCAAACACCGACGATGCATACCCCGAAAAACGCACATACACTGTTTTGGCATCTCCGCCGGTCAGGCTGCGTTCCGGCTGGTCGTAGTCTACGAAAGAGAAAACCGGTTCCGGCTCAAAGCCGGTCGCACTCATGTTAAACTCGTCCACCGCACGGCTGAAAAATTCGCCGTTGGTAAACACGCAATGTTCCTGATCCAATGTCTGGCGACGTTCGGCGTCGATCCAATAGAAATTGCGGTAGATCCCGTCTACCTCGAATAGGTTTTTCCATTTATAGGTTTCCAGCAGTTCTTCGGCATAAGTAGAAGCACCAACGTGCGCATACAATGCCCCCAACGGCAACATCAACTGTACGTGCTGGTCACGTGCCGAGCGCACAGGGCCAACCGTAGGCATGGTTCTATAGTCACGGTAGACCGCCATGATGCGGGTCACTCCGCCTTCGGTTACGATCTCATACAACAGGTCGGCATCGTTTAGACCGCTTTGCGGAAGGGCTGCTTTGATGTTGTTGATCATCACTGCTACCGGACGCTGCCCTTCGGGGTAATCTTCGCCCTTGGGCAATCCGGTGAGTGGGTTGACATCGGTGGTGGATTCCACCGGTTGCTGGGTCGCTGTGGGAGATTGTGTCGACGATGGTGTTCCGCTTGCAGGGCTGCTTTCACAACCGGTAAGTAGCAAAGCAGACACTGCCACGGTGAATGCCAATATGCGCAGATGGTTTTGTTTCATAATCTTCACAGTTTCCTTTCCTCACAGCAATAACCTTTTTACTTTTCACAAAGCCTAAAACAGAATCTCAAAAAAATCCCTCGGTAATAATACGAATGGAGGCATCAAAATCTTTCAAAAAAAGAAAAACTGACGGAAAAATTTCCGTCAGTTGGGGTGTGTTATTCCGAAAGCAAAGCGTCCAGTTCGTCAATGAGCGAGTTGAACAAAGCCAGTGCATCGTGAATGGGCTTGGGTGTGCGCATATCCACACCGGCACCCTGCAACAACGAGATGGGGTCTTTGCTGCATCCACCGCTGAGGAAACCCAGATAATCTTTTACGGCAGGTTCGCCCTCTTTCAGGATGCGTTCGCTGAGTGCCATTGCAGCCGAAAAACCGGTGGCGTATTGGAAAACATAGAAGTTGTAATAGAAGTGAGGGATGCGCTCCCATTCGTAGTCGATCTCCTCATCCACTACAACGGCAGGGCCGTAGTATTTTACGTTCAGTTCGTGATACAGTTTGTTCAGCATCTGACTGGTCAGTGCTTCACCCTGCTCGCTTGCACGGTTGATGAGCATTTCAAACTCGGCAAACATGGTTTGGCGGTACAGGGTAGTGCGGAACTGCTCGAGGAAATAGTTGATAAGGGTCGCACGTACCTTTTTATCGGTGGTCTTTTTCAGCAGGCTCTGCATCAACAGTGCTTCGTTGCAGGTAGAAGCCACCTCAGCAACGAAAATGACATAGTTTGCATCGACAGGGGTCTGGGTGCGGTTAGACAGATACGAATGGATAGCATGACCCATCTCGTGTGCCAAAGTGAACTCGCTGTCCAGTGTTTCTTTGTGGTTGAGCAGTACGAAAGGATGCACACGATGTCCGGCAGAATATGCTCCGCTGCGTTTGCCCTGATTTTCATATACATCTAACCAGCGATTTTCAAAACCTTCTTTCAGGATCGCCTGATATTCTTCGCCCAATACCGCTACTGCCTGCATCACGTTTTCTTTCGCCTGTTCGAAGGTTACTTTTACGTCGGCTTCAGGCACCATCGAAGTGTACAGATCGTACATATGCAGTTCATCCACACCCAGCAGCTTTTTGCGCAGCTGCATATATTTGTGCAGATAGGGCAGGTCTTCGTTTACTGCTTGGACCAGGTTGTGATATACCTCTACGGGAACATTGGTGACGTCGAGCGAAGCCTCCAAAGTGGAGTTATATTTGCGGGCTTTTGCGTAGAATTTCAGCTGGTTGACCTGTGCAGCCAGTGCGCTTGCCGTAGTGTTTTTCATGTTGGCATAGGTGTGGTACAGGCTTTCAAAAGCTGCTTTACGCAAGGTGCGGTCGGGGCTTTCCAGCAGCGAGATAAAGCTGCCGTTGGTCACCTGAAACTCCTCGCCCTCTGCATTTTTTACACTGGGGAAGGTCAAGTCGGCATTGCCCATCATCGAATAGATATTCGAGGGGGCTGCTGCCATTTCTCCTGCCGCTGCCAGCAATCGTTCTTCGGCAGCCGAAAGAACATGGGCTTTCATCCGGCGGCTGTCTGTAATGCTGCGACGGTAACGCTCCAGTGCGGGCTGTTGGGCATACATTTGCTCCAGTTCAGCTTCTTCCAGTGCCATGATCTCGGGGGTAGAAAACGCCAGTTTTCCGCTGCATTCTACCGAAATACTGGTGACCTGTGCCACAAGTGCCTGACTTGCTGCATTGGTGGTATCCACGTCACGGGTGCAATTTGCATAGCCGCCGGCACGGCGCAAGATCTCGCTTACTTGCTCCTCGGTGGTGCAGTATTCCAACAGATTTTCGGCGTTGTTCAGTTTTCCCTGATAGCCGGCTGCTTTTTCGGTAAGCTGCACGGCTTTTTCCAGATCCTGTTTCCATGCGTCGACACTGGGATAAAGGTCTGCGAGATTCCATGTATATTGCTCATCTATTTGGTCACGGGTAGGGATTTGTTTTGCCATTGTGCATTCGCTCCTTTTTCGTAATTTGAAATCATTGTACCACTCTTTTTTTAAAAATGCAAAAAAAAGAGGAACAGAATCGCTGTCCCTCATATTTCATTCCTCTTAAACTGTATGCGCACAACGCTCGATTTTTACGTCGCTGATTTGTTTTCCCTGGCTGCGCAACCATGATGCAATGGATCTTCCATACACGAGCACTTCTACCTGCCATCCATCCGGAGCAGGTGTTCCCTTTGCGTTGGGGAACCTTTTTTTGATAGCCGAAAGCGATGCACCGTGATAAACGAACCGAACACAGTATTCTTCGCCTGCTTTTGTGGAGATGACCTTTTCCCGCACCTGTTTTTGGTCTTTTCGCTGGTGCAGCTGGGACGGATATTGGGGCGTGATGTCGGAGATCAGGTCGACCTGATACATCCCCATTGCGTTTTGGCGGGAGCCCTCGTCCGTCTGCGCCACAAGGAAAAACCGATGTTCCCGCAGCACAACTGCCTGTGGTAAAACCACTGACTCAAGTTCAGACGTGTTTTCTTCCCGTCGGTAGCGCAAAAGCACCCATTGTTTATCCCATACGGCTTGTTCGGCACGGCATAACATCTCGCCGATCTGCGAATTATAATCGGGTGCCTGGTAGCACTCCTGCTCCTGATACAAAAATTTTTGCAGCATCTCACGGTCTTGTTCGTCCGAAATCAGGTCGGTCATTCGCTGCAAAACGGGAAAAAGGCGATATGGAAGGATCGCACCGCTTTCAAAGATGGTCTTTAAAATCGGAACGACCTCTTTTGTTGGCATTTTCAATGTACTTTGTTCATCTTTCAGATAATACTCTTTTGTTTTAGAATCGTATAAAAGAGTTTTTTTAGGGGTATTCTGCTCAAAGAAGGATTTCAGGTCATCCATATCACGTTGAATGCTTTTGGGGGTGACATTATACTGAAGCGCAAGCTTCTTTTTGTTCAGCCTACATCCCTGCAACAGCATGGTATAAATCCATAATATTCGGGGATTTTTTCCCAGGTGATCCACAGATTACACTCCTTTTACAATTTTTGTCATTTCATTATAACAAAAAAATATACACTTTTCAACTATTTTATTCAATAGAATATAATTTCATATTCTATTGAATATTCTGATTTTGTCTAAATCGTGATAGTCTTTGTTATGTTAACTGCAACATTTTTCAAGTTTTTGTTCCATACTCAAATAAAGAATGTTGCAGCGCAGAAAAAATTATGGATTTTTTCTGCATACAAATTTAAATGCAAGGAGAACGAGATATGAGTGATATTACAATCTGGGTTGGACACCGTATTCAATCCTTGCGCAAGCAGAGAGGTTGGACACAGGAGATCCTTGCCGAATATGCAGAACTACATGTTTCATACATTGCAACGCTGGAAAAAGGAAAAAAGAATCCCAGTATCGAGGTGTTAAAACGGATTTCGGATGCCTTTGAACTCTCTTTGCCGGAGTTTTTCGAAGACACTTCCTCCCCTGCCCAAAACGGTTCTGCTTCGCGCCAGCAAAAGGTGGAGCGACTTCTGCATGAATATTCGAAAAAGCTGACCCAGTTATTTTCGGAAAACCAGTGAAGATGTTGTTCCCCGATCACGCATCCACTTTTTGTTTTTGAAAAAGCGGATCGTGCAGGAATCACATCAAAAACAGCAACCTTCCAAAACGAAACGCACCGTTTGGAAAGGTTGCGCAAACAGGCAGGTCACATGACCTGCCTGTTGCATTTCGTAAAAAAAGCAGCCCTACCCGTTTGGAAAAACCAAAACGGGCAGGGCTGCCGAAAAATGGGGAGGAATATTTTAAGAAGATGCCTTTTGAACGGTGAGGGTAAGCCCCTGTTCGTTGGCGTCCACCACAAGGGTATCGCCTTCTGCGGGCTGTCCGGCGATGATGCTGCGAGCAATCAAGGTTTCCACCTTGCTTTGCAGGAATCGCTTCAACGGACGTGCGCCGTAAACAGGGTCGTAACCATTGTCGATGATATACGTTTTTGCACGGTCGGTGATCTCCAGCGAAAGATGTTTTTCTTGCAAACGGCTGCGCAGCTTTTGCAGCAACAATTCAACGATGTTGCCGATTTCGTTTTTGCTCAGCGGTTTATAGACCACGATCTCATCCAAACGGTTCAAAAATTCGGGTCGGAAGCTCTGCTTCAACAGACTGTCCACAGCATCACGGGCTTGCTGGCTGACTTCGCCATCTTGAATGCCGTCCAGAATATACTGGCTGCCCAGATTACTGGTAAGAATCAAGATGGTATTTTTAAAGTCGACCGTTCTGCCTTGGCTGTCGGTGATACGTCCGTCGTCCAGCACCTGCAACAGCACGTTGAATACGTCGGGATGGGCTTTTTCGATCTCGTCAAACAGCACCACGCTGTACGGCTTACGGCGAACGGCTTCGGTAAGCTGACCGCCTTCTTCGTAGCCAACATATCCCGGAGGAGCTCCGATCAAGCGGCTGACAGAATACTTTTCCATATATTCGCTCATGTCGATGCGAACCATGTTTTTCTCATCGTCGAACAGGCATTCGGCAAGTGCCTTTGCCAGTTCGGTCTTGCCCACACCGGTGGGGCCAAGGAACAAAAAGCTGCCGATGGGACGGTTTTCGTCCTGAATGCCTGCACGGCTGCGCAAGATCGCCTCGGCGACCTTTTCCACTGCTTCGTTTTGTCCAATGACACGCTGATGCAGCACATCTTCCAGATGCAACAGCTTTTCCCGTTCGCCCTCCATCAGGCGAGTGACCGGAATCCCTGTCCAGCGGGAAATGATGCGAGCGATTTCTTCCTCGGTCACACGGTCGTGCAGCAGACTGCTGTTTTGCTCGGTCGATTCGGCGATTTGCTCTTGCTGCTCCAGTTCTTTTTGCAAAGCAGGCAGTTTGCCGTATTTCAATTCGGCAGCACGGTTCAGGTCGTACTCCCGCTCGGCTTTTTCGATGTCCTTGCTTACCTGCTCGATTTCTTCCCTCAGCTTTTGCACCTTGCCGATCGAGTTCTTTTCGTTCTCCCACTTTGCCTGCATAGCGGTGAACCGCTCACGCATTTCGGCAAGTTCTCGTTGGATGTCGGCAAGATGCTCTTGGCTTAAACGGTCGGTTTCCCGTTTCAGTGCGGCTTCTTCGATCTCGTGCTGCATGATTTTGCGGCGCAGATCGTCCAGTTCGGACGGCATCGAGTCCAACTCGGTTCGAATCATCGCACAGGCTTCGTCCACGAGGTCGATGGCTTTATCCGGCAAAAAGCGGTCGGAAATATAGCGGTTGGACAGCACCGCCGCAGCGATCAGGGCAGCGTCCTGAATCTTTACACCGTGGAACACCTCGTAACGCTCTTTCAAGCCACGCAAAATGGAAATGGTGTCCTCAACGGTCGGCTCATCCACCTGTACCGGCTGGAATCGACGTTCCAGTGCAGCGTCTTTTTCGATATATTGGCGATACTCGTCCAATGTGGTCGCACCGATACAGTGCAGTTCACCACGGGCAAGCATCGGCTTGAGCAGGTTGCCGGCGTCCATTGCGCCGTCGGTCTTACCTGCACCGACGATGGTGTGCAGCTCGTCGATGAACAGGATGATTTCGCCTTCGCTCTTTTTCACCTCTTGCAAAACGCTTTTCAAGCGTTCCTCAAACTCGCCACGGTATTTTGCACCTGCGACCAATGCGCCCATATCCAAGCTGAATACCTTGCGGTTTTTCAGAGTTTCCGGTACGTCGCCTTTCATGATACGCTGGGCAAGTCCTTCGACCACCGCCGTTTTACCGACACCCGGTTCACCGATCAGCACAGGGTTGTTTTTGGTTTTACGGCACAAAATGCGGATGACGTTTCGAATCTCGACATCTCGCCCGATGACGGGGTCCATTTTTTGCTCACGAGCCCGCTGTACCAGTTCGGTGCCGTATTTGTTCAGCACGTCGTAGGTCGCTTCGGGATTGTCGGAAGATACTCGCTGATTTCCACGCACCGATGCAAGTGCTTTGAGAAAATCGGGTTTCGTCAGCTGGAACGTCTGCAACAGCTGCCGACAAACGGCATTGCCCTTTTCCAGCAAGCCGAGGAACAGATGCTCTACCGAAACAAAATCGTCCTGCATGGAAGACGCTTCCTGCTCGGCTTGGGTCAAAGCAGCGTCCAGCGCAGCGGTGATGTACACTTTTTCGGGGTCACGTCCGGCACCTGTCACCCGTGGCAGCTGACCGATCTTTGCCTGTACAGCGTTGGCAAGTTCCTGCGGGTCTTTGCCCATTTTTTTCAACAGCTGACCGATCAGACCATCTTGCTGGTTCAGCAGTGCCGCCAAAAGATGCTCACAATCCAGTTGTTGGTTTTGATATTCGATTGCAATGCTCTGTGCAGCTTGCAGTGCTTCACGTGAGCGTTGGGTCAATTTTTGCATATCCATAAAAAACACACTCCTTTCAGTGGTGTCGTTGATTCAAATATTTAAAAAGGGTAAATTCTGTTGAAAACGATGCTGTCTACAACTGCTTTATTTGGGCACTCCCCCCGCTGCGATAGATTTGTTCGGCATCTGCTGCACCCTGCTGGGTGGGATCTTCAAAAAACGCTTTCAGACATCGGTCAAACAATGCTGCATACCCTGCCAAAAGCTGTCCCTGCTGTTGGGTGGAAAGCGGCTGCGGGATCTGTCGCAGCACTCGCACAAAGCGTCCGTTTTCGATTTGAGCGCAAATTTGTTCGCCATTCACGCAATAATGCTGTTCGAACAGACACCACAACCGGTAGAACTGTTCCAAACAATCCAGCAGTGCAGCATTTTGGGTGCGCAGCCCTACCCGAAACAGTCCCATATCGGTGGGATGTTGGGGGGAAAGCTCGAACTGATAGCGCACGGTCGGATTGTATTTGTAACGCAGCGGACTGCGCAGCTGCATCTGCGCTTCGGACGCCGAAAGCATTTGCAAGGCGGTTCCCTGTGCCATTTGTTGCAGTGCATCGAATATCTGGCGGACGGCTTGTTCGCCGGTATCCATTTGAACGTGCTGTGCCAAAATGCGGTTGATGGCTGCCGAACGGCTGATGCCACAGCTTCCTGCATAATGGTCTACCGCCCGTACCACTGCATCGTCCAGCACGATACTGTATACACTTTTTCCCATTAGGTCGCCTCCTTTGCTTTGATAAAATTGTAACTCCGATTATATAATTTGTCAATCAAGTTATATAATAAAATTTGCAAAATTATTGTGAACGAGAATCACATTTCCTGTTTCATCTGCGCCAAATACCCAATCAGCTGAAATGGTGTGGGCTTATTTCCCCAACCAGCCTGACACAGTGTCTGCCTTGCTGTTCCCCCTTGCTGCCAAAGGGTGTCGATCAAACAGCGCAGTTCTTTTTCTACGCATTCGCTTGATACTCCGTTTTTTTGCGCCACCTGAGCTAGTAAATCTTTCCATACATCGTTCATAAAAATTTCCTCATTTCCTCTGTACAAAATTATACTAATGCAGTATAATTTGCAGTATACCCCGTTTGGGGCAATTCGATACACCCGGCACAGCACGAAAAAAAGGAGGATCTTAAACATGAAGATTGCACAGAATATCACCGAGTTGATCGGCAACACCCCTTTGATACACCTAACCGGTTTGGAACAGCACTGCAACAGCTGTGCAACCGTTTTAGGCAAGCTGGAATGCTTTAATCCGCTTTCTTCCATCAAAGACCGTGCTGCGCTTTCGATGATAGAAGCAGCCGAAGCTGCCGGAACCCTGAAGGCAGGCGGAACACTGGTGGAACCGACCAGTGGCAATACCGGTATTGCGCTTGCTTATATCGCAGCTAGCCGTGGTTATCGTTGCATCCTGACCATGCCCGAAAGCATGAGCATGGAACGCCGCAACCTGCTGAAAGCACTGGGCGCAGAGTTGGTGCTGACCCCCGCTGCCGAAGGCATGGCAGGTGCAGTGAGCAAAGCGGAACAACTGGTGCAGCAGACCGAGAACAGCGTGATGTTGGGGCAGTTCGACAACCCTGCAAACCCCGCTGCCCATCGTGCAACCGCTGAGGAGATTTGGCAAGATACCGACGGCAAGGTCGATATTTTGGTTGCCGGTGTCGGCACAGGCGGTACGCTGAGCGGCACGGCAAAATATTTGAAAGAAAAGAATCCCCAGCTGCAAGCCATCGCAGTTGAGCCGTCTGCAAGCCCTTTGCTGTCGCAGGGAAAAGCCGCCGGACATAAAATCCAGGGCATCGGAGCTAATTTTGTCCCCCAAAATTTCGACCGCACGATGGCTGACGAGATTTTCCCTGTTTCCAACGAAGACGCCATCGAAACTGCCCGTTTTCTGGCACATAACGAGGGTGTGTTCGTCGGCATTTCTTCGGGTGCTGCCGCATGGGCAGCTGCTCAAATCGCCGCCCGCCCCGAAAACAAAGGAAAAACCATCGTGGCGATCTTGCCCGACACCGGCGAACGGTATTTGTCCACCGGAATTTTTGAGGTGCAACCATGAGCCTTCTCTCCGACGCCAAAAATATCCGCAGCAAAGACCCCGCAGCCCGCAGCCTGATGGAGGTTATGCTGCTTTATCCCGGCTTTCATGCGCTGCTTTTTTACAAAGCAAGTCATTTTCTCTATCGCAAAAAACGTTTTTTTCTTGCCCGTATGGTCAGCCAGTGGGGACGTGGTTTTACCGGCATCGAGATACACCCTGGTGCGACCATCGGCAGCGGATTGTTTATCGACCACGGCTTGGGAGTCGTGATCGGTGAAACCGCCGAGATCGGCAACAACTGCACGATCTATCATCAGGTCACGCTGGGTGGTACCGGCAAAGACCACGGCAAGCGTCACCCCACTTTAGGGGACAACGTTTTGGTGGGGGCTGGTGCAAAAGTGCTTGGCCCCGTTACCATCGGCAACAATACCCGTATCGCAGCAGGCAGCGTCGTTCTGCAAAGCCTGCCCTGCAACTGCACTGCTGCCGGTATTCCTGCCTGTGTGGTGCGCAGGGACGGCGAAAAGGTTCGTCCCAGTGATGACCTGATTCAGCAGAACATTCCCGACATTGTACACAGCGAACTTTGCGATTTGGAACGGCGTGTTGCTATTTTGGAATGCAGCCAAAAGCAAAACAACTCCAAATAGACCCTATCCCGCAAAAAGAAAAAGGAGCCGACCTCGGCTCCTTTTTTTATGCATTCTCATCTTCTTCGATGCGGTAAAGTGCTGCTCTTGCCCGCAAGGTTTTATTTCGACGGGGTTGCAGGCGTAGGCGAATCTCAAAATCGCCATGCTGGGGACACTGCGCTTTCGCCGTTCGTTTCACCCCTTTTTCTTTTTCCCACGGCTCTATTTGCAGCGGTAAGCCGCAATCAGGGCAACCAAACTGTCGCAGTGCGTCGTCCTCATGCGCTTGTTCCGGAGCCTTATACCCCTCTATCACCTTTGTAGCGACAGCACGACCTTTCAGGGATTCTTTGTAATACGCCTCATACTGCTCGATGCCTTTGCGCATCTCCAGTTTGCTGCACAGCTGTGCCGTATACAGCGCATCGTGAAGTGCATCGTGAGCCGCCAGTTCCGGCTCCATGCCCATCTGGGTCATCGCTTTGAACAGTGCTGTCTGTTGGTATTTCTCCAGCTGCTGGATGCTGTAAATGATCTGCAAATCATACGCATCGGGCAACCACGCATCATCCATGCCATACACTGCCAGATTTTTCCGCAGTACCGGCACATCCTCGTGGCTCCATGTAATAAGCGCAAACTCCTGCCCACACCACCGTTGCAGCTGTTGAGCCGCCTGCGGAAATTCCACACCGCTTTGCAGCTGCTGCTCGCTGATGCCGGTCAGCTGCTGCACCTCCTGCTTGATCTGGGGGTAAAAGCGTGGACGAATATCGGCTTTGAATTGGTCGACGATTTTAAAATCTTCGTCCATCTTCACAGCACCGATTTGAATGATCTCGGTGGTAAGCTGATGCACCGTTTTGCAACCCGGTGCCGGTTGGTTCCACTCTAAATCCAGTGTGATAAAATTCAATCTCATTCCCTCTTTTCGGCAAACACATAGCAGTATTATACAGTATTTTCCCCCAAAATTCTACTATCGTCCTTTGGATTTGCATATACGAACCAAAAATCCATTCTATGGGCAGAAATTCCTCTTGTATTTTGGGTATCTGTGGTATAATAGCCACAGGGTGGCTTCACACGTTGTGTTCATGGTATAACTGCCACAGGGTAGCTATTATACCCTTATTCCAATTGCTCTTTTGTCGTCCCTGATGGGTCGACCACAAAAAATAGTAACTATTGTTCGCACCGAACATAAGGAGGAACCTATATATGTCAAATGCAACTGTTCGCAAATACTGGGTAGACACTATGCTGAAGATCGCCGACCCTGTCATTCGCAATTTCGCCACCGAAACCTTTTTTGTCAATATACCCGAAAAAGGTCTGGAACCGTGGAGATGTGCAAAATTTGCAGGTCTGGAAGCACTGGGCAGAACTTTGGTGGGACTCGCCCCTTGGCTGAACGCCCCCGACACCTGCCCCGAGGAGGCTGCTCTCCAACAGGAGTATGCCGTTTTGTGCCGTAAAGCATTGGTCAACGCCACCAACCCCACCAGCCCCGACTATGTGAATTTTTCCGATGATTTCCAGCCCATCGTTGACGCTGCCTTTTTGTGTCACGCACTGCTCCGTGCTCCGCAGCAGCTGTGGCATCCTCTTTCGGACGCAGAAAAAACACAGGTCTTGGACGCTCTGCGTCTGACCCGCACCCGTAAGCCCGCTTTCTGCAACTGGCTGCTGTTTTCGGCGATCATCGAAACCTTCCTGCGCTACGCCGGTCAGCCTGATTGGGACCCCATGCGGATCGATTTTGCCATCAAACAGCATTTCCAATGGTACGTAGGCGACGGTATGTTTGCCGACGGTCCCGACTTCCACTACGACTATTATAACAGCTTCGTTATCCAACCGATGCTTTGGGATATTCTTCGCTTTGCCGGCGACGCTTACCCCGATTGGGCAGCAAAAAAAGACGATATGCAAAAAATCATTTGTCGCTACGCCGCCCTGCTGGAACGTCAAATCGCTCCCGATGGCACATTCCCTGTTGTCGGTCGTTCGCTGGCTTACCGCTTTGGCGCATTCCAAGCACTGTCGCAGGTGGCACTGGACGAGCTTTTGCCCGCTGAGATTCGACCTGCACAGGTTCGTTGCGCTTTGACCGCAGTTATCCAAAAGGTAATGAGTGCCCCCAATATCTTTGACGAAAACGGCTGGCTGAACATCGGTCTATACGGCAATCAGCCCCATATCGCCGAACCGTACATCACGACCGGCAGTTCTTATTTGTGTACCGCTGTATTTTTGCCGTTGGGGCTTGCCCCCACTGCATCGTTCTGGGCTGACCCCGACGCACCCTGGACCAGCATTCGGGTATGGCAAAACAGCGAAGACTTGCCTGCCGACCACGCAATTTCTTTGTAATAACCATTCGCAAAAAGCCGTTTGCAAAAACGGCTTTTTGATTTTATCAAACTATGGTACAATAATAAGACCATCGCAAAAATCGTCTTGTATATTTTGCAAGGGTCATTTCGTTTTATTTTATAAGGAGCCTCGGCATGAAAAACACCACTTTATGCTATATCCGGCAGGACGACTGCTACTTGATGCTGCATCGAACCAAAAAGAAGCAAGACCCAAACGAGGGCAAATGGATCGGTGTGGGCGGAAAATTCGAGGATGGGGAAAGCCCCGAAGAATGTTTGCTGCGTGAGGTACAGGAAGAAACCGGACTTACCCTTACACGCTACCGGCTGCGTGGTATCGTTACCTTTGTATCGGACGAATGGGGTACCGAATATATGCATCTCTTTACCGCCGACCGATTTTCCGGCACTCTGCGTCCTGACTGCGACGAAGGAACCCTGCGATGGATTCCCATTGCCGAAATTCCTCGCCTTTCGCTTTGGCAGGGCGACCGCATTTTTTTGCGACTTTTACAAACCTGTACTCAAGTTTTCAGCCTAAAACTCTGCTATCAGGGCGATCAACTGGTTTCTGCCTGTTGCGACGGCAAACCGATCTCCCTTTCGGAAACGGAGGTGACATGATGCCTTGTTCCCCGATTTTGGTAAGTGCCTGTTTGTTGGGAACGGCTTGCCGATACGACGGCAAAAGCGTCCCCTGTCCCCCACTGTTGGAACAGCTGGGAAACCTGCGGCTGATTCCCGTTTGTCCCGAACAGTTAGGCGGACTGCCAACCCCTCGCATCCCCTGCGAACGGCAGGGCGAACGTGTCATTTCCAAAACAGGAACCGATACTACTGCACAATACCATCGTGGCGCACAGCAAGCGCTGCAACTTGCTGTTTTATTTGGATGCAAAGCGGCATTGCTGAAAGAGCGCAGCCCCAGTTGCGGATGTGGGCAGATATACGATGGCTCGTTTTCCAAAAGTCTTATCAGTGGCGATGGTGTGACCGCTGAACTGCTCAAACAACACGGAATCGCCGTGTTTGGCGAAAGCCAACTGTGCCAGCTGCTTGCACAGCTAAAATAAACCCTGCACACGTTTGCATAAACCAATAGGAGGACTCATTTTGAAACAAATCACCTCTCTTTTCAAACGCTCGCCATTTACACTTGCGTTTGCCGGAGTGGGTATCGTATGCTTTGCGCTTTACTGTGTCACCTGTATTCTATCGGGCGCAAGTACATTGCCGATGCTCTCTTTCTTGTTATGTATTCCCCTTTACCTCATCTTTCCCGGACTGTTTTGGGCAAAGTTGATCGGCCCTCGCCATTTTGGGCTTACCCCCTTGCTTTCCATTTTATATGGATGCGGCTTTTTTGCGGCATTGGTCTGCGTTTCGGTTCGGTTACAGATGTTGTGGGCATTGCGGCTCATTCCGCCCATTTTATGTGGCATTTATCTCTTTTCTTTTTTCCATTCTCGCCGTCTGCCATTCGAACTTCGTCCCAGCCAGCCCAAGCTCGTTTGTATTTTCACCGGCATCTTCGGCATTTTATGCCTTTTATACGGGCTGTTTCTGGGGGCAGAAAATCCCCATCCGATGACGGCAGGCAGCGTATTTTTGAATCGTGACCTGTTATGGAATATCAGAAACGGAAACGCCTTTATGCAAGCCTTTCCGCCACAGGACATCCGCTTTTCGGACGTGCGCTTTTCCTATCACTATCTCACTGAGATCATCACTGCCGGTCTGTGCCTTGTCAGTGGCAGCAGCAGTTATGACGCATTCACTTTTTTTGCCGGTCCCGGTTTTCTTGCGGCGGAGTTGATAGCGTTGTACTGTTTGGGACGCTGTTTTTATGCCGACAGCCGTAAAAAATCCCTTGCCCTGATTCTTTTACTGTTCTGTTTCCAATGCGGTTCGATGTGGCAGATCGCCACGCAGCAAGAAAGTGTCTTTGGCAACACTTTGCTCAAACATCTGGTCACCAACATCAACTCGCAAGCCACCGCATTGATTTTTCTTTGCATCTTCACTACTTTGTTTACTACGATGGCACGGCTTCGGTTTCGGGTAGATCTGCGCTTTTTTGTCGCTTATTTTGCCAGCTTCTTTTTGCTTACCTTCGCAAAAGGCCCACAAGCTGCGCTGGTTTTATGCAGCCTCATCGTAACCATGCTGCTTGTGCTGGTGTTTCAAAAAGTATCCTATCCGCAAGCACTTCTCTGCTTGGCAGGTACCGGCGTTATTTTTGCACTTATCTTTCGATTCCTTTACTCCTCCGGTACAAACAGCAGCATGATCTTCTCCATCTTTTCGATGGAATATTCCCTTACTTATCAACTGCTCAGCCCCGCTGCCGATTGGCTGTGTGCGCATCTGCCTATCTCGGGCTATGTATGGCTCGTACTCATTGGCGCAGTAAATGCATTCGCAATGCTTCCGTTGCAGTGCTTGTTGTGGCTGCGTGGATTGCCCCATACGATCCGTCATCTGTTCCGATTGGACGCAGGGCATATCCTTGCAAACGGTATCGTCGCTGGTGGTTTTCTTGCCTATCACCTGTTCTGGCACGCCAACTCAAGCCAAGTATATTTTGCTTTTGCAGCGATGATTTTTGCAAATGTTTTGGCAGTGGAACAGCTTTTCCGCCTGAAAAAACCGAAAACTTTCTTTTTCTATCCCGCAATCCTCTGTGCAGCGATCGGACTTTGCACGACTGTTTTTATGGTTTTCACCTACGGCGGAAACGGCTTGCAACAGCTGAAACAAACCGTCCACCCCAATTATACCGCACCGGTGAACGGTCAAGTGAGTGCCGGTGCCGAACAAGCCATGCTTTGGCTGCGCAGCAAAACGGACACCTCTACGGTGTTTGCCACCAACCGCACCAGCAGTACCCCTACTGCTTCGGACGGTATCTCCAATGTCTTTTCGGCATTTTCCGGTCGACAAAGTTATATGGAAGGCTGGACATACGCTGTTTCCAACATGGGCGTTTCGCAAGACATTGTAGCACATCGCCAGCAGGTACTTGACCAGATTTTCAGCGGACAGCTTTCCAAACAGCAGCTTACCAAGCTGTGCCAGCAAGAGGGCATCAACTGCATCGTGTATGCCAAGCATTATGCCGGCAAAGCCCCCAATCTAACCATCGCTTACGAAAACGATTCTGTCTGCATCTATTTCCTGTAATCAAAAAGGAACCCACCTTGCTTTTTGTAAGATGTGTTCCTTTTTTGCTTTGGTGACAGTAGCCATCGGCACCACAGAGTGCATCCTGCGCAACAGATGCTTTTCAATGCCCAACGTCTGCCACAGCGCAGATAAAAGTTTTCGTCCACCTTTTTCAAAAGGTGGGGTTTTGGCTCTACCTTTTTTCAAAAGGTAGACATCACACGACTGCTACACACTCGATTTCTACCAGCGCATCTTTGGGCAGCGCAGCTGCTTGGAACGCAGCACGGGCAGGATACGGCTGCTCGAAGAACTCGGCGTATACTTCGTTCATCGCACCAAAATCTGCGATATTTTTCAGCAAAACAGTCGTTTTCACCACGTTGGACATATCCGCACCCGCCTCTTTGAGGATATTGCGAATATTGGTCAGCGACTGACGGGTTTGCCCTGCAATATCGGTGGCAGCAAATTCACCGGTGGCGGGGTCGATGGGAATCTGACCTGATACATAGATGGTGTTCCCTGCCTGTACCGCCTGCGAGTAGGGGCCAATGGCTGCGGGTGCGTTGGGGGTGTGGATTGCTTTTTTGCTCATAACGACCTTCTCCTTTTTGTATACCAATTTAAATTCCGAGGGCTTTTTCACCGCAATCAACGCTTTGGTTGGGATGCCCATTTCGGTAAACATTTGTTCGTGCTCGGTGCGGATGTTCCATTCCGGCTCGTTTTTGTGCAGGTCGAACGTTTTCCATACGATCTCAAACCCTGCTTCGGGGAAATAATGCAGACTGTCGGCAAACAGGTCGTCGTCGTCGGTTTTGAAGTAGACCTCACCGCCATCTTTCAAAAATTCCCGATACAGCAACAACTGCTTGGTGTGGGTCAAACGGTGTTTTTTGTGCCCGCATTTTTTGTTCCACGGATTGCAAAAATTGATGTAGATGCGGTCTACGGTATCGGTAGCATCGAACGCATTATAAATGCGCTCAATATCCAAACTCATGATTTTCACGTTGTCCGGCTCACGCTGGGCAGCGGCATATTGGCGGTCGATGTTACGTTTTGCCAAAATCAGCACTTTATCGGTAATATCCACGCCCAGATAGTTGATGTCGGGATGAGCTACTGCCAAACGGGACAAAAACCCGCCTTTTCCGCAACCCAATTCCAGATGGATGGGCTGCTGGCGCACAAAGCTTTGATGCCATGTTCCTTTTTGCGAAAGTGGGTCGTCCACCGAAAAGGCGCAAGCATTCAGTTCGGGGCGGGCGTAGGGTTTAAATCGCATTCTCATTGTGTGGTATCGTCCTTTCGTTCATTCCAAAACTCTTTTATTTGCTCGATTTCTGCCTGTAAGCTTCCCATACACAAAAAAGGCTTTCCACCGCCTTTTCCATGCAAAGCGGTATTCATGTCACGTACCAACTCGGTCAAATTTCCGTCTGTCTGCCCCACGGCATAGGCAAAGCCACCGCCATCTTTTGGGCAAAGGACAGCACAAGGGCGAGGGGTATGCTGACACAACCGCAAGCAGAGGGTGCGCATCGCCTCGCCGTCCAAACCGTCGGCAACAACGAACGGCGACTCGTCGGGGCTGACCGTCGCACACAGTGCATCAAACCATAGGTTTCGAGTGGTGGCAAGCTGTGCTTTCAACTGGTCGAGTTGCTGTTGCAATGTTTCCACGCCGTCGGCAGCCCGATTGTGGGGCATACTTACGGCTGCACCGATTTTCGCCAGCTGGTCACGCTTGATGTTGTAATCAGTCAGCGCACGACCACCGCATACGACGGTCAAGCGAATACCGCCTTTATAACGCTGTGCATCTAAAATTTTTATCTGCCCTACCATGCCTGTAAACGGCAGATGGGTGCCACAGCAGGCGCAGCAATCGGCATTGGGGATAGTGACGATGCGCACATCGCCCTCGATGGCTTTTTTGCTGCGATACTGCAAGGTTTGCAGCTGCTGGGGCGGGACGATCTTGCAATCGACCGCTACATTTTGCCACACAACATTATTTGCAGCCCATTCAGCCTGCATCAGCTGTTGCCATGTAAGGGGTGCATTGATGTCCATAGTAACAAATTCCTGCCCAATGTGAAAACCCACATTTTCGGTGGAAAACATCCTGTGCAGCAAGCCGGACAAAATATGTTCGCCGGTGTGCTGCTGCATCAGGTCAAGACGGCGGTTCCATTCCACCTCGCCTTGCACCACCGTGCCGACGGGGATAGGGCTTGTGACGGTGTGCCAAATCTCGCCTTGTTGGGTCTGTACGTCTATCACGGAAATTCCGTTCAAGGTTCCGTGGTCGGCGGGCTGACCACCGCCCTCGGGGTAGAAAGCGGTGTTGTCGAGGGTCAGCTGCCAGTGGTCGTCGCAAGGGCGCAGAGCGGTGACGACGGCAGAAAAACTCGTCTGCAAACTATTGTAATAGTATAGTGGTTGGGTGTTGTGCATCGGGGTGTCGGCTCCTTTTTGGTTATACATTTACGCCCATTATAGCATATTTGGGGGCAAAAATGTATCTTTTTTCAAAAGGGTGGCATACTATCTGCAAACAAGCAAGGAGGTTTTTTTTGAATGGACGACGATATTCGTTTGCTGAACGCAATTATAAAGAACACCGAAATGGGCACATCTTCGCTGGAGCAGATTTTGGACGCTACCGAAAACGAGGCGTTCAAGTCGTCGCTGCAAATCCAGCAAAAGGGCTTTTCGCAGCTAAAACAAGAGGCAGCACAGGCACTTGCCATGCGTGGGGTAGAACCGGAGGGAACGGGCGTACTGGCAAAGCTGGGGTCTACGATGTCGATCGCCGGCAAAACGATGATGGACAATTCGACCCGACATTTGGCAGATATGCTGATACAAGGCAGCAGCATGGGCACCATTGACTGCGTGAAAGCAGTGCGTGACAACCCCAAAGCCAGTGCCGAAGTGCAAAATCTTGCCAAACGGTTGGAAGAATTTGAACAGCGCAACGTGGAAGAACTGAAAAACTTTTTATAAATGGCTTCCCCCCGGGGGGGAAGCTGTCACGCCCGGCGTGACTGATGAGGGGGCTTGCTGCAATTTTCACCTCATCCGTCATTGCTGACGCAATGCCACCTTCCCCTCGAGGGGAAGGCGTTTGGCTTGAGGGGAAAGCGTAAAAAAAGCAACCCCGAAAGGCGATTGCCTTTCGGGGTTTTGTTAAGCGGCAGGTACGGTGTCGCTTTTATTTTTTGTTGTAAGACGAATCTTACTGGAGCAGCTGCAAAATAGCCTGGGGCTGCTGGTTAGCCTGAGCCAACATAGCCTGTGCGCTCTGTACCAGAACGCTCATCTTGGTGTACTCCATCATCTCTTTAGCCATGTCGGTATCACGGATACGGCTGTTAGCTGCATCCAAGTTCTCGGCAGTGGTGTCCAAGTTGTTTACGGTGTGCTCCAGACGGTTCTGGATAGCACCCAGCTCTGCACGCTGATCGGATACTTTCTGGATAGCTTCGTTGATGGTGTTGATCGAAGCAGATGCAGCACTAGTGCTGGAAATGTCAACTGCGGTAACACCCAGAGTTGCAGCGTCCATCTTGCCGATGGTTACAGTGATGGTATCGTTAGTCGAAGAAGATGCACCTACCTGCAGAGCCAGAGAACCTGCGCCTGCAGCGCCGGTTGCGGTTGCGGTACCGTTTGCATCAGCAACTTTGGTATTGTCTGTACCCGCTGCGAAGGTCATATCGCCGCCGTTGAACTTGATGCTGTTCAGGTTTGCAGCGGTCTTCTGTGCATCGCCCCAGGTGTTGCCCAGGTTGCCTGCGGTTACAGCGGAACCTGCGCCGATGTTTACATCGGTAGCAGATGCCTTTGCCTGTGCCAGAGCTTCCTCAACTGCTTTCTGGATAGCATTCTCGATGTCGCTGCTGGTATAGGTGGTCTTTGCCTGAGTACCGAAAGTAACGGTAAGAGCAGCATTTGCACCGATCTCAACTTTGATACCGGTAGTGTTCTCATCTACCTTCATAGTGATCGAGGTATCGTTAGTACCGTCTGCCTTCTGGTTAGCCATGGAGATGATGAACTCGTTGGTACCGAAGTTAACTTTCATACCTGCGCCGCCGCCCAGATCGCCATTCAGCAAAGTCTGATCGTTGAACTTGGTGGTTTCGGAGATACGGGTGATTTCCTCGTTCAGCTGGTCGATCTCAGCCTTGTATGCGTCACGCTGCTCCTGAGTGTAGATGCCGTTAGCTGCTTTGGTGGACAGCTCAACCATACGGTTCAGCATATCGTGAACCTCGGTCAGTGCGCCTTCAGCGGTCTGTACCAGAGAGATGCCGTCCTCTGCGTTTGTAGAAGCTGCTTCCAGACCGGTGATCTGAGCTTTCATCTTCTCACTGATTGCCAAACCAGCTGCGTCATCGCCTGCACGGTTGATGCGGTAGCCAGAAGACAGTTTCTCCAAGCTCTTGGACAGTGCGCTGTTGTTCATGCCCAGCTGACGGAATGCGTTGTTAGCCATTGTGTTGGTTCTTACGACCATACCCATAATCTTGTCCTCCTTAGTGTTCGCTTTTCCTTAAAAAGCGCCTTTGTTTTATGTTTTTCCTTAAAACTTACCGGGTTGTTGCCCGTGGAATAAGCCGCACACCGTACCTTGCGCCCACTCATTCCACAAGCAAAAACCACAGCTTGCAGGCGGTTCATCTGCCTGTTACCTCTATTATCCCACAAAAAAACGGAAATGAAAGAGGATTTTTAAAAAATTTTTGTCTTTTTTCAGATTTCACAATTTGGGGGGTGAAACTTTGTTGATGAAAAAACACCTCATCCGTCATTGCTTGCGCAATGCCACCTTCCCCTCAAGGGGAAGGCTTTGGGGCGGGGGCTGCAATGATACTTCCTCATAAAAAGAAAGCGTTAGCAGCAAAGCATCATTGCAATATGGGCAAGAGTGTCTTTTTCTTGCTTATGCAACTGCTCTACCAAACCGTTGCAAAACATTTTGTCATGCAACATCGTGCGCCCACATATGGTTACAATATGCACCAAATCGCTTGGCTCGTTCTTATCTGCCATATAAGCAGTAGTAAGAACTTTTAAGATATTGTACTCTGCAAAAAAGTGCAGGTATTCTTCCCATACAGAGGTTCCTTGCTGCTTGTACGGAATAGGAAACTGCCGTTGAATCAGCGAATTTACCATTACATTTTCCATCAAATAATCGGCACACTCAATTTGTGTAAAATGCTGTTTTGCACAAATATATTTAGACACATCAAACGTACCCATTTTAGCACTGTCTTCTTGCGTAAACTCTATGTCTATATTTTTGCTTATGTCCTGCAATGCTTTTGCGTAATACGATTCCTTTTCAAAAAGCTTTCGTTGCATTCTAAACCGTTCCATAGTAAAGGGCAAAGCGGTTTTGATCCCTTCTGCCAAACTGGTTTGCATATTTTTTAGTTGGGTTTCCATTTCGGGGCTATGTTTCAACAACGGCAAACTTTTTTGAAAAAATGCAATGATTTCTTCCGGTGTGTTTGCTTTATCCAAATTGCGAGAAGCCAGCCCCAACAAAATCATACGATGATCGAGCGAATAGCTTCGATTTTGTAAAATCCCCATAAACAGCATCTGAATCTCTTTGTAAAAACGGGCACGAGGGTTTTTATTTAGATATTGTTCCAATTCGGCATCGTCAACAGTTGCCACTTCTTCACTGTCAATTTCAATCAACCGCAGTCCCTGTGGGCGTTGCAGCAACAAATTGACCACCTGCTCACAACCGGTCGTGCAAAGTTCTTCCCATTGTACGGGAGAGATATTTTTCCTTCGGGGAAAAGTTTTGCAAGTATTGGAAAGCACATTATATCCATGTTCCAACTGCAATGCACACAACTTATTTTCGGTTAAAAAAGGGCAATCTCCATTTTCTTTTAGGTTCATAAACGCATAAAATTTTTGGTTTTCGTCTTTTGTGCGCTTCATGCCTGTTTTTATCGTTTCTGCCAGTTGTTTGGTTGTACGCAAATTTTTGGTTTTCATATACTCTTGTCGGGTTAAACCCACACGCCAACCTGTACAGCAGGTGTAATTACATTTATCTGCCAAACATTTGAACTCGGGGAAATAATCAAGTGCAACGTGTTTTAATTTCATAAACCTCTCTCACTTTCCAACATCGCCACTTTAACAGCAGCCATTTTTTGCGGCAAACATAAACCGTTATTTTTAACTATATTCTACCTTACGGGCAAAAATCAAGCGGTTTCGACAATCCTGCGAAAAAAATTAAAGTTTTTTCTGATAATTATTCTCAAAAAGCACTTGATGTTTATAATTCAAAGTGCTATAATCACAGCTATCGCAAAATACTTTCTCACTGGAGGCTTATACTATGGCTTTTGCTTGGACAAACGATTTGGCTACCGGAAATGCCAAAATCGACACTGAACATAAAGAACTAATCGACATCATTGGGCAGCTGATCGCAGCTTGCCAGAGTGGTAAAGGCAGAGAAGAAATGCTGCGCACCGTGCAATTTTTGGAGCAGTACACCGTTCGCCACTTTGCAAACGAGGAAGCACTGCAACGCCAGTATAATTACCCCGACCTGCAAAACCACCTGCAATATCACGCACAATTCCGTGAAACTGTAAAAAATATTGCTCAACGCCTGCACACCGACGGTGCATCGGTGCAACTGTTGGCGGAGATCAACACCAAGGTCGCAATGTGGTTTACACAGCACATTCGGATGCAAGATACAAAGGTTGCCGCTCACCTGAAACAGAACGGCGTTATCTAACCATCATAAAACCGTAAACAACGGAACGCATGGCAAACTGCTTTGCGTTCCGTTTTGTTATATCCACACGTTCAGTCCATGCAGCGTATCTTGTACGCCGGGGGGTAGTCTTTTCTTTAAAATAACTCTAAAACCTCTTGATATGCATTTTGCAATATGCTATAATCTTGCGGCTGTAAAATAATCATTTCTAAATTATGAACAACCCCCCGAAAAAAACCGCCCTGTGCTAAAAGAAAATCCTTTGTTTTTACTGCAAAAACAATTCTTTATAAATCTTTTATTTTTCCTTGCTTTTGTCATGTTTCTGTCACAAATCCGTTGCACTTACACCAAAACCGTACTATAATAAAACCAGACTACCTCGGCGTTACCGAATCTTAGACTATCCCCTTTGGCATTTGGGCATCGGCAAAGGGTCAGCTGCAATATGCCCGAAAAATCACTGATAAGGAGAAGCCTTATGATGGAATCTGTTTTGTTTCAAGCTGCAAAGCTTTGGAACCCCGACCGACCGGCAGCCAAAAACCTTTCCGCATTTGTAAACGAAGAAGAACCTGCGACCCACGGAATTTTGGAGTTTGTGGAGATGGTGGAAAAAAACCACGCTCCGCAGTGGATTTTGAATTACAACGAACAAGTGGACACCGACGGCAAGTGTGTGCTTAGCATTTCGTCGGATGCCCTTACCGCATGGATGATGGTGCTGCCCCCGATAGGCAGCGGTGCGCCTGTTTCGCCCGGCGACATTTCCCAACTGCTGCACGAGCAGGCAGTGTGCAGCGGTGTGGATGCTATCGCTTGTATCGAAGCGTGTAACCAAAATTTTACCGCTTTCACCGTTGCAAAAGGCAGAAAGCCTGTTGACGGAGTGGACGGAAAAGTGGAAGAACTTTTCTCCCGCATGGTAAAACATTCGGTGCGCATCGGCGAAAATGACACCGTGGACTACCGTGACCTGGGCTGGCTGCAAACCGTGAAACTGGGCGACGTTATCTGCACCATCACCTACCCTACCGACGGTGTGCCGGGCGAAACCGTGACCGGTAAACCCATCCCCGCCAAAAACGGCGTGATGCCACGCATCCCCGCCGGCGACAACCTGAAATACTCCGCAGACAAAACAAAACTGCTCGCCGCTTGCGAAGGGCGTGTGGTGTTCCGTGACGATAATTTCTGCATCGACACCCAACTGGTAATTAACAGCGATGTTGACGGAAATGTAGGCAATATCTCTATGCCCGGCGATGTTATTATCAAAGGCAGCGTTTTGTCGGGCTTTTCTGTATTTGCAAAAGGCAATATCACGATTTCGGGCATTGTGGAAAACGCCCATGTGTGTGCTTTGGGGGATATAACCATCTCTAACGGAGTAAAAGGCGACGGAAACTCTTTGATCGAGTCTTCCAAAAATATCGACTGTCGCTTTGTCGAAAATGCCACACTGCGTGCAAAGGGAAGCATCCATGCCGAATATATCGTAAACAGCGACATTTCTGCCTTTCAGGATGTAATCATTACCCGTGGAAAAGCCACTTTGATCGGCGGCAGCGTCCGTGTGGGACGCAAAATCTCCGCCAAAACCATCGGCAATGCCGTCAACCGTCCCATTACCATCTCGATGGGCATGGACCCCGAAGTTCTTGAGCAGATGCAGGAAAATAAACATGAGATCGCACAGCTGGAACAAAAAATTGCACAGGCAGACAAAAATATCGCCTTTTTGCAAGACCAAAGTTCGCTGGATGCACAATATACAAAACTTCTTCATCAGCTAAAATTCCGGCGCAGCATCGACAGTATGCATATGACAAAACTGCAAAAAGCGGTGGATAAAGCCATGCAGGAGTATGACCCCCTTGCCTGCGAGATCGAAGCAGATACTTTCTACCCCCCTGCATCCATCCATATCGGAACTTCGTCCTATGCTTTGCAGAAAGTATGGCAAAAGCATAAAATCGTTTTCCGTGACGGAGATATTTCTGTAATCCCCAACTAATGCCAAAATCGGCGGATCGGTCAAAGCACCGATCCGCCGATTTTTGTTAAACGTTTTCGTCCACCTTTTTCAAAAGGTGGGGTTTTGGCGCACCTTTTGCCAAAAGGTGCGGATGCCGGGCATCTTCCTGCCTGCGTATCTGCTTGACCCACTGCTGCAAATCTGCGTCTTTGGTGTAAAAACGACGATAGGGCGATGGCTCCTTTTTATCGCTTACCATCTGGATTCCACCCCGGTGAGTGCTTCGAACACAAGATCGCCAACCTTCGCCCGCTCCAGTACATCTTCTTTTTCTTGCCCTGTGTAACCACGGCGCACGACCTGAAAGCCCTGCAACATTTGGTTGGCATCCAGCGGCTGTTCCACAAGCGGGTCGGTAACCTGCAACTCTAGCCCACTCAGTCCTTGGGCATCCTGCCATTCTACCGCAACCGAACCTTCACTTTCGTTAAATGCCCCCGTCAACTGGTTCAGCTTATCCAAACTGTCGGTTACGAAAATCGTAGACGAACCCTCTTGAATATCCACCGAAAGCTTCACTGTGCCTGCTGCTTGGGCTTGATAGTCGACATAATTGCCCTGTTCGCCCGTTCCGTCCCCGTTGATGGTCACATTATACTGATTTACAAAAACGATCACTTCGCCGTCCCCGTTGGAGTCCGGAATCATACCGCTTTGCTCAAGCTGAGTCGAAAGCTCGTCCAGCAACGTTTGCGGCAAACTGTTTGGGGTGACGAATGAAATCTCAATATCCGGCACCTCTTTGCTTACCATATCATAAACAAACATCCCCACCAGCAGCGCAGCCAAAATGCCGCCCACAACGTGCCACTTGTGATAAAACCAAAAGTTTTCCCGCTTCTGCTTTGGGGTAAGGGGCTCTGGTGGTTGGTCGGGCTGAATGTCTTCGGGCTTGATGTTCAACATATATCGTGGGCTCGCCATCTCTTGTTCTCCTTCACTGCATCTGTTCCAATTCTTGGCGGATGATCGCTTGCACCCGCTCGGGCAAACTGCGGTTCTCCTCTTTCGAAAGTTCCGCTGTGGCAATGGGTGGCAAAATGTGTATCGTAACATCTGTCGGCTTCATCCAACCGCCGTTGTTCTCCATAATATCCCTGCTTTTATGGATAGCGACCGGCACAATGGGGCTTTTGGTTTTCGTCGCTATACGAAATGCCCCCGCTTTGAATTCCAACAGTTCCGTTTCGGCACCCTTGCTTCGTGTACCTTCCGGAAAAATCGTGATCGAATACCCTTTTCGCAAATTTTCCATCGCATCGTTCATTGCCTGCATGGCTTTGCGTGGGTTGTCACGGTCTAAAAATACGCACCGCAGCAACCGCATCCAGTCACGCACCAATGGCAACCGCTCCACCTGCTTTTTGGAAACCAGCGGATGGGCTTTGTCCAAACTGGTAAGCATCAGCGGAATATCGTAATAGCTGCGATGATTGGCAACAAATACCACTGCGCCGTCTTGGGGGATATTCTCTTTTCCTTGCACTTCTACCGTGACCCCCGCCAAACGCATCAGCCCACCTGCCCATGCAGGCACCATTTTTTGCACCAGTGCATCCACCGTTGCATCGTCGTTGTTTGCAAGTGCTCGCTTGCCCTTGCGCAATGTGGGGATGAGCGCAACAAGCTGTATCCAAAACCAGCAGAACCATATGATCGTTCGCACCGGAAACTCCCTCCTTATTTTGCATCCAAAAGATATTGTAGCGTTTTTGTGCAGCGGTTGCAAGTGTCGCATAAAAAAGCAAATGTTTTATCACACTTTTTTCGCATCTTGCAGTGCAGCGTTATAGATTTGTTTGGTATTGCAATGCCTTGCAAAATACGCTATGATATAAGATAATGTCGGCTTTTAAAGCTGCAAAACATCATTTTTTTCAGAGGAGTTTTTCAGATGGGACTTTTTAATATGCACTACGACCGCCCCGGCCCCGGTGTGTCGAAAGATGCCCCCCGTAAAACAGGGGTTGCACGTTGGTTTGAGATCGTTGGGCGAGATATGGGTGATTTTACCAAAGCCAACCTGATCACTTTCGCCTGTTTTCTTCCCACGCTGATCGTGCTGTTTTTGGCACTGGTCTGGATCTTTGCCGACCCAAATCTTCTTATCATGGGGCTTGGCATTTTGCTTGGCAGTGCCGGCGGTATCTTGGGCGGACCGGCTGTGTGTGCAATGGAGGCGATCATGCTCAAAAGCCTGCGGGACGAGCCAAAATTCTTTTGGCACACCTATAAAAAAACCTTTAAAGAGAATTTTAAAAAAGGTGCTATCACCGGCTTTGTCTTCTCCTTTTTGATCCTCATGCAGGTGTTTGGCTTTGTCATGTATTTCAGTGGCACGGTTTCACCGTGGATGATCGCCCTTTTGTTTTTGGACGTTACTTTGATCACCATGCTGATGCTGTTTTTCATTCCGCAAGTGGTTTTGATGGAACTCAGCCTGAAAGCCATCTTCACCAACAGCCTGCGATTGGCTTTGGGCTTTTTGCCACGCAGCCTGCCTGCTGCACTGATCCAGTTGGCACTGTTTGGCGCACAGGCACTGTTTATGCCGTTATCTGTACCTATTTTGATTTTTATCGGCATTTGGATTCCCGTTTTCACAGGTCTGTTTTTGGTATACAAACCGATCGACACCGTATTCCGTGTTGAAGAACAATTTTCCGAACGCCGTGAAAAAGAAATGCAGGAGCTGGAACAGCAAAAAGCTTCTTTGTAATTCGGACGTTTTCTTTCAGCCGGCATTCTTTGCCCATTGAAGTAACGTTTTCTTGTTTTTGAAAGGACGTGGGTAAAAATGCAACCCTATCTACAAGTAAATCTACTCGGCGAATTTTCTGTACGTTGGGGCAACGTGGTTTTGGTCGATTCTTCTGTACGGGTAAACAAAAATATGGAGCTATTCGCTTTACTGCTCATCAGCAGCCAGCATCCGCTTTCTAACGAGCAGCTGATGCAGGCACTATGGGAGGGCGAGGCGGTAAACCCATCGGGCGCTTTAAAAAACGCCGTTTATTCATTAAGGCGCATCTTACAGGAACTGGTGCCGGATGTTTCTTTCATCCTTACCACCGGACAGCAGTACCAGCTGAATCCCGACATTCCCATACAGGCAGACTTCGTGCGTTTTTCGCAGTTGTATGACCAGTTACAGCAAAACGGTGTTTCTGTTTCGTCGCAGTTGGAATTGGGGCGGCAGGCACTGCGCATCTGCAAAGGCGAATTCTTGCCCAGCTTGGCCTCACGCCCGTGGATCTTGCCCTATAACTCCAGAATAATGGGCGAGTATCTTTCGATCGTTTGCCGTGTTGCAAATATCCTTTTGCGGGAACATGATACTGAGTCTGCAAGGGAAGCGTTTTCGATGTGCAGTCAGGCTGCATTGCTCTCGCCTCATTACGATGAGCTTTATCCCTGTTTATTTTCTGCCATGCAGCAACTGGAAATGCGTACGGCGGTCATCAATTATTATCCCATCGTATTGGAACTGTGCTATAACCAACATTCCAAACCTGTGCCACGTTTGGTGCGTCAGGTATACCAATGGGCGACCGACAGCAATCTCGGTCAACAGGAAGACCTGATGCGTATCCGCATGGATTTTGCGGAAACCGCACGGGAGGAGCAGCCCATGCAGGGTGCCTATTTTTGCGATTACGACTCTTTGCGGCATATGCACCATATCTTAGCCCGCAACTGCGCCCGTAACGGAACGATTTTGGTAATTTTGCTGGTTTCGGTCAGCCCAAAGCGAAATCTTTCCTTTGCCCGACAAGAACTGCTCTCTGCGATGGTTGCATTGCGCAACATTATGCGCTGCACTCTGCGTAAGGACGATATTTTTTGTCAATTCAGCCGTTTTCAATATGTTGGACTTTTGTCGATGGCAGATTTTGAAAACCGCTATGTTTTGCAAAAACGATTGGAACAAGCGATCGTGAATGATCCCGAATTAAAAAATTACGATGTCGAGATCGCATTCACTCAACCCGACCCCATTTTCTAAGTCAAAAAGGCTCCGCTTTGCAGATGCAAAGCGGAGCCTTTTTTCGATTTTTTACAATTTTCTTAATCAGCCCATCATTGCATAGCTTACAATGCTTAGAATACTGATCAACACAAACAGCAGGATATATGCGATCATGCCACCGTTCAGCACCGTAGTGCGCACCAGAGGATATGGCTGTGGCTGCCCTGACGGCGGTGCAAAATCGCCTGCCCGTTTTGCCAAGCGGAAAGTCCACAACCCGTATCCGATCACGACCAGAATCAAAAGCCCCAGAATGCCTGCTGCAATATCGTTTTCCATCACCAGCGGTGCAAGCACACTGCCGACCAAGTTGACCACAGCGTGCATTGCCATGCCATAAACGACCTTTCCGGTGGTAAGATGCATCCATGCAAACAGCGCACCCAACGCAAAAGCGTACAAGAACTGGTTCAGGTTACCGTGGAACAATCCAAAGCACAAGCCCGATACCAAAATGTAAGCGTTATGTCCATATCCGCCGACCTTGCTGTACAGATATTTGCGGAACACCAGTTCCTCCAAAATGGGCGGAATGATGCAGAACAGCAAAATCTGCTCGGGGATGGAGATATTCGACACGATGTCTTCGATGGCATTTTGGGTAAGCGAAAATCCGGTAAGCGAAGACAAAAACTCCATCACCATCGTATACACGAAGCTTGCCAGATAGGTGACCGCAAACGCAATGCACAGCGACTTATAAAACAATCGCCACGTCATTTTTCTGCGTGGTACAGGCGGTTGCTTTTGGGTTTCGAGATTTTTGCAGATCAAAACCAAAATGGGAAAACCGATACAATAAATACTAAAGTCGCTTAAAAGCAGCTGCACCGTCATAGACTTGATCAGCTCGGGCGCAACCATGCCAAGAATCGCCACAAATATTCCCTGTACCACCTGCGACACCAGAAAAAATGCCGTCATTCCCC
Source organism: uncultured Anaerofilum sp. (assembly GCA_944385945.1). Classification (GTDB taxonomy): domain Bacteria; phylum Bacillota; class Clostridia; order Oscillospirales; family Ruminococcaceae; genus Anaerofilum. Next base: position 23,172 of record CALWZD010000049.1, on the reverse strand, counting down.
ACCCGATGCGGGTGACCGCCTGTTTGTACGAAATCAAATGCTCCATCTTGTCTACCTCGTTTCTTCGGGGTTAGCCGAATGTTTCCCGCACCTCCAGCCGAAACGCCGTACGCACTGCGTACACCAGCAATGCCACAACGACCACCGCACCCAAAATCATCCAGTGGATGGGTGAAAGGGGAGGTATCTTACTCATTAGACGATTCAAAAACGGATTTTCTTCCAAAATCATCATCAAAAACATTCCGCCGAAGAAAATCACATACCAACCCCAGAAGATCGCTTTGCCGTATTTCATCAGCAACACACCGGCAATGGTTCCCCATATCATATTCACCGCCAGCGTTCCGCCTACGAGGGCAGGCAGCATGGGCAAAAATCCCGATGCAAAAAATTCGGCTATCTGCTGCACCCGCAGTTCGCTGAAGAACACAACGTAGCAAATCAATGCCTCGATGCACAGGGAAAGCAGTATCACTGCCCAAAAAATCAGCCCAAACACCAGATTGCTACCCACTGCACCCAGCAAAGCCTTTTTGCGGGTAACGCCGTAACGCAGCGCACGATTGTAGATAAGGGAAAATTCCAGACCGCTTACCAGCATCATAATCATTACCCCAATCGAACTGGTACCGATCACCGAAAAAGGTGCGAATTCCTGCTCGTTAAAGAACAGGATGGCGCAGACCTCCATTGCCGTCAGAAGCACCATCAACCCCAGCATCACTGCTGCCATTTCAATATAGCTCTGCCTTCCGCTGCGAATGACCGCTAAAATCCGTTTCATTTCTTCCACCCCTTTCGCTTACTGTACTTCCATTTTGCGGTAGATGAGCCAGCTCGCTGCGGTTTCGCAGCATCCGACCAGTACACTTATTACCGGCAATGCGGGCAGTGTCATCAACGACATCAACGTAACGGTCATCTCCACTCCTTGCGAGAACATAAATCCTCCCACACCGCCAGCGCATCCGCACAAAATGGTAAAGATAATCATTCCTTTTTTGCCAAAACGGGTGCTGAGCGCACCGAGCAGCTCGCCGCTGCAAGTCGCTGCAAACATCGAGCAAATGGTCGCTATGGGCGGATAGGGTGCAAACTGTAACAAAACGACTGTTACGATGATCAGGCAGAAAAGCTTCAACAGCTGCCCCATCAGGAAAAACTGTTTACGGGTAACTCCCATCGAAAGAGGAAATACCCTACCCGTCATAGCCCATGTAGAAGGCAACAACACCATGATGAGGTTGAATATCATGGCAATAAAACCCAAATCAAACACTCTGTACTCGGTAAGCGCACCGATGATAAGGTAGAACACGAGCAACGCACCGGCGATAACACTGTGTTTTGCAAGCCACCATGCGATAAATTTTGGGTACAGCTTCATGCTTATCCCTCCTTTTGACCGGTCAGAGCAACAAACACTTTTTGAAGGTTCAGCGGGCTGATGTCTACATCAGGGTTTTGCTCTAACTGCTGCAAATTTTGCTCGCTGCTGCGGACGACCACCGCTTTGCTGCGTCCTGCCTTTTCTTCCAGCAGCACTTTCATGCCTGCCACTGCCTCGTCCACCTGTTCTTCTTTGCCGCTTACATAGCGGAACTGGGATACCAGTTCGTCGGTGTTTCCTTGCTCGATGACGTTTCCATCGTCCAGAATGATGACCTTTTCGAACACACTGGCTGCTTCGTCCAGAATGTGGGTAGACACGATAAAGGTGCGCTGGGTTTTGGCGTAATTATCCAAAAGCAGTTTGTAGAAGTCCTCACGGGCTACTACATCCAGCCCTGCCACCGGCTCGTCCAAGATGGTGACGGGTGCATTGCTTGCCAAAGCCAGCACGATGGTGAGCATACTCAACATTCCTTTGGAGAGAGCGGAAACACGCTTTTTACGCTCCAAACCGAAGCGGTCGACCAACTGCTGTGCATACTGCTCGTCCCAGTGGGGATAGAGCAATTTGGCTGCCCGAAGATAGTCACGCACCTTGTATGTATTCTGCCCCATGAACAAGATCTGGCTGATTTCCCGGGCAAAGCAGATCTCGCCCAAAGCTTTCTCGTTTTCCCATACCGGCTCGCCACCGTAGGTGATCTCGCCTGCATTCGCCCATGTTTGCGCCGTGATGCAGCTGAGCAATGTGGTCTTGCCTGCACCGTTGCGCCCGATCAGACCGTAGATGCAGCCGCTTTCAAATTCGACGTCGACGCTGTGCAGCACCTCTTTTTTGCCGTATACCTTTACCAAACCGCTTGCCTTGAGTGTTTTTGCCATGATCGTTTCCCCCTTTTTTATTTGGGCTGTTGTTCGCTTTGTGCTTTGCGAATCATTTCCAGCAATTCCTCTTGTTCGATCGAAAGACTTTTTGCTTCGGTCACCAGTGCTTTGATGTAGTTGTTATAAAATGCCGCTTTGCGCTTTTTACGGATCTTCTCCACTGCTCCCTGTGAAACAAACATACCGATTCCTCGCTTTTTGTACAGAATTTCTTCGTCTACCAATAGATTGATACCTTTTGCTGCGGTTGCCGGATTGATGCTGAACATCTTTGCCATCTCGTTGGTGCTTGGCACCTGTTCTTCCTCCAAATAAATGCCACGCAGGATGTCGTTTTCCAACATTTGTGCGATTTGCAGATAGATCGAGGTCTGCTCGTTGAGTCTTGCATTCAAACGGCTCCCCCTCCTTTCGGTTCAGTGGTTCATTACTTGTATAACTAACTATAACACCAACAAACCTATTTGTCAACATCTGCGTGTTTGTTTCTGTTTTGTTTTTTGACTTTTTGGCATTTTATACGGTATAATGATACCTAGTTTGTCGAAACCGACAGGCCGACTTCGATTTTTTTCGAAAGGAGTTTGAAATCTATGCTTTCTGTTCACAAACGGCTTTCTGCCGTTTTTTCTCGTTTTAGCGCAAAATCAGCTGCGCTTGCACTGCTTACCCCCTTTACTGCCTACCTGCTGATGCAATTTGTACTGGGGGCGCAGCTGTCCGATTTTTCACTGCGGGCAATGGTCGGCAATGCAGTATGCATCGGTGCAGTATATGCTCTGCTGGTTGCGGTCATTGGTAGCCTTTCGGCCGCCAGCCTTGTGTGTCACCTCGTTTTTGGCATATGGGCAGCTGCCAATAGCTTTGTCTTTGCTTTTCGTGGCACTCCTATCCTGCCGTGGGACTTTATGGCACTCGGCACGGCTGCTGCGGTCGCAGGCAGTTACGACCTTACCCCCAACCTTCGCATGATTGTTGGGCTGATTTTGGTCGGGTGTGGCATTTTCGCTCTGGTCAAATTCCGCCCCACCTTTTTCGGTCTGGGTGGACGACTGATTGCTTTGGCGATTGCTGCCATATTTGCGTCTATGGTTGCATTCACTTCTCTGCTTTCCGATAAAACATTCAAGCCCGATGTATGGAGCCAGATGGGGTCTTACAAAAAAGGTGGTGCAGCTGCGGTATTTTTGCGCAACCTCGACTTTTTGGAGATCGAACAACCGGAAAGCCCTACCCTCGACCAGCTGCAAAACACTGTTGACGCTTTACCTGCCGACCCTCTTGCCATCACCGAACAGGTGCCGAACGTCATCGCCATTATGAACGAATCGTGGGCAGATTTTGAGGAATTCGGCAACCTTACCTTGAGCGAGCCCATCAACGAGTATATTTCTTCTCTGCCAAACAGCATCTGGGGGCATTGCTACACCTCGGTATTCGGTGCAGGAACCAGTGCCAGCGAATTTGAATTTTTGACCGGAAATTCGATGGCGTTTTTGCCGTCGGGCAGTATCCCGTATCAGCAGTATGTCATTTCGCCCTCCTCCTCGCTGGCGTCTACCATGAAAGCAAACGGCTATCGCACCGTAGCCATTCACCCGGGCGAACTTACCTCGTGGCAACGCAACTTGGCATACCCGCTTTTAGGCTTCGACACCTTTAAATGCGAAACCGACCTCGATGTTCCGATCAGCTACGAGCGTGATTATATCAGCGACGAAACCTCTTTTGAGCAGATCATCTGGGAATACGAAAACAAAGAGCCGAACGAAAAACTGTTCGTGTTCAATGTCACCATTCAAAATCACGGTGGCTACACCGAGCCTGACTATCCTGCACAAGTGACCGTGACAGGAGCCGAGGGAGCCTATCCAAAAGCAGAACAATATCTGACCCTTGCTGCCAAGACCGACGATGCTTTCCGCCGTCTGGTAGAATATTTTGAACAGCAGGAGGAGCCGACCATCATTTTGATGTTCGGCGACCATCAGCCGACGGTCGAGCAGGAATTTTTGGATTTGGCGTACGGTGTGACACAAGACGGCATGACCATGGAACAGTACATGGACAAGTACCGCACCCCGTTTGTGATTTGGGCAAACTACCCCTTGCCCGACAGCCAGTTGAACGATTCCAGCCTGAACTTTTTGGGGCAGTATCTTCTGCGCTATGCCGGCATCGAACAAAGCAGCTATGACCAATATTTGTGGAACCTGCAAAAGACCTTGCCTGCTGTGACTTTCGTAGGCTACACCGACACCCAAGGCAACGCATACAGCCATTTGGAAACCAACGACTTCACCGCCTTGATCGAGGAATATCAGGCATTTCAGTATAACAACCTGTTTGGAAAAAGTCGGCGTGTAAGCCAGTGGTTTTCTCCCGTTCCTGTGTTATAACAGCAAAACAGCCCCCGCAAGCTTTGCTTGCGGGGGCTGTCGTTTTGTTTCGGTTATTCGCTCAGGTTGGTGACGTCGGGTTCTTCCTCGTCCAGTTCCATCTCCACAACAGGAGCAGGAACTTCTTCGTCCTCCTCTTGCACGTCGGAGGGAACGCTCTGGTTGAATTCCTCGCTGAACAACAGCTGCTCGTACTCGTCCAGTTCCTTTTCACGACGCTGGATATACATATAAGCGGCAACCAGCGCACCCACTGCGGCAGACAGGAAAACCAAAATTGCAGCAAATGTCGATTTTTTCATAACGATAACTTCCTTTCCTTGCAAAAAAGATGCCTTCTTTTTTGCTCGCATTTTTCTTGTTTGCTTTTTTACGGCAGACAGCACTGCCATTGCGGCACCTGCAAGCGAAACGGCAGTTCGCCACAGGCGATGCATCGTGATCTTGCTCATGCAGTTCTCTCCGTTTCAGTGCATCGGCACGGAATGATTTTCTTTATTATATCCCGAACTGCTGTCGAATACAACAGAATTTCTAAAACCTATGAATAAAATTTACAATTTTTCTTTCAATATCAGGCGTTTTTTGGTTTTTTGCTTACCTTTTCGCCGGTCATGGTCGTTTTATAGGCTTTGAATGCGTTGGGCAGTGTGTATTCTGTTCGCAGTTGTTCGGGAGTCGCCCACAATAACTGGTCGGCTTGAAGATTTCCGGATGCGGTCAGGCACAGTGCTTTCATCTGCCATTCGATGTGGCTGAAGATGTGCTTTGCCGTTTTGCCTGTTTTCTGATACACCGCACACAATCCTTGTCGTGCCAGCCAATCGACAGCTCGTTCGGGCGAAACGTGTTCTTCCAACAGCGGTGGCTGCCATAGCCCTGCGAGCAGACCTTTTTCGGGCCGCTTTTGAATGAGATACCGTCCTTGCTCGTCTTGTACCAGTAGTACCGTGATGGGCTGTATTTTGCGGGCTTTGGGCGGTGTTTTTACCGGCAGTTGTGATGCAGTACCCGCAGCAAATCCACGACAGATGCTTGCCACGGGACAGGCAAGGCATTGCGGTGCGCCGTTGGGTGCGCAGACGACCGCCCCCAGTTCCATAATGGCTTGGTTGAAGTCGCCGGCAGCATCAGACGGCATACAGCGCAGCACCCGTTTGGTAAATTCTTTTTTGGTTTCGGGGCGAAGAATGTCGCTGTCGTCGTTGTACAAACGGGCAAACACTCGAAGTACGTTGCCGTCCACCGCTGCGACCGGCAGTCCAAAGCTGATGGAGGCGATGGCACCGGCGGTATATTCCCCAATGCCGGGCAGTTCCAGCAGCTGTTTGTAGTCGGCAGGAAGTTCTCCGCCGTGCTGCTGCACAATGACCTGTGCTGCCTTTTGCAGGTTGCGGGCACGGCTGTAATAACCCAGCCCCTCCCACAATTTCATCAGCTTTTCTTCGGGGCATTCTGCCAGATGCTGCACGGTAGGCAACTGCTGCATAAAGCGGTTATAATGTTCCAGTGCAGCGGCGACCCGTGTTTGCTGAAGCATGATCTCGCTCACCCACACCCGATAAGGGGTCGAATGGGTGCGAAACGGCAGCACCCTTGCGTTTTGACGGTACCAGTCCACTAAAAGAGGGGCAAGCTGCCCCTCGATGTCTTGCTGCGAGATAAGCATATTGCCCCTCCTGTTATTTTGATAATTCAAGTATGCCCCATATCAGAAGCCGTATGCAGTACGGGGGAAGGGCAGAACGTCACGAATGTTGGGGATACCAGTGAGGTACATCACCAAACGCTCGAAGCCCAAGCCGTAACCTGCGTGTTTTACGCTGCCGAAACGGCGCAGGTCTACATACCAATCGTAATCCTCTGCAACCAGTCCCAACTCTTGCATCCGATCCTCCAGCAGTTCCAGACGCTCCTCACGCTGACTTCCGCCGATCAACTCGCCAATGCCGGGAACCAGCATATCGGCTGCTGCAACGGTTTTTCCGTCGTCGTTCAGGCGCATATAGAAGCTTTTGATCTCTTTGGGATAGTCGGTGACGAAAACCGGCTTTTTGAAGATCTCCTCGGTCAGATAACGCTCGTGCTCGGTTTGCAGGTCGGTGCCCCACTCTACCTTGTACTGGAAGTTGTCGTTGTTCTTCTTCAGCAGTTCGACTGCGTCGGTGTAGCTTACACGGGCAAAATCGCTGTTTACCAGTGCGGTCAGACGCTCGATCAGCCCTTTATCAAAGAACTGGTTGAAGAATGCCATCTCGTCGGGGCAATGCTCGAGAACATACCCGATGACCGATTTGATCATTGCTTCGGCGTTGTCCATGTCGGCAGCCAAATCGGCAAATGCCATCTCCGGCTCGATCATCCAGAACTCGGCAGCGTGACGGGGAGTAAAGGAACGCTCGGCACGGAAAGTGGGGCCAAAGGTGTATACTTTACCGAATGCCATTGCCATTGCTTCTGCCTCCAGCTGACCCGAAACGGTCAGGTTGGTGGGACGGCCGAAGAAGTCCTGGCTGTAATCAATGTCGCCCTGCTCGGTGCGAGGCAGGTTTTCGGGGTCGAGGGTCGAAATGCGGAACATCTCGCCTGCACCCTCGCAGTCGGAGCCGGTGATGATGGGAGTGTGTGCATACACAAAGCCCTGCTCTTGGAAGAATTTGTGGATAGCGTACGCTGCTACACTGCGCACACGGAACGCTGCCGAGAAAGTGTTGGTGCGGGGACGCAGATGTGGCATCGTGCGCAAGAACTCGACGGTGTGGCGTTTTTTCTGCAAAGGGTATTCCGCAGGACAGCTTCCCAATACCTCGATGGAATCGGCGTTGATCTCAAACGGCTGTTTTGCACCGGGGGTAACGACGATTCGACCGGTCACTTGGAAGCTGGTACCAACACCCGATTTTGCAATTTCACGGTAGTTGTCCAGTTTTTCCGCTTCGAATACGACCTGAAGGCTTTTAAAGCAAGAGCCGTCGGAAAGCTCGATAAAGCCGATGTTTTTGGAATCACGAACGGTTTTTGCCCAACCGCAAACGGTGACGATCTCACCATCGGCAGGGGTGGCACGGAACAGAGATACGATTTCGGTACGCTGCATAATGAAAAACTCTCCTTTTGATAAAATAAAAAACGACAGCAGTTTGTCCTTTGCTTAGGACGAATTGCTGTCGGAATCCGCGGTGCCACCTAATTTACCGTTTACACGGTCACTTTCACACACTCATACAAGTGCTGTGGCTGTAACGTGCCACACACGGCGCCCCTACTACCAAATGACGGGTTCAGTTTGCAGCTAAGAAGTGTTCTTCGGGCGTCGCTCGGCACAGGGCTTTCACCGTCCCCTGCTCGCTGCGGCTTTGCGGTTCGCCGTACTTTTCTTCCTCATCGCTGTTTGCGTATAGTGTTATCATATCACGCAGTTGAAGCAAAGTCAAGCGATGGGATACAAAAATCAGGCGAATATCCCTCTCTATCCCGCACCAAACAGGGCTGCCAGTGCCTGCCCGACCAATCTGCCCGAATATTTCGCCTCCTCCAACGTGCTGGCATGACCGCCCATTTCCAAGAGCAGGCTGCCTGTCGTGAGGTCTTGGTTGTAGTAGCGATAGTCGAACAGCACCGGACGGGTCAGTCCGGGGAACATACTTTCCATCTGGTTTTCCAGTGCTGCGGCAAAGGTCAGGTTTTGCTTGAAATTGGGCAGATTTCCGCCGTTGTCGGCTCCGCAAATGATCATCACCTGCGCTGCGGTCATGCCGTTGATGTCTGCGACCGGCTTTACTCGGGTGCCGTCTTCGTACTCGATGGCGTCACGGTGGATGTCCAACACGACCTTGATGGACGGGTACTTTTCCAGCCAGCTACGTACAGTCTGGTTTGAGCGTTCGTAGGAGCCGTTATAACTGGGGTAATCGTGCAGGGTCGTGTCCTGCACGGTGTTGATTCCGGCTGCATTTAGCTGTGCGACGATCTCCGCCCCCACCGCCACCATATTCACTGCATTGTCGGTGCTGCGAGCAGTAAAAGCCGGGTCGTACCAAAGATTTTCGTCCAGCTGATAGGTTTCGGTCGCATGGGTGTGCATGATAAGCACCTGTGGCTCGCTGCTGTTCAACTGAATGGAAAAGGGCAACGGCTGCCCCACCTGTGCAGCGATCTCAGCAGAGGAAAGCGTGGTACAGTTTTTGATGGTACCTGCTGTTGCGCAAGAAATATAGTTGTCCCCTTGCCCTTGTGAATAGTGTGCCTCCTGAATGGGGAGTGTCCCTTCCGGCTGCACCGCAGGCGACGTTGCCTGTTCTGTCGGTTGGGTCGGTGCAGGCGTGGGGGTAGGCAGTAGTTCACTAGCGGTGGGAAGCTGTGTCCAAAAGCTGGCATCGACGTCTTCGCTGTCCTCGCTGGGAGGTGTAGTATCTTCTTGCAAAAGCTGTTGCCATGTTGCAGCTGCGGCATCCGGCGAAGCAAGCGCACTGCCCAGTGCAGCAAATGCAGCACCGGTGCTGAGCTGTGCGCTGTTATTCTGCACGGCACTGACCGCCGCCAACGACAGCACTGTGGCTGCCGCTGTGCTTGCTGCTTTTTTCAACAATCGCTTTATCATTTTTCCATCACCTTTTCCGCTGCCCTGTATATTGCCTTACAGCCAGTGTATGCTGACCGAGAAATAAAATATGCACCTTTTCGAGCCGTTAAAAAATCTGACCGCCTTTTAAGCGATAGCCAATCTTCCTTTGCTTTTTTCAAAGGGCATTTTTGCCTTTTTCTACCAAAAGGGGCGTTTTTGGGCTGATTATCCCCCAAAAACAAAGATGATTTTTCGAAATCTGCGCTTTTTTCGAAAAAAACACTTGCACCAAACGCAAAAATGTGGTATCATAAATTGCACTGTTATGGGTATTAAGGAGGTAGTATTATGCCTAACATTAAATCGCAGAAAGATCGCGTAGTTCAAGCTGCTAAAGAGAATATGCGTAACAAAGCGATTAAGTCCAACCTGAAAACAGTAGTCAAGAAGGCCAATGCCGCCATTGCTGCTGGCACTGCCGAGAAAGAGGCTGCTGTTGTTGCTGCTGTTTCCGCTATTGATCGTGCTGCTAGCAAAGGTGTACTGCACAAGAACACCGCTGCCCGCAAAATCAGCCGTATGGCAAAACGCGCTAACAAGGCAAACGCTTAATTGATTTGTATTCCCTAAAAGGACGCTTTCGATCGAAAGCGTCCTTTTTCGTTTTGTGTGATTTGATTTTGCCCCACCTGACAGGCGGTACAAAGCAACTTTTTCGCTTCAAGCGTCTGTGGGTGCGTGTGCCGTCCGGTCGGGTGGGGCTTTTGTTTTACACTTGCTTTCCCTGCCCCACACGGCAAACGGTATAAAGCACCCCTTGCGCTGCAAGTGCCTGTGGGTGCGTGTACCGTCTGCCGTGTGGGGCTTGCTGTGTAGCATTTATTTTTCCTGTTTACAAAGACGTTCTAAAATCGGCAAGTCGGCAGGGCAAAAATCGTATTCCTGCATCTGCTGCGGAGTAACCCATGCCATCGCTTGATGCTCCAGAGCGGTCGGCTCACCGCTTTGCAATACCACCCACAGTACCGCCAAATGTACGATGCGGTCATCGTACTCATGCTGTACCTCCATAAACAGCTCGCCCGCCCGAATCTCCACTGCCAATTCTTCACGGCATTCCCGTTCCAGTGCTTGTTGCGGGGTTTCGCCCGACTCGATTTTTCCGCCTGCAAACTCCCATAAGCCCCCCTGTGCCTTGTGGTTGGGACGCTGGCAGATCAAAAATTTTCCGTTCTGTTCCAACAGAGCAGCAACTACCTGCAATCGTTGTTTCATCCTATCACCTCGTTATTCCGGCTGCACCTGCAAGGTGCGGTAAAGCATTGCCAAACCGGCAAGCGCAAGCAATAAATACGCAGCAAACACCGCTGCCCAGATGCCTTGTACACCAAATATCATCGGCAAAACCAAAAGGCACACCGGCTGTACCAACAGCGGCTCTGCAAAGGCAAGCAGATTTGCCATCCGTGATTGTGCCGTAGCACAGAAATAACTGCTGCAAATCCGTGCGATACCAAAACACGGCAAACACAAACAGTACCACAGCATTCCTTGTGCTGCACCTTCTGCTGCCTGTTCCCCTGCACCAAACAGCATTCCTGCCTGATAACGGGTCAGCCATGCCCCCGTCGCCAGCACTACGGCGACGCATAAAACCATAAAAAATGCCGCTCGGCGTACAAAGCGCATTCCTTTGGTATCTTTTGCCCCGTGGCAATAGCTGACAAGTGGCTGCGAGCCCTCGCCCACACCTGACAACAACGGATGCAAACTGCCGAAAACATAGCTTAAAATCGCATACACTGCCACAGCATTTGCTCCACCGTAGCGCAACGCCTGCACGTTGTTGAGCAAAATTACTGCGCTGACCGATACCGACAGCCCAAACGGTGACGCACCCAGCACCACCATTTTTCGCAAAAGTGTCTTGCAAGGAACAAAATCCCCACCATGCAGCGGAATCTTTTTATTTCCTAACAGTAGCACCAGTGCAACAGGGATACCCGAAAATTGCGCAAGCAGCGTTGCAGCCGCAGCACCAAACATACCCAAATTTAATTTCCAAACAAACAGCCAATCAAGGAAAATATTCATTAGCAGTCCTTGTACCATCACTGCCATCGCTGCCACAGGCTTTCCGCTTCCACGCAGCAGAGGCAACAGCCCCGACGAAAACACCTGTACCGCCGAACAAAGAATGACGACCCGAATGTAATCGGCTGCGAGCGGATAAAGATGATCGACCGCTCCCATAAGAGGCAGTAAAGTCGGATATGTAATCCAAAACACGCTCATCAACAGCACACTTGCCAGTGCAAGTGCCAGCAGCGTATTCCCCCGCACTCTGGAAGCGGTTTTGCTGTCCCCCTCTCCCCGTGCGATGGCAGTCAGAACTGCACCGCCTGTGCCAAGCCCCATACCGGTACTCATAATCACCGCCACGATCGGCCACGCAATATTGATGGCAGCCAGACCTGCATCGCCCATTGCGCCACCGATAAAAAAGCCGTCGACGATGATAAAAAATCCGTTGAGCATCTGGCTGAGCATACTGGGCAGTACCGCTTTCAAAAAGCTTCGTGTGTTCATGTTTCCTCCCGTACAGAAAATTTTTCAACAAAATAAACGGCTGCCACAAAGCAGCCGCATTCAGTATAACATAAATATCGCACTTGTCAATTTTGGTCTTTGCTGCGAGAAAGCACCGCTGCCAAAAAGCCAACGGTAAGGGATGCTGCAACACCGCCGGCAGCAGCAACAAAGCCCCCCGTGAGTACGCCCCAGATGCCGTTTTCGGCGATGGCTTTTTGTACCCCTTGCGCAAGAAGATGCCCAAAGCCAATCAGGGGTACGGTCGCACCTGCGCCTGCGATGTCCACCAACGGCTGATACAGCCCGACGCCGGACACGATGACCCCTGCCACCACATAGCCCACCAGAATTTTTGCCGGTGTCAGGCTGGTGAGGTCGATGAGCAGTTGCCCCACGACACAAAGCAGACCCCCGACCACAAACGCTGCCAAAAAATTCACCGTTCTCCCTCCTTTGGCGATACCAGTTCTACCAGATGAGCGATACCGGGAATGGATTCGCCCTGCAACACGCTGGTGGTACTCATCAAGGCACCGGTAGACAACATCAGGATGCGCTTTTTTACTCCTGCTTGCAATTCGGGCAACAGTTTGCCTGCCAACACACTGGCACTGCATCCGCAACCGGAACCGCCCGCCTGTACCTGTTGCGTCTGCATATCATAAATCATGGTACCGCAATCAAAATGATTTTGAATGTCGAGCCCATTCTGATGCAGCAATTCCAACAGCAGTTGACTGCCCACATCCCCTAAATCACCGGTATAGATACCGTCGAACTGTTCGGGGGATTTCCCCGAATCCTGAAAATATCGCAAAATCGTTTCGGCAGCTGCCGGTGCCATCGCTGCCCCCATGTTGGTGATGTCGGTCACCTGAAAATCCCGCACCCGTCCGAACGTGACCGCATTTACCGCCACTCCGCTGCCCTGTCTGCACAGCATTACAGCTCCTGCGCCGGTCACTGTCCACTGGGCGGTAGGGGTACGCTTTCCGCCGTATTCCAGCGGTGTGCGGAACTGTCGCTCGGCTGCGCAAAAATGACTGCTTGCCAGTGCAACGATGCGGTTTGCCATTCCGCCTGCCAATAGGCTCGCTGCTACCCCAATGCCCTCAGTCATGGTGGAACAAGCTCCGTACAAGCCCAAAAATTGCACGTCTAGCCCCCGCAGGGTATATGCCGAAGCGGTACACTGGTTTTGCAGGTCACCTGCCAGAACGTAATCTACCCCATCCATCGAGCAATCGGTCTTTTTCAGCAACTGCTCAATGCAGTACCGCTGCAAAGCACTTTCGGCTTTTTCCCATGTTTCTTCGCCCAACGTGTTGTCCTCGAACAAAAGGTCGAAATGATCTTTCAATGGCCCTTCGCTTTCCTTTTTTCCGCCTACCGCTGCAAACCCCTGTATTATAGGCGGTGTGTCAAAAAAGAGGGTATCGCCCCGTTTACAGCATTCCATCGCCCGTCCTCCTTACATCATTTTCTGCATAAAGTAGTAAATCAGCCCATAAATTTCGCTTGCCAGTACCCCATAGACGATGACAGGCCCTGCGATCACGAACATTTTTGCGCCCACACCGGTGACAAGCCCCTCGCATTTGAACTCGATGGCAGGGCTTACCACCGCATTGGCAAAGCCGGTGATGGGTACCAGCGTTCCTGCTCCGGCGTGGACAGCAAGGCGGTGATACCACCCCAGTGCCGTAAAAATACCGGAAAGTAAAATCAACGAACCCGATACCGCCAGTGAGGCGATGTCTTTCTCAAGTCCTGCCGATAGGTACAACTGCCGTAACACTTCGCCCACAAGACAAATGGCACCACCCACACCGAACGCCCACAGGCAGTTTTGCAGCGGTTTGGACTTTGGCGATGCCTGTTTGGTCATTTCATCGTATTGCTGCTTTGAAAGACGCTTCACGCAATCCTCTCCTTACACGATTTTATTTATGAAGAAGTATTGCCCTTTTGTCGCCTGTGCAAACACTCGGCAAAAAAATGCCCCCCTTTTGCTGTGTTTGCAGCAAAAGGGGGGTCTTGTTTGCTTATAGAAAAACCGTTGCTTTACAGCAGTGCGATGCCTGCCTGTTTGCAAACTTCGTGGGTGTGCTGATCCCAAATGGACGCCTGTACTTCGCCGATGTGGGCTTTGCCCAAAATCAACATACACAATCGGCTTTGTCCGATACCTCCACCCATGGTAAGCGGTAGAGTTCCGTCAAGAACCATCTGATGGAACGGGTATTTCCGGCGGTCGTCGCAGCCGGAAATGGTCAGCTGGCTGTCCATCGAAGCTGCATCGACACGAATGCCCATCGACGAAACTTCGATGCTGCGGTCCAGTACCTCGTCCCAGAACAGTAAATCGCCGTTCAACTGCCAATCGTCATAGTCGGGCGCACGACCGTCGTGCTTTTGTCCGCTTTTCAGCGCTCCACCAATCTGCATCAAAAATACCGTTTTGTGTTCTTTGGTAATGGCATCTTCTCGTTCTTTGGGGGTCTTGTCGGGCCAGCGGTCTTCCAGTTCCTGCGTCGTTACAAAGGTCACTTTGCGCTCCAGCTTTACGTCCACAGCCGGAAAATGCAGCTTTACCTTTTCGCTGGCATTCACGATGCACTCGACGATGCTTTTCACGGTCGCCTGCAAGGTGTCCAGATTGCGTGTGTCGGGGGTGATGACCTTTTCCCAATCCCACTGGTCAACATAGACCGAGTGCAGGTTGTCCAGCTCCTCATCACGGCGCACAGCGTTCATGTCGGTGTAGATGCCTTTACCGGGCAAAAAACCATAGCGGTACAGTGCCATACGTTTCCATTTTGCAAGACTATGCACCACCTGTGCATCGCAGTTTGCAGCAGGAATATCGAACCCCACCGGACGTTCGACGCCGTTCAAATCGTCGTTCAGACCGCTGGCAGTTTCGACAAACAGCGGTGCAGTAGCTCGCACAAGGTTCATTTCACGGCGAAACTCCTCCTGAAAGGCATTCTTCAAAATCTCAATCGCCTTTTGTGTCTGGTACAAACTCAGGCGGGACACATATCCCTGCGGTACGATTACTTCGCTCATTTTTCCCACATCCTCTTTTATGGTGGCAGCTTCTGCCCCTCTTTGCAGCAGCTGCTTTTGGTTCATTATAGGACTTTCGGCTATTTGTGTCAACTACACAGTAAAATTTTTGTAGAAATCCACAACGCCCATCTGTCTTTAAAAGCATCGAATCTTCGTTGTTTTATAACAACAACAGCGAGGATACAGCCCGAAAGCTGTATCCTCGCCGTGAACAGGAAAACGAATGTTTTCGATAATCGCTTGTAAATTATGCCTCGTCGCCGTTAAAAGCCTTGATATACAGCTCTTTGATCTCGGAAACCAGAGGATATACAGGGTTAGCAGTGGTACACTGATCTTCGAATGCTTTGTAGCTCAAAGACTCTACCTTGCTCATAAACTCTGCCTCGTCGATGCCAGCCTCTTTGATGCTCATGGGACGCTCTACTGCTTTCATCAAATCCTGAATTGCTTTGATCAGGCTGTTTACGCCCTCCTCGGTAGTAGAAGCGGGCAGACCCAGATAACGAGCAATCTTTGCATAGCGTTTGTCTGCGATATACTCTTTGTATTTGGGGAATGCAGCAAACTTGGTGGGCTTGGTTGCGTTGTAACGTACAACGTAGGGCATCAGGATCGCATTTGCACGACCGTGAGGAATGTGATACTCGCCACCCAGTTTGTGAGCCATCGAGTGATTCAGACCCAGGAATGCGTTGGTAAATGCCATACCGGCGATGCAGGATGCGTTGTGCATCTTCTCACGAGCAGCACGGTCGCCCTTGTAGCTCTTTTCCAGATTCTCGAATACCAGATCGATAGCGTGCAGTGCCAGACCGTCGGTGTAGTCGCTTGCCATTACCGAAACATAAGCCTCGATCGCATGGGTCAGAACGTCCAGACCGGTGTCAGCTACGATGCTCTTGGGCATGGTCCAAGTGAACTGGGGATCAATGATAGCAACGTCGGGGGTCAGGCTGTAATCTGCCAAGGGGTACTTGATATTGCCGTTCTGCTTGTCGGTGATAACCGAGAAGCTGGTAACCTCAGAACCGGTACCGGAAGTAGTGGGGATTGCAACCATTTTGGTTTTTGCGCCCAGTTTGGGGAACTTGAATGCACGTTTGCGGATGTCCAAGAAACGCTGACGCAGACCGTCGAAGCTGGTTTCGGGATGCTCGTAGAACAGCCACATACCTTTTGCAGCGTCGATTGCAGAACCACCGCCGATTGCGATGATAACGTCGGGCTGGAATGCACGCATTGCGTCAACACCACGCATGATGCACTCTACCGAAGGATCGCTCTCAACGTCGGAGTAGATCTCGCTGTGGCAGTACTGTGCACGTTTGCGCAAGTAGTACAGAACCTTGTCTACGTTGCCCAGTTTTACCATTACAGGGTCGGTTACGATAAATGCACGGGAGATGTCTTCCATTTTCTCCAGATACTGGATGGAATCTTCTTCGAAGTAGATCTTGGGGGGAACTTTAAACCACTGCATATTCACTCTCCGTTTTGCAACACGTTTTTTGTTGATGAGGTTTACGGTAGTAACGTTCTGAGAAACAGAGTTTTTGCCGTAGCTGCCACAGCCCAGAGTCAGGGACGGGGTGTTGGTGTTGTAGATGTCACCGATCGCACCCTGCGAGGAGGGGCTGTTTACGAT
Source organism: uncultured Anaerofilum sp. (assembly GCA_944385945.1). Taxonomy (GTDB): domain Bacteria; phylum Bacillota; class Clostridia; order Oscillospirales; family Ruminococcaceae; genus Anaerofilum. The sequence continues at coordinate 6,614 of CALWZD010000049.1, read as the reverse complement.
GATACGACCAACACGCATTGCTACGCCGTAAGCGTCAGCGGTTTCCATGTTGCCGGTGTGGATAACAGCCGAGTGGCCCAGACCGCCCAGTTCCAGCATTTTGTTTGCATAAGCAAAGCCTTGCTCTTGGCTGTCACATACGAAGTAAGCCAAAACGGGGCTGAGCTTCTCTTTGGACAGGGGGTACTGCTCGGAAGGCTCGGGCAGACGTGCGATGAGGATCTTGGTCTTTTCGGGAACCTTGATGCCAGCCTGCTCTGCGATCCAGTGTGCGCTCTTACCAACCAGAGGACCGTAAACGCCCTTGGTGGGATCGGGGAACATGAATTTGGTCAGGGCATCGGTTTCCTCTTGGTTCAGGAAGTAGCAGCCGTTCTCCTTCATGTAGGTTTCGAACTCTTTTGCAACCTCTTTGTCAACGATAGCAGCCTGCTCGGAAGCACAAATCATACCGTTGTCGAAGGTTTTGGACATCATCAAATCGGTGCAAGCACGATGGATGTCTGCGGTTTTGTCGATATAGCAGGGAACGTTACCGGGGCCTACACCCAAAGCAGGCTTGCCGCAGCTGTAAGCGGACTGAACCATGCCGGGGCCCCCGGTAGCCAGAATGGTAGCAACACCGGGATGAGCCATCAGCTTCTGAGTAGCCTCGATGGAAGGATGCTCGATCCACTGGATGCAGTTCTCGGGTGCGCCAGCCTTAACAGCAGCCTCGTAAACGATGCGGGCAGCCTCAGCAGAACATTTCTGTGCAGAGGGATGGAACGCAAACACGATGGGGTTGCGGGTCTTTACAGCGATCAAGCTTTTGAACATGGTGGTGGAGGTGGGGTTGGTAGTGGGGGTAACACCACAGATAACACCAACAGGCTCTGCAACCTCTACATAGCCCTCCATCTCGTTCTCGTCGAGAACACCAACGGTCTTTTCTTTCTTGATGTTGTGCCAGATATACTCGGTGGCAAACATATTTTTGATGACCTTATCTTCGTATACACCACGACCGGTTTCTTCCACAGCCATACGTGCCAGCTCCTGATGCTGATCCAAGCCAGCCAAAGCCATCTCGTGTACGATGTGGTCGATCTGCTCCTGATCCAGAGCCAAGAAATCTTTCAATGCTTTTTGAGCCTTGCCCACCAAAGTGTCGATCATCGCACCTGCGTCGGGGGTAACGGTCTCAACCTTTACTTTTTTTTCTGCCATTGTTCATCCTCCTGTTAGTAAATGAAATAGGCGATTGCGGTTGTAACAATCGGTGTGTCCAGATTGCCGCCTTGCAGTTTGCTGCGAGGCATCCTATGGTTGATATTGTACCACATCTGTTAATGTTTTAACAATATGCAAAAACTGCCAAACGTTTGTGGGGAAAAGCCAAGATTTTGTACATGATTGACAATGTTTTAACAATCATTGGAAATTTGCCCAACTTTACTGCTGCGCACCAATATCACCGCCAACACGCCGCCCAGCAATTTACACACAAAAAATGCCGTCAACGCCTGTGACGGTGCCGTACCTGCCACAAATGCCATCTGCCCGCCCAAAATAAATGCCCCTGCAACGCTAAAAGCTGCATTCATCTGCCTGCCCCGTTCGTCCATACGCTCGTACATGGGCAGCATCGACACCGACGAGATCAAACTGGCAAGCAGCCCTGCCACAGCATACTCATTTATCCGCAGCCCCTGCGCTGCCCGCTGGATGCCACGGCTGGCAAACCGCAGCAGCAGCCCACTTACGATCAATGCCCCACATACAATGATCGTAATATTGAACACCACCGACAACGACTCCAAAAACAGCGCCTGCTCAAACACCTGCAACTGTGGTACAAACTGCCCTGCTGCCAACAGGCAAAACAGCACTCCGCCCAGCAGCTGCATCAACAAGCCGAACCCTTTCAGCACCACCAATCCGGCAGACGGAGCAAACTGCAGCACTGCTACCAATCCAACACACAACACGGTAATCGGCACCAATTTCCAAACCAGCTGCTGCCACGGTACACCACACACCAGACCGCCCACAGCCAAAGCCACCGGCAAGGGTGCCACCCCTTTAGACACACCTTGCAAATATCCTGTATGCTGATGCTGTGGCAATCCGCCCAGTGACACCGGCAGCACAAAACTGATCAAACACCCCAGCGTCGACGCCACTAACACGCCCGAAAACCACGCCTGCTGCGGTGTTTGCGCCATCTGTTTTGCCACTGCCCAACCTCCCATATCAGGGGCAAGCAACATACTCGCCACTAACGGCAGATCGAAACCACTTTCCTGTGGCATCACTTGTGCGAGCAACTGCCCCACCGCCGTTGCACCGCAATAAATGCCACACATCGAAAAGCACAGCTTGCCCATGGCATCCAATCCGTTCGCAAACTGCTGCCCAAGCCCCAACTTTTGCCCCAAAACCATGTCCAGTGCGCCCAACAGCGCAAACCCCATAAAAATAAGAATCAAAACCTGCATTTTTTCCTCCGCACTCTGCATTTTTGTGTCCATTTTAGCAAAAATCGGCAACTGCTTCAATTCACTGCACTCTCGATTCGTTTTTTCTTACAAAAACTTTGCATTTTTATTGGCAATCTTTACAAACATCTGGTAATGGACTTTACGTTGCATTTGCTATACTATGCACATACGACGGGCGAACATCGGGTTCGTCTGTCCGGGATAATAAGGAGAGAACGATATGAGAAAACAAACATTGGCATTGGCATGTGCGACCGGTATGCTATTTTCTACCGCAGCAGGTTGTGCTGTGCAAAGCAGTTCTTCGCAGGCAACTTCGGCTGAACAGACCGCTGTGCAAGCTGTGAACACCGCTACCAAAACCACCTCGGGATCGACCGCAACTGCTCCCAAATACGTATTCCTGTTCATCGGCGACGGCATGAGCTATCCCCAGATCCAATCTACCGCAGACTATCTGGGTGCTTTGAACGAGGAAGACTACTATCAGGCACAGCCCAGCTTGGACGACAATCAGGGTGCCATTCTGGACGGCCCGCAGTACCTCAACTTCATGAACTTCGAAGCAGTCGGTTCGGCTGTTACTTACGACTCCAACAGCTTCTGCCCCGTCTCCGCTTCCACCGCTACTTCCATCGCTACCGGTAAAAAGACCTACTCGGGCATGATCGGTGTTGACGAAACCGCTACCACCGAGTACGAAACCATCGCCGAGCAGCTCAAAGCCCAGAAAGATTGGAAGATCGGCATCCTTTCTTCTGTTACTATCAACCACGCTACCCCTGCTGCATTCTATGCACATCAGGCAAGCCGTAACGACTACTACGAGATCGGTCTGGATCTGCTGGAGTCCGGCTTCGACTACTTCGCAAGCTCCGGTTTCGGTCAGCCCGACGGCCCCGAAGGCGATCAGGAAAACCTGTACACTCTGGTAGAGGAAGCAGGCTACACCTTGGCAGACACCAAAGCAGAAGTTGAGGCAATCACCGCAGAAAACGAAAAAGTGTTCATTGTGGACGAAAACATTGCTGCCGACAGCGGTATGACCTTTGAGATCGACCGCACCGACGATATGCTTTCGCTGGCAGATTACGTTGAAAAGGGCATCGAAGTTCTGGACAACGACAACGGCTTCTTTATGATGTGTGAAGGCGGTAAGATCGACTGGGCTTGCCACGCTAACGACGCCGCTTCCTCCATTCAGGACACCGTTGCTCTGGCTGACGCTGTTCAAGTCGCTATCGACTTTGCAAACGAGCATCCCGACGAAACTTTGATTCTGGTCACTGGCGACCACGAAACCGGCGGTTTGACCATCGGCTTTGCCGGCACCGACTACGACACCTATCTCGACCTGCTGGAGAGCCAGAAAATCTCCTACGCAAAATTCGACGCAGACTATGTTTCTGCTTACAAAGAGAACAAAACCTCTTTTGACGAGGTGATGACCGACGTGACCGAGCTGTTTGGCTTGAAAGTAAGTGGCGACGCAGACGACAAGCTGGTTTTGACCGACTACGAACTGGACACCCTGAAAGCTGCTTACGAAAAGAGCATCAACGGCACTGCTACCAGTGAGTACGAACAGCAAGAGTACGTTCTATACGGCGGTTACGAGCCTCTCACCGTTACCCTGACCCACATCATCAACAACAAAGCAGGCGTAAGCTTCACCTCTTACAGCCACACCGGTCTGCCTGTTGAAGTTCTTGCCGATGGCGTTGGCAGCGAAACCTTTGTCGGTTACTACGACAACACCGACATCTACAACAAGCTTGCCGACCTGCTGGGCATTGCATAAGCCTTCTTCTACATTCTCATACCAGGGCAAGCTCCCATCCTACGGGGTGGGAGTTTTGCCTATTCAAAGCAAGGAGTTTTCCAGATGAATTTCTTTCGTTTTCGCTCATTCCGTTACCACGCACCTGTGCTGGTGTGTTTGGTTGCCATTTTTATCCTGCTGCTTATTCCCACCGGCTTCGAAGATGCCGCTTTGTACCAAGAGGCGGAACGCTGCTCGGCTACCGTACTGGAAACAAACGATTCTGCTATCATCGACACCGGTCTTGTCCGTTCGGGCGAGCAACGCTGCACTTTACGGCTGGAAGGCGGCAGATTCGACGGCGAGATCGCAACCGGTATCAATATGCTGAACGGCTCGCTCGAGCAGGATAAAGTATTCGAAGCAGGCGACACCGCTTTAGTGGTAGTAAGCTACAACGGCGACACCGTCACCAACGTGGTGATGAGCGATCACGACCGCCTTGGCTGGGAAGCTGTCATGGCAGCCGCTTTTGCCTTGTTGCTTATCCTGTTTGCCGGCGGAACAGGCGTGCGGGCATTGGCATCTTTTGCCGTGACCGTACTTACTCTGTGGAAAGTTTTGGTTCCCATGTATCTCAAAGGTTATAATCCCATCTGGGTCGGGCTTGCCATCACCCTGTTCCTCACCGTTTTAATTATCGCACTGGTCTACGGCTTCGACCGTCGGTGTGCCGCTGCGGTGTCCGGCTCGTTTTTGGGCATTTTAGTCACCTGTGTGCTTGGCATCCTGTTCACCGACCTGTTCAAAATCCACGGTGCTGTCATGGCGTACTCCGAAAGCCTGCTCTATTCCGGCTTTCAAGACCTGAATTTGACCCGTATTTTTATGGCATCTACTTTTATCGGTGCATCGGGTGCTGTAATGGACTTGAGCGTCGACATCACCTCTGCCATCCATGAAGTAGTGGAAAAACGCCCCGACCTTAGCTGGCGTGAAGCAGTGCGCTCGGGTATGAACGTTGGACGTAACGCCATGGGTACCATGACCACCACTTTGCTGTTTGCTTATTCGGGCGGATACGTTGCGTTGATGATGGTGTTTATGGCACAAGGTACCCCTGTGGATTTTATGCTCAACTACAAACACGTTGCTGCCGAACTTATCCAAACCATCATCGGCTCGTTCGGTCTTGTGACGGTCGCCCCTTTCACCGCCCTTACCGCCGGTATCCTTCTGACGAAAACCCCACTTCTGCCCCGCAAAACGACTCCCTCCGCTTAAAAGCTTTTCAAAACACTCTAAAAAATCGGACGGTCTGCAAAAGCAGACCGTCCGATTTTTGTTAAAAGTATCCTTCCTGACACAGCACCTGAAAAAACCAATCCGCCTCGGCATCGGTGAACAGCATGGCAAATTCCCCTTTGCTTGCAATCGCCTCGGGCGAAAGTTCCAACCGCTTTTTTTGGCTTAGCCCATCAAATACTGCCGACACCATTCCCCGTTTGCACAGCTGCTGCATCATCGTCACAGCACCTTTTGTTTGTAGTTCTTTTTCCAGCTGTACTGTATTCACTCCACATTCCAGCTTTGCTTTTTGCGCTGCTTGCTGCATTTGTTGCGTCAGTTTTTGCTCCAGTTCCATCTTTTATCCCTCGCTTGTTTTTCAACATTTTTTCAAAAACTTGTGGAAAACTTGACCGTTTTTAGTCCATTAACCGCAATATCTGGTCTGCCGCTGCCTGTACCAGCTTTCCGGTCGGCTGCTCAGCTACCCCTACCACCAGATTGTCGCAATGATTTACCGGAATCAACACCCGCTTCGCACGGCTTTGCCCCACTGCCGTTGCCATCGTGGGCGTAATCTCTCCCAATAATGCATCGGCAATCACGATTCCAATGGGCCCCACAATAATATCCGCTTTTCGGCTGCACACCACTACCGCATTTTCACCGGTCGCTGCCTGTGTAGCACCGGCTTTCAACATTGCCGCTGTTGCCATCGCATTTGTCCCCACTGCAATCACTTCCGCTTGGTCGCAGCGTTGCCTTAGTTCCGCCACAATCTGCTTTCCCAAACCGCCGCCTTGTCCATCTATTACCAAAACCGTCATATCTTCTCCGCCTTTCTCTGCTATAAACTATACCATCTTCCTATCCCCTGCGCAAGCAATCAGAGAAAATCAAACAACGGTATCAAAACAAGCCACGGGTATCGGTAAGCATCTTTTTGCACACCGTGCGCTTGATGCGTCCGATACCCACCGCTTGCTTTCGCAATTTTATGTAACATACGCAAAGGGCAGGTCAATTTTGACCTGCCCTTTGCAGTGAAAGTTTTCGTCCACCTTTTTCAAAAGGTGGGGTTT
>CALWZD010000048.1 GCA_944385945.1 uncultured Anaerofilum sp. | reverse complement strand
AAAAAGCACCGTGAATAATCACAGTGCTTTTATGGTGCCTCCGGTCGGAATCGAACCAACGACACGGGGATTTTCAGTCCCCTGCTCTACCGACTGAGCTACAGAGGCAAAGTTGGCGACCCGGATGGGGCTCGAACCCACGACCTCTAGCGTGACAGGCTAGCGTTCTAACCAACTGAACTACCGGGCCAACTGACAGGATATATTTTATCACAGTTTTTGAATGTTGTCAACACTTTTTTCAACTTTTTTGAATATTCTTTCAAACTTCGACTTGTATTTGGAAATATGCCTGCATTTTTGAGGGATAACAAAAACCAAAAAGGCAACCTGCCCTTGCAAGCTGCCTTTCCTATCATCATCTTCTGCGGGAATACCCACCACCACGACGGGCTTCGGTAACACGCTTCAAATCCGAAATCTTCTCCTCACTTTGGGTCTTGAACTTTGCCATCATGTCTTCAAAGCTCATCTCTGTGGGCTGCTCTGCTCTGCGTGGCTGCCATACACGACCGCTGTCATTACGGGGTGTGCGTGCAGGGCGTTCGATCGTGCGTTTGATCGAAAGGGCGATCTTTCCATCAGGTGCGATGTTCATCACCTTCACCTTAACTTCCTGGCCCTCGCTCAGCACGGTAGACAATTCCTGAATGTACTCATTGGATACTTCCGAAATGTGTACCATACCGGTTTTGCCCCCCGGCAGTTCTACAAAAGCTCCAAAGCTTTTTACGCCTGTTACTTTTCCTTCAACGATGCTTCCTACCTCTAACTCCATGTAACGGAAAAACTCCTTTGCCGAATGTTCAGGGCAACGACAAGCAAGGTTGAAATCAGCCCTCTTTCCGTACGCCCTGTTGATAATGATAATATTTTCAAATACAGGTGCAGCATTTGCAACTGCCTGCCCTGTTATTTGCCACTTGTATCCACAAACACACGCTCGCCGGGTTTTGCATAGCCCAGCTGATCCCGTGCGATCCGCTCGATGATTTCCTGCTCTGTTCCTTCTTCCAAAATTCTCGTAAGCTCTGTATTTTGTGCCAGTTGGGCTTCCAACTGTTCCTGTACAGCCTCCAGCTCTTGTTTTTTACTGGAGATTTCGACCTGATTTTGGATAAACGAAACCATCATAGAGCCGAGCATGACCACAAGTACGCCCCAAAAAATCAATTTTGAAACAGAGAACCGTTTTTTCTTTCCTCTTTGCTCCATTGTTCTGTCCTCATTTTTATAAAAGCCAAAAAGCAGAAAATATCTTACCTTGAATTATACAACATTTTTGCGGACGTTTGCAACTGTTTTGATTCATTTTTCTGTTTCTTTTTTTGCTTTTCTTTTCGCTTGCACCACACAGCTTCCATGCGATAGACGATCGCCCGAAAGGCGGGGTAGAAGATTCTACGATAGCTCCATTTTAGCGGAGCGATCGCACACAGCAGCAATGCTGAATGAATACGCTGGGTGACCGCACAAAAGGCATGATAATACGCCCACTGCCCTATCAACATCCCCAATAAATGGTACCACCGCACCACACCGGCATAGCTGCGGGCTGCCGCATAACTGCATACCAATATGCCTGCAAAGGAAAAAACAGCGATGTCCAACAGCAACACTACCAACTTTGTTTTGCCCAGTATACATACAATGGCATCATACACTGCTGCCAAAGCTAATCCCAGCCCTAAACAGCACAAAAGATCGGCTGCGCTTTGCGAAAGCATCACGGCAGTAGGCATCAGCGCATCAACCTTCCCAGCAACCCTTTTTTGCGTTCTTTGGGGTCGCTATACTGCAAATATTCTACCTTGCCCGTTATCTCCACCTCACCGCTTTGCGCCGAAAACTCGCTGACCGAAAGCTGTTCGCCACCAATTTGCAACGTTCCTTGCTGTGTTTCCAGTACCACGGTATGGTCATCGTAGCTGACGACACTTTTTACTCCGCTGGCTGTCAGTTCTTTTCGGGATTTTAAAATGATATGATGGTTCGTTGCCAAAGTGGTCTGTTGATTCTGCTGCACCGCCCTCACTCTCCTTTGTGACCAGTGTATGCGTCATCGCTTTCAACTAGAACTCTGCATCCCACTGTCATCACAATGCGAAAGCTTATCCTTCGATCACTTCGTACATTTCACGAGCAACGTCTTTTCCGGGTGCTGCTTCGATAGAAAGCACTTTCACTTTTACCGGCTTATTGCCGAACGTGATCTCGATCTCGTCGCCGATTTTGACCGAGTAGCTGGCTTTGACCTGTTTTCCGTTTACCACGATGCGCCCTGCATCTGCTACTTCGTTTGCGACTGTGCGGCGTTTGATCAGACGGCTTACTTTCAAATATTTGTCAACACGCATTTTTTCTTCTCCTTATAACAAAATTTGCAGATATAAAACAAAGGGCAAGCGCACTTGAAACAAGTTCGCTGCCCTTATCATCAAAACGGCTTTTATTTTACCAGTGCATCTTTCAAAGCCTTACCAGCTTTAAATGCAGGAACGGTGGTTGCAGGAACAGGGATCTCGTTACCGGTGCGAGGATCACGGCAAACACGAGCTGCACGCTCACGAGCCTCGAAAGTACCGAAGCCAACCAGAGCCACTTTATCGCCCTCTGCCAAAGCGTTGGTGATGGTTTCCAGAACAGCGTTTACTGCTTTTTCTGCGTCTTTTTTGGTCAAGCCTGCATCTTCTGCTACCTTTGCAATCAAATCAACTTTAGTCATTTTGAATTTCCTCCATTTTTCTTCAAAGATTCCATTAAAACTAAACGCAAACAAACATCCGTGCGTCCGAACGTTCGCATACATCGTCCAAGCTTTGCAGTGAAATCCGTGTGGTTTCTCTTGT
>CALWZD010000047.1 GCA_944385945.1 uncultured Anaerofilum sp. | reverse complement strand
GTACTCCAACTCGGCGAAGTTGCTGGGAGACACCACCTGCATCCCCTGCATTTGGCTGAAATAGGCTGGGTCGTAGATGCCCTGATGGGTTTCTCCGTCTGCCGGAACCAAACCTGCTCGATCGACCGCAAACAGAACGTTGAGCTGTTGCAGCACCACATCATGGATCAACTGGTCGTAGGAACGCTGCAAAAAGGTCGAGTAGATCGACACCACCGGCAATAGTCCCTCCCGTGCCAAACCCGCAGCAAAAGTGACTGCGTGTTGTTCCGCCATGCCCACGTCAAAAAAGCGCTCCGGAAAAGCACGGTAGAAAAACTGCAGCCCTGTACCGTATTTCATCGCCGCTGTAATAGCGCACAAGTTGGAGCGGGTCTGCCCCAGTTTTTCCAACTTTTCTCCGTAAACAGTGGAAAACGAGCCTTCGGGTGCTACTTCAGGGTCGGGGACGCTGTTAACATCGAACGCCGACACGCCGTGGAATGCACCGGGATTTTGTTCGGCTGGTTCAAATCCCTTTCCTTTTTGTGTGACCACATGGATAAACAACGGTGCTGTCTGGTTTTGAAGATTCACAAAAAGGTCTTCCAGTGCGGTCACATCATGCCCATCGACCGGTCCCACATATTGAAAGCCCATATTTTCGAACATGGTAGAATTATAGATAGCACGGCGAATGAGTCTTTTCCCTTTTTGGATGCCCGACACCATCGAACCGCCAACAAACGGCACACGATTCAGGGCATTTTCAACCTCTGCTTTTGCTTTAAAATACTGGGGATCGGTACGCAATCTTGTGAGATAATTCGCTACCGAGCCGACATTTTTGGAAATGGACATTTTATTGTCGTTGAGGATGACCACCAGATTTTTTAGCTGCTGGATATTATTCATTCCCTCGTAGACCATACCGCCGGTGAACGCACCATCCCCTATGATGGCGATGGCTTTGCCCTGCTCCCCTTTCACCCGCTTTGCCTGTGCAATGCCGATCGCTGCCGAGAGCGCAGTATTGCCATGTCCGGCGATAAAACAATCGTGTTCACTTTCCGCCGGACAAGGAAAACCTGAGATGCCTTCCAATTTTCTCAGCTTCGAAAAGCCCGCTTGACGTCCGGTGAGCAATTTATGGGTGTAGCACTGATGCCCCACATCGAACACAAACCGATCCTGTGGTGATTCGAACACCCGATGCAAAGCGACCGTCAGTTCGATGGTGCCTAAATTTGAGGACAGATGCCCTCCGGTTTGTGATACATTTTTTATTAAAAATTCGCGAATCTCCCGACACAATGCCGGCATCTGCTGCGAAGACAATTCCTTTAGATCCTGTGGTCCACAAATTTTGGACAACAATGGGAATGCCATAAAAAATTCCTCCTATAAACCCGAAAGTTTGGGATAATCTCCGTCATAGACTTTTTGCATCAAATCATGTCTAGCGTAGATGGCACAGTTTGTTCGCCGATCCGACATACAAACCATACACTGCCGACCGCCATAGCACATGAACGCTATCGGCATTTTTCAACTTTGGGATTCGTTACCTGTTGTGCAAAGAATCTTCTATTTCGTTTGATTTTTTCAAATGTTTTGATAAATCTTAAAAAAGTCCCGTTATACGACCGGAATCAAAAAACCGATCAGCATCCCCAGTACAGCACCCGACAGTACCTCGATGGGGGTATGTCCCAGCATTTCTTTCAGCTGTTTATTCTGTCCTGCATTCTGGAAAATCTGCTTATTATGGTCCATCCAATCGAACAGCATTTGGTTTAGAACTTTCGCCTGCTCACCCGCTGCACGACGCACACCCATAGCATCGTACATCACGATCACCGCCAAAACGAACGCAATGGCAAATAAAGGCGAACGAGTCCCCATTTCTTTTCCTGTTGCGATGACCATCGAGCAAACCAGTGCCGAGTGAGAACTGGGCATTCCGCCGGCTCCCCACAAACGTTCTGCGTCGAATTTTTTCATCAGCAGGCAGTTGATGATCGTTTTGGAGATCTGCGCTGCAAACCACCCTGTGAGTGAGATCGTTAAAACCGGATTTTGCTCTAACAAGTATCTGTAAAAGTTCACCGTTTTTTCCTTCTTCCTTAATGTTTTCGAACCAGCAGCCGTGCTGCAAACTCCTCCAAAAACGCCGATTTTTCGGCAAAATTTTCACCTAAAATGGCACAAGCACGCTGGTTGATGGTCTGTGCGTGCTGCAACGCACCCTCAACGCCATACAAACGAACAAACGTTGTTTTATTATTTTCTTCATCACTGCCAACAGGCTTTCCGAGGGTATCGGTGGTCGAGGTAACATCCAACACATCGTCTACGATTTGGAACACCAATCCCACATCGTACGCATATTGACGCAGAATATCCTTGGTGCGAACTTCTGCCCGTGCAGAAACTGCTCCCAACTGCACCGCTGCATTGATGAGTGCGCCGGTTTTATTGCGATGGATCTGAAGCAACTGCCCTGCCGAAGCAGGAACTGTTTCGTGGTACAGGTCAAGCTCTTGTCCAAAAATCATTCCGTTTGCACCTGCTGCGGTCGACAGTTCTTTCACCGCTTTTGCGATCATATCGCCGTCTGTCGGTGCGTTTGCAAGTACCTGAAATGCGGCTGTCAGCAGAGCATCCCCAGCCAGAAGTGCCGTCGCCTCCGAAAAAGCTTTATGGCAAGACGGTTTTCCACGACGGAAATCGTCATCGTCCATACAGGGCAGATCATCGTGGATAAGCGAGTAGCAATGTACCATTTCGACCGCACCTGCAAACCATTCGGCTGCTTTTGCATCACCGCCCAGCAACTCGCAGGTCGTCAAAACCAGCACTGCACGTACCCGTTTTCCACCGCTCAGCAAGCTGTACCGTGCTGCACGGCATACCTCGCTGCTTTCGGGCAAAAACTGTTCACAAAGCTGCTGTAATATCGCCTCGATGCGATTTAAATATCCCTGATACTCTGCCTGATATTCCATCTTGCTCACTGCCCTTCCTGTGTTAAATCCATCGCTTGTGTTTGACTGATTTTTTGCTGGATCTGCTCCATTTCAAGTTCTGCATTGCGAAGCTTTTGGCTGCAAACATCCATCAAAGTGGCAGCCTGTGCATACAACTTAAGCGTTTCTTCCAGCGGTGTTGCCTGATCTGCAATTTTATCCAGAATTTCTTCCAGCTGTGTAATTGCCTCCTCGTATGTTTTTGGCTTTTTCATTCCGAAATTCCTTTCTTGGCAGTTACTGTCTGTACAACGCAGTGCAATTCTTCGGTTGCACGGCTCACGATGATTTTGCTCTGGGGCAAAATCGGCTGGCTTGCCGGAACGACTTCCCTCTGCTCGGTCTGCAACATCGCATATCCTCGTGCAAGCACTTGGTACGGATTCAGCCCTGCACACAGCGACGCTGCTGCCTGAAGCCGCTGCTGTTGTGCGTTCAGCTTTGCTTGTGTCATTTGTTGCAATCGTTTTTCGTATTGTTCCAGCTGTTGTTTTCTTTGGTCGATCTGATGCTTTGGCTGACGGGCTTGCATCTGCCCACAAAGTCTGTTATAAGCAGTATACCACAAATCCATTCGGTTCTGCATAGAATTTTGAATATTTTCCTGCAAAACCTGTATTTTTCGCATAATTTGAGTTCGGTCGGGGGTACACAGTTCTGCTGCTGCCGACGGAGTGGGGGCTCGCAGGTCTGCCACCAAATCCAAAATACAGGTATCTATCTCATGCCCTACCGCTGAAACAAGCGGTATCTTGCAGGCATACGCAGCTCGTGCAATGGCTTCATCATTGAACACCCACAAGTCTTCCTTACTGCCTCCGCCACGTGCCACGATGATGACCTCTGCCCTGCCGTCCTGCTCCAATAGGCGAATCGCCTGTGGAATTTCTTTTGCAGCAAGCTGTCCTTGCACTGTGGCAGGAGAAAGCAAAATTTTTGCGACAGGCCAGCGACGGCTGAGTACATTGCGAACATCCTGCAAAGCTGCACCGGTAGCTGACGTTACCACGCCGATGCAGCGTGGCTCGGTCGGGATCGGCTTTTTATGGGCTGCATCGAATAAGCCTTGTTGTGCCAGCTTGGCTTTCAGTTGTTCCAATGCCAACTGCATTGCACCCATACCACCGTCGGGAATCATTTCTTCCACGTACAACTGGAAGCTTCCGTCCCGTTCAAACAGCGATACCCGTCCACGCAAAATCACTTTCATTCCGTTTTCCGGCATGAACGGCACACGTCTTGCATCTCGGCTGAACATGACCGCTTTCACGGCACATTGTTCATCTCGCAGTGAAAAATAATAGTGGCCGCTTTTGTAATGATTGACAAAACCGGAAATCTCGCCCCGAACCGCAAGCCCATCCAGAACGACATCTCGTTCCAAAAGATTTTTTACATATCGGTTCAAATGGGTAACACTGATTATTTCTGCCATGTTTCCACCCTCTGCGCTGCGATAAAAGCTGTACCGACCGCATTATCGCTGGAGAATTTTCCGTCTACAAAATACACTTCGGGCAGCGTTTGCTGCACACGGTTGCGAATGATGTCACTGCTCATCACACCGCCGGCACAAACAACGGGAAGTCCCGGATATTGTTCGTGGGCAGCAGAAATCATCTTCAAAATCGTTTTTGCGATCGCCAAAAGGCAGAATTTGCAGACGTATGCCTCCGATTTTCCCTCTTTTAGCAGACGCTCGCACTGGTTTTCCAAGCCTGACAGGCTGCAATTCGTCCCCTTGACGCTCACCTTGGCAGCTGCGACCTTCTCTGTGCATTCTGCTGCTTTTGCCGATACCTGTACGCCTGCCGGAAAATCGTACCCCAGCTTGACGCCTACCCGATCGACTGCCTGTCCGGCATACAAATCCGTACTCGTGCCGATCGTTTCAAGCACCTGCAAATTTTCGCATAAAAGCAGGTCTGTCGTACCGCCCGAAATATGGAACACCAACACTTTTTGGTGTAACAGTTCGGGATTTTTCGTTGCATACAGAGCAGCTGCGATATGCCCCTGCTGATGGGTCGTTTTTATGACCGGAATCCCCTTAGACAGCGCAAACGCCTGTGCAGCCAAAACACCTGCTAAAAAGCAGGGCATATACGACCCCTCTACGGGACGTGGTTTTTCGGAAACACCGACCGCCTGAATCTTAGTCAAATCTACCTTTTGCCCAAGTTCCTGCAACAGTTGCGGCAATGCAGCCGTATGATGAAAAAGGGCTTCGCTTTGACGCAAGCCAAGCTGCCCTTTTGTGACGGGAAGAAATTTTTTTACATCACAAACAACCCCTTCGGCATCGGTATCAAATACCGCCAAAGAGGTTGCGTAATTGCTTGTATCTATGCCCAGCGTAAACATGGTTATTCCTGCTGCGAAGCCGTAGCACCCGCTTCGCCAGACAGCCCCTTTTCACGTACGATGACGCCCAGAACACCGTTTACGAACTGATAATCTTCCTCTGCGCCGAAACGTTTGGTCAGCTCTACTGCTTCATTGATGACAACGCTCGGCACACTCTCGGGCAGGTACAGCAACTCGCTTAAAGCCAAGCGCAATGCCGTCAGCGAAACACGGGGCAAACGCTCCATCGTCCAGCCTTTCAGATGTTCTTCGATCAAGCGGTCGATCTCCTGTGCATGGTCGAAATAACCTTTAATCAAGCTTTCGCCAAACTCGTCCACCGGATTTTCCTGCTGCTCACGGCTATCCTCAATTACTTCGGCAATATCCATTCCGCCAAAAGTAGCAGAAAATGCAGCGTAAAATGCGTTCTCTCGTGCAGTTTTTCTTTTCATGTCAACCTCTCAAAAAAAGCAGCCGCCGCCCCATGGCAAAGGCGGCTGCAAGATAAAACGTTACTCTTTACCCGACAGCTTTTATCAGCATTCAGGCTTGCTCGGTCTGGGGCAAAAGCACACCGCAGACCACGATGTTCACATTCGAAACTGTGATATTCGTCATGTTCTGAATGGAACTTTTCACATTTTTCTGTACCTTCGCACACAGCGACGGAATCTTGCTACCATATTCTACGATCAGGCATACGGTCACCTCTGCTACACCATCTGCCATCTGTACGGTCACTGCCCGTTGCGGGGTTACCTTTCCGATCAGGCTTTTCATACCGGTATTTCCGGCACAAACATCCTGCACCCCTTTTATCTCCAATGCTGCCTGTTTGGCGATTTTTGCAAGCACCTCGGTAGAGATCTGCAAACTTCCGCCCACGGGATTGGTATTCATCATGTCCATTGTTTTCCCTCCATGATCTCAAATTCCATAGGAGTATCACCGATCCTGCTGTTTGCAACACACAGCAGCCGATGCGCCCCATCCGGGAACAAGGGTATCGCCTGGGCGCATCCATTCGTTTCGCTTATTATATCACTTTCTGCTCATTTTCACAACTATTTTTATTGACCGATCAAAATTTGTTTTCGTATTTTTAACAAATCCGTCTATATCGTTCACAGACACAGCGCAAAAAACAAAAAAAGATGCCTGTTCCTGCGTTCATTTGCGCAGCATCAGACATCTTGTATGAGGGGGTATTTTTTATTTCACCTCTACCACGGTGATGTCCTGTGCCTGAACATCACATTTTGAAAGTACGGCATCACGAATCTGCGCTACCTGCTCTTTGCTCAAGCCCTCACTTTGGGTCTGTACGGTGACATTCACCTTGCCGTCGTCCAAATAGGCAACACAATCTACAAAGCCTTTTGCTTTGACCAGATTTTCAATGTCGCTTTCCACAGCGATGCTGTTGACCATGCTGGACAGCCGAGCGGTAAGCTCTGTCTTTTCCTCGTCGGTCAGGTTAGCATCTTTCAGGCTTTTTTGTAGGGTGTCAAGTGCCTCGTCACGGCTTTTTTGGCGGGAAAGGCGTGCTTCTTCAAAATATTCGGTGCTGCTTGCCTGCCCTACGCTCACCAGCTGTGCATCGCCGTAATTTTTATTGCCTTCTTCCTCGGCGGTGGAAAGCTGATCGGTAAGTACGCCGGTTTCTTCGGTCTGCTCGTCGGGGGCAGTAGCCGAAACCGTGATCCCATCGCTCACCGTTTCCATGTCGTCCAAAAGGGTATTGGTTTTTGCGTACTCCCAGTTCAGATACACCGCCACACCCAATGCTGCAACTAAGGTCAGCAAGGTGAATTGACGTCTGCTTTTTGCGTTTGCTGTCATGCTCCATTCCTCCGTTATTTCATTTTTGTCACGCAGATGCGACTTGCCGGAAGGTCTAATACGACCGAAACGGCATTCGTTATGCGGCTGACGACGGTAATGTCTTCTGCCCCTTCGCAAACCACTGCCACGCCCCTGACCTGTGGCATATAGGTCGTTTCTACAAGCGGCTGCTGCTGCGAACCACTGCCCAAAATCACATGGCTGGATTGCTGACGGGCGGTCTTGCTTTGATCCGACTGCGTCTGCTCGGTGGTCTGGTCGGTGGCGTACACCTGTTCGCTTTCGGTGTCCAGTGTGAGCATCACCTCCACCTGCCCCACCCCCTCGATACTGCCGATCAAAGTCTTGAGCTGGCTTTCTAATTGCTCTACCTGCATCGTCTGGGTCTGGTTTTCAACCGGTTGGGGCGATTCGGTTGAAAAAAACGAGGATGCGAAAATAAGCAGTATTCCTGCAAGCCCCAAGTAAATCGGCAGATTTTGTTTCCATTTGCCCGAAAGCCCTTCGATTTTCTGCTGCAAGATCTTCATCGTTTTCTCTCCTTATTCCAGCCACTGCACCGTCACCGCCTCGCCGAACATCTCTGCTACGACCGTCTGTGCCTGCTGGCGTTGTGTGCCGGAAAGCATCAGATATTCCAGCTCGGCTGATGACTGTTGGGGCGAATAGCTTATTTTTGCCTGCTCCACCTTCACAGGCAGCTGTGCTTCGTCTAGCTTTTGCTGAAGCTGCTGCGCCAGCTGCTGTTCTGCCTTTCGTTCCACCAACGCCGTCGTATCTGCCACCGCTGCCACTGCCGGCTGTTGTTGGGTCAAAAGCAGATTCCAGTCGATCGAGATGGTCGGCTGAAGAATGGTTACTACAATATATAGACCCATCACCAATTTTATTCCCGTCGATTGCTCTTTTTGTGGCAAAACCATCTGCAAAATGCCCAAGATAACGCTTATCGAGCAAAAAAGCATCGCCCAGCTTTTGATATTTTCCATCCTAGCCTCCCGATGACATCATCCACACCACCGAAACTGCGATCGGCAACCCGTAAAACAACAGCGTAAGCCCACACAGGCTGATGCAAGATGCAGCCGCTTTCAGAAGTGCTGCGCATTTTGACTGCGACAGTCCTGCTGCGATCGAAGCAGCTGCCGAAAAAGCCGCCCAATATGCCATACTTTGCACCAAAACCGGCACAAAGCACATTGCCAATACCGCCAACAATCCAACGCCGGCGGTTCCCTGTGCGGCTTTCATACCGGCACTTACCGCTGTGATCGTTCCTGACACCGCCTGTCCCACGATAGGGATACTGCTGCCAATCAAAAATTTTCCGGTTTTCAGCAAAAGAGAGTCGCTCGTATTTGCCAAAAAATTTTGCAGTCCCAAAAAGGTGCCAAAGATAGTCGATACCAGCCCAAGCCCCCACTTGATGCTTTTTTGCACCAATCTTGCTACCGACGCCGCCATCGTCACCCCACTCACTCCGGCTGCGGAATGCAAAGCCATCAAAACTTTAATTAGCGGAAGCACGACACCGGCTGCTACCTCCGATAACAGCAATGCAGTGGATAAAAAAAATCCGCTGAACACTGCTGCCGACGCCGGCTGTCCACCCCCTGCCAAAAGCCCTGAAAAAACCGGTGTGAACCCAATAAGAGCACCTTTGCAATACAAGATCTGCTCGTGGGTCTGTTCGATGATTTGCTGCACCGGTTGTATGCAGATCAATGCGCACATCAAAAAGCAAACCATCTCGACCAAGGGCAAAAATGTTTTTTCGCCTGTTTCTCCGGTGCTGGTCATCAGTCCGGCAAGGATCAGCAGAATCGAGATCTTCAAAAAAAGCTGCAACGGTTGGGTACTCAGCGAAGAAAATTTTTCCCAGCTTTCACCCAGCAACTGCAACGGTGTTTGTGCAAGCCAATCGGTGACCGACGCAGCGATGTCGGCGTATTCTGTAAGTTCCTGTGGCAAATACTCCTCTGCTGCTTGTGCCTGTACCGTACTGCACAGCAGACCTATGACCACCACGAGCAAAACTGCCAATTTTACACAAGCAGACCGGAAATCAACTCGAGTAACTGCTGAAAAAGCGGCAATGCTGCCACCATCACCAAAACCCTTGCTGCCAGTTCCACCTGCCCTGCCAGTGCGTTTTGCCCTGCATCTTTGCATACATCCCTTGCGATCTGCGCCAACAAAACGATACCGACCGCTTTCAACACCGGTAAAATGTCGGTGGTAGAAATGCGCTGCGCCAGTTGGCTGACATACTCGACAAGCGGAACGAATTGCCCCATAGCCGACACAAACAAAATGGTACAGCAAGCCAGTGCAGCCAAAATGGCATAGACCGGATTGTACTGTTTGAGTACCGCAATCAGCACCACACTTACCAGTACCATCCCCACAAGTTTGATCCATTCCATAGGCAGTTACAGCTGAAACAGCTGCTTGATGAGCTGGAACAGCTGACTGATCTCGCCCACGATCATGGTAAGTACAACGATCAGACCCGCCAGTGTCGTCATCATCGCCTGTTCTTCTCGTCCCGAACGAATCAACAGCTGATTCAGCACCGCAACGATGATGCCGATCGCTGCAATTTTGAACACCAAATCGATCTCCATACTGCTCTCTGTCCTTTCCTTTCATAGCTCCCCCTTTTGCTTTCAAAGGGTCAAAACAGCAACCGCCAGTCCTGCACACACGCCCAATGACAGCGACACTTTTGTATTCTGACGTTCGTTTGCCAATGCCTGTTCCTTGCTTTGCACAAGCAGCTGGCGCAGAAATTGCAAGCGGTTTTGCTCCTGTTCCACTGTACCGCTGCCCAATTCCTCGATCCACTGCCTGACCGACCGTCGGTCGGCTTGTTGGAGGTAACGTCGCACCGTTTCACTTTCGCACAGACAGCGACGCATGGTTTGCTTGATGTCGCCTTGCTGCTGCACGAGCGGAAGAAGAAAAAAGCTTTCTTTTTGCAAAAGCAGTTGTTCCCACAAAAGGGGCAACGACAACCGTTTGCTGCAGATCCCGCCCTCAAACACGACCAACAACCGCAGGTAATCTTCCAACAACCGCCTTTTTCTGCGGTATTTCACTGCCTGTGCCACACCTGCTGCACCTCCTGCCAAAACCAGCAACAATGCACCTATCAGATGGATAAAGCCACTCACAGTTGCTGCACCTCCTGTACTTTTCCCAAGGCATTTCCGTTTCCTAAAAACAGCAAACTGGAAAATGCACCGGTTTCGAGTACCTTTCGGCAGGGTGGACGACGTAAAAGCTGCTGTTTGGTACATCCATGCATACTCACGATCAATCGTACCCCTGCATTTGCTGCAACGCATACCGCCTGTGCATCCTCCTCTGCGCCGATTTCATCACAAATCAACACCTGTGGCGAAAGCCCACGCACTGCCCACAATAGCCCTTCTGCTTTGCTGCAATTTTGCAACAGGTCGCAGTGCTGTGGCAGTCGTTTTGAACCCAATTCACAGCGTTCATCCACGATGCAGACTCTCTGCCCCATCTCGCTGAGATATTGGATCGCTTGCTTCAAAAAGGTAGTTTTTCCGCTTGCCGGTGCGCCTGCCACCACTAAGCCGTCCTCGTTCAACAGTTGTTGTTTGACTTGCGCCGATAAAGGGAACACACTGTCACGGGCAATGCGGATATTCAACGACAGTACCGGACACACCCCAATGCTTTTTTGGCTGTCCTGAACGATTTTTCCACCAATGCCGACACGATGCCCTCCCTGCAAAGTAATGTACCCCTGCCGAATGCTCTCCTGCCAAGAGTAGACCGAATAACCGCAGAGTGCCTCTAAAAGCTGTTGCATTTGCAAAACCGTAGGGGCATCTGTTTGCAGGATATGTGGTTTGTCACGCAAGGTCAGCACAGGAGGCAGCCCTGCCCGCAACCGAATCTCCAATACCTGCTGTGCCAGCGAATCGGGAATACAACGCAGGCTTCGCCCTAGTTCGCCCGGAATCTGTGCCGCTGCCTGTTGATATGCTTTCATTCTTTCACTTCCGTTTCCTCAGCTTTGTAAAAGAGATACGCAAAAATCGGTTTATTTAGAACCGTTTGCTCTTGTTTTCAGGCATTGTATTTTGATTTTTCACAAAAAAAGAACCCGACCGACTGCATCACGCAATCGGTCGGGTAGGGATAAAATCAATGTGATTTATAATAATTGATGAGGCAACCATCCAGCAAAATCTGGCGTTCATCTGCTGTAAGGGGGGTGGTGTAAAGCGTGAGAGGCTTTACGCCGTCCTCTGCCAGAAGATAGGCACAGATGTCGTCGGTAGAATTGCTTTCCAGTGCTTTTTTGATGTTGGGAACAAAAATATAGTCCTCCAAACCAAAATCAGGTTCGCCTTTCAATTGGAACGGAACCATACCCCAGTTGATGAGGTTAGAGCGATAGCGTTTGGTCGCATACTCTTGCACGATGTTTGCACCTGCACCCAGTACACGCTGACAGCTTGCTGCCTGCTCTCGTGCAGAACCGTCGCCCGGTTTGATGGCATAAATAGAAGAAACCAAGTTGACATGGTTCCATGTTACGTTTTCACAGCCTGCGATGGTGTGGATTTTTTCCATCTGTACTGCAATTTCATCCACATCTCCCTGTCGACGTGCCATTTCCAGCTGCTGCACTGCTTTTGCACGTCCGACATAAGCGGGGTCTTTTCGGCTGAGGGTAAACTCTGCCAGACCCAACGGATTTGAACGGAACGAACTTGTTTCGCCCGACGGGATCAATTCATCGGTCGTGGTCACAGGGTCGGTGATAAAGCTGGAGATTTTCAGCAGCAGATGCTCTGCCATCGGAATCTGCTCGGGCCAATCCTTGATATTGGGACCAAACTTCAGCTGTGCCTCGGCGTTGGGCTTACCATAGCCGGCATAAATACGGCTCTTGTAGCTGGAGTCGTCGAACTCATACGCAGGTACGTGCGGCTCATAGCCCTCCAACTCGGTCGCTGCGGTCAAGCGACCGCCGTTTTTACTGGTCGCAGCAATGCTGCGGGCATCCATCAATGCCACTGCTGCAAGCTGTCCTGCCGACGGCTTGGAGCCTTCACGGCTGGGAAAGTTACGGGTAGTATGACGGATACTGAGTGCGCCGTTTGCCGGCACATCGCCTGCACCGAAGCAGGGACCACAGAATGCAGTGCGAACCGTTGCACCTGCTGCCATCAAATCAGCCAGTGCGCCGGTTTTCATCAGCTGCATCATGACCGGCTGGCTGGAGGGATAAACGCTCAAAGCAAACTCGCCGCATCCGCAGCTTGCGCCTTTCAGAATCTGGGCTGCTTCGCTGATGTTGGGATAGGTACCACCTGCACAGCCTGCAATGACACCTTGGTCTACCCACAGTTCGCCATTTTTCACCTTGCTCTGCAAATCCAATGCCGGTGCTTTTTTGCCGGTAAGTTCTACACACTGCATTTCGGTCATGTGCAAAATATCGGTGAGGTTCGCTTTCAGCTCCTCGATGGAATATACGTTGGAGGGATGCATCGGCAGTGCAATCATCGGTTTCACCTTGGACAGGTCTACCTCTATTACGCCATCGTAGTATGCGCCGTTTTGGGGTGCCAACGGCTGATAATCGCCCTCTCTGCCGTGCAGTTTCAGATACTGTTTGGTTTTCTCATCAGTACACCAAATCGAGGACAAACAGGTGGTTTCGGTGGTCATAACGTCAATGCCGTTGCGGTACTCCATATCCAGATTTGCGATACCGTCGCCCACAAACTCCATCACCTTGTTTTTCACATACCCGTTTGCAAACACCGCTCCGATAATCGCCAGTGCAACGTCCTGCGGGCCTACGCCGAATGCCGGTTTTCCTGTCAGCGAAACTGCCACTACCTCGGGATAGGCAATATCATAGGTACGGCACAGCAGTTGTTTTACCAGTTCGCCACCGCCTTCACCGACCGCCATGGTGCCCAGTGCGCCATAACGGGTGTGACTGTCCGAACCGAGAATCATCTTTCCGCAGCCTGCCTGCATCTCACGCATATACTGGTGGATAACTGCCATATGGGGAGGAACGTAGATTCCGCCATATTTTTGGGCTGCGGACAAGCCGAACACATGGTCGTCCTCGTTGATGGTACCGCCTACCGCACACAAGCTGTTATGACAGTTGGTAAGCACATACGGAATCGGGAATTTTTCCAGTCCCGATGCACGTGCGGTTTGCACGATGCCAACAAAAGTAATATCGTGGCTTGCCATTGCGTCAAATTTCAAACGCAACTGCTGCATATCCTCGCTTGTATTGTGTTTTTTCAGAATCGAATAAGCGATGGTCTTTTGCTTTCCCTGCTCCTTATCCAAAACGAAGTTTCCCTGCTGTACTTGTTGTTGCTCGCTTGTATCGGCAAACACCCATTGTCCATCGACATAGTACGCTCCGCTTTTGCTGCAATGTATCATGGTATACACCCCTCTTAAAAATTACTTCTTCTCATCGGCACATCCCGTGCCACTTGCTTTTTTATCGTCTTTGCGGATAATTATAGCATATTTTTCAACAAAATTCATTGTGGATTCATCCAAAAAACAGTTGTTTTCTTACAGCAAAACACTTCATTTCCGCCAGATTTGCCAAAACGTTCTCCATCAGCTTTTAAAAAACAACAAAAAACAGCTTTGCATCGTACACATATCGCATACAAGGCAAAGCTGTTTTTGGGCTGATATTTATTGGCTGATGGTTTTGACTCGGAAGATAAAATAGTACAGATGGAACAGCCACACCACCGCAAGCACCGCACGACCGATGACTACCTGATGCATCATGGCAAAGCCAACTGCCATCGTTAAAGTAACGATGACCATAATACGAATTTTCGTTTTACGGGTCATGCCCTTTCCAAGCACGTAGCTTTCCAGATTGTTTTTATACAGCTTTGTGCCAATGAACCAGTTATGCAGCCGCTGGGAACTTTTTCCAAAGCAAAAAGCCGCAAACAGCAAGAACGGGAACGCAGGCAGCAGTGGCAAAATCGCCCCTAAAACGCCCAAACCAAGCGAAATGATTCCGAGTGTAACATAAACAAGTTTCATCTTTGTTGTCCTTTCTCACCGCTGCTGCGGCAAATGATAGAAATTCAGGTAGATTTATTTTTTATTTTTTGCTGTACCGTAACAGCTACATGACGCAGTGCCAATACAGGGTGATGAAACAGCATCCTTGGCCCCGAAAACTTCATCACCTCTCGTATCTTACTACGCATATCCGAGCGATAGCAATGTACCGGACACGCCGAACAAAAGGTTTTGTTTTCCATAAAAGGGCATTTCTGCGCCCGTTGTTGAGAATAGTCCAGAAGTGTCTGACATTCTGCACACAGCTTACCTTTCGTGCCGTGCTTTTTGGCGCAGTACAATGCGATCATCTCCTGCACGATGCGCTTTTCCTGCTGCCGTTTGTTTTCCAGCTGTGCTTTCATCTTGCTTCCCCTTTTCTGTAACTGGTTGCTCTACTCTTTCTGCCGTTT
>CALWZD010000046.1 GCA_944385945.1 uncultured Anaerofilum sp. | reverse complement strand
CGCTGGAGGTCGGCTCCATTCCTTTTGCCGTACGATGGAACAACACCGTGCCCAGCTCGTTTTCCAATTCTTTGATGCTTTTGCTCAGGTTTGGCTGACCCATATAAAGATTTTTTGCTGCGGCGGTGATACTGTTGGTTTTTTCTATTTCTACTGCATATCTAAGCTGTTGAAAATTCATATTATCTCCTTTATAACCAAATTTGCAGCTTGACATTTGTATATTTTGGTTATTATTTCATTTTTTTCATGTAAGCTATTCCTATTATACATTACCCGAACAAAAAAATAAATGGTATTATAATAATTAGTTTGAGGTTGTTAATGTTTTAACATCCAAAACGGTAAAATTTAAGAAAATTTACCGCCTTTGTGCGGAATGAAATTGGAGGCTGTTTGTTATGCGTTTTACTCTTCCCCGTGACCTGTACCATGGTAAAGGCTCTATTGATGTTTTGAAAACTTTGAAAGGAAAGAAAGCGATCGTTGTTACCGGTGGCGGCAGCATGAAACGCTTTGGTTTCTTGGATCGTGTTGTTGAAAACCTGAAAGAGGCTGGCATGGAAGTGCAGCTGTTCGAAGGCGTCGAGCCCGATCCCTCTGTTACCACTGTAATGCGTGGCGCACAGGCTATGCGTGATTTCGAGCCCGATTGGATTGTTGCCATCGGCGGTGGTTCTCCCATTGATGCGGCAAAAGCTATGTGGGCTTTCTACGAGTATCCCGAATGCACTTTCGAGCAGTTGATCACTCCGTTCAGCTTCCCCGAACTGCGTCAAAAGGCTCATTTCTGCGCTATCCCCTCCACCTCCGGTACCGCTACCGAGGTTACTGCATTCGCAGTTATCACCGACTACGACAAGGGTATCAAATACCCCTTGGCTGACTTCAACATCACTCCCGATGTTGCAATCGTTGACCCCGATCTGGCTGAAAAAATGCCTGCTAAACTGACCGCTCATACCGGTATGGATGCTATGACCCATGCAGTAGAGGCTTATGTTTCCACTCTGCACTGCGATTACACCGATCCTCTGGCTTTGCACGCAATCAAGATGATCCACAACAATCTGAAGAAGTCTTTCGACGGCGATATGGTTGCTCGTGATGCAATGCACAATGCACAGTGCTTGGCTGGTATGGCATTTACCAATGCTCTGTTGGGTATCGTTCACTCGATGGCTCACAAGACCGGTGCTGCTTTCTCCGGCGACCACATTATCCACGGCGCTGCGAATGCAATGTATCTGCCCAAAGTTATCAAATACAATGCAAAGAACCCCGAAGCTGCTGAGCGTTATGCAGAGATCGCTCGCTTCATTAATTTGCCCGGCAACACTACTGAAGAATTGGTAGACGCTTTGATTGCTGAACTGCGTGAGATGAACCGTCAGTTGGAAATTCCTCTGGGCATCAAGAACTATGGTGCAGGTGGCGTTCTGGCAGAACAGAGCATTATCGACGAGAAAGAGTTCTTGGAGAAACTGCCTGAAGTTGCTGCAAATGCCATTGCAGATGCTTGCACTGGTTCCAATCCTCGTCAGCCGAATCAGGAGGAGATGGAAAAGCTGCTGAAAGCTTGCTACTACGATTTGGAAATTGATTTCTGATTTCGATTCCAAAGGGAAGGGAAAATTTTCCCTTCCCTTTTTTAATATGTTTTCCTTTTTTTGCAGGCAGCGTTTACCGCCTTATCAAAAATTTTTTGTTTGGATTTTTTAGCTCATATGATTATTTTTGAAAGAATTATGCAGATTGCTATTATAAAAAGCTTGCACAAACCTGCAAAAAGTCGTATCATAAGTATAATACTTTTCGGAGGGAAGAGGTTAGGTTATGTATAAAATCGTTGAAAAAACACCGCTAAACCCCACTGTTACCAAAATGGTGATTGAGGCACCGCTGGTTGCCAAAAAAGCACAGGCGGGGCAGTTTATCATCGTTCGTGCAAAAGAGGATTCTGAGAGAATCCCTCTTACTGTTGCTGATTACGACCGTGAAGGCGGCACCGTCACCATCATTTATCAAATCGTTGGTGGTGGAACAATGGAACTGAACAGCCTGAACGCCAGCGAGTCTGTACAAGATTTTGTTGGTCCTTTGGGTCAGCCCAGCCATCTGGATGGCTTGAAAAAGGTTGCTGTTGTTGGCGGTGGTGTTGGCTGTGCGATCGCATATCCCACTGCAAAGCGTTTGCATGAGTTGGGTGCTGAAGTACACAGTATCGTCGGTTTCCGCAACAAAGATCTGGTGATCCTTGAGGAGGAATTCAAAGCAGTTTCTGACAAAATGGTTTTGATGACCGACGACGGCAGCTACGGTGAAAAGGGTCTGGTTACCAATGCATTGGAAGCACTGATCAAAGAGGGCAACCAGTACGACGAGGTGATCGCTATTGGGCCGCTGATTATGATGAAATTTGTTTCGCAGCTTACCAAACAGTACAATATCAAAACCACCGTTTCGATGAACCCCATTATGATTGATGGTACCGGTATGTGTGGCGGGTGCCGTTTGACCGTCGGTGGCGAAACTAAATTTGCGTGTGTTGACGGTCCCGACTTCGACGGTCATTTGGTTGATTTCGATGAAGCAATGCATCGTGGTACTATGTATAAAGAGTTCGAGGCCCATGCCCGTGAGGCCTCCTGCAATTTGCTGAATAAGGAGGTAAAATAAGCATGGCTACTCAGAGAAACATGGACCCCAAAAAATGTCCGATGCCCAGCCAAGACCCTATGGTTCGAAACAAAAACTTTGACGAGGTTGCTTTGGGATATACCCCCGAAATGGCAGTGACCGAGGCAAAACGATGCTTGGGCTGCCCGAAAAAGCCTTGCCAAACCGGTTGTCCGGTCGGTATTGACATCCCTGCTTTCATCGCAAAGATAGCTGAGGAAGATTTTGAAGGTGCCTATCAGGTTCTTTCCGCTTCCAGTGCTTTGCCTGCTGTTTGTGGTCGTGTTTGCCCACAAGAAACCCAGTGCGAAGGAAAGTGCGTACGTGGTGTAAAAGGAGAAAGTGTAGCGATCGGTCGGTTGGAACGTTTCGTTGCTGACTGGCATCGTGAGCATTCTACCGAAACTCCTGAAAAACCTATCCCCAATGGCCACAAAGTTGCCATTATCGGTGCCGGTCCTTCCGGATTGACCGCTGCCGGTGACTTGGCAAAGTTGGGCTATGCTGTTACCGTTTACGAAGCCCTGCATCTTGCCGGTGGTGTTTTGGTATACGGCATTCCTGAGTTCCGTCTGCCCAAAGCAATCGTACAAAAGGAAATTGACGGTTTGAAAGCAATGGGTGTAGACATCGAAACCAATATGGTTATCGGTAAAGTTCTTACCATTGACGAGCTGATGCAAGATTACGGCTTCGAGGCTGTTTATATCGCCAGTGGTGCTGGTCTTCCCCGCTTTATGGGCATCCCCGGTGAAAGCTTGAAAGGCGTATACTCTGCAAACGAGTATCTGACCCGTATCAACCTGATGAAAGCTTACAAAGAAAATAGCAAAACCCCCATTATGCACAGTAAAAAAGTTGCTGTCGTTGGTGGTGGTAACGTAGCTATGGATGCTGCACGCTGCGCAAAGCGTATGGGTGCAGAAGAAGTCTACATCGTATATCGCCGTGGTATGGAAGAATTGCCTGCCCGTAAAGAAGAAGTAGAACACGCCGAAGAAGAAGGAATCATCTTCAAAACTCTCACCAATCCTGTCGAAGTTTTGGGCAATGAAGATGGTATGGTTTGCGGTATGAAATGCATCGAAATGGAATTGGGCGAGCCGGATGCTTCCGGTCGTCGTCGTCCTATCGAAAAGGCAAACAGCGAATTTGTTCTGGAGGTCGACACTATGATTATGTCGATCGGCACTAGTCCGAATCCGCTGATCCGTTCCACCACCCCCGGTCTGGAAACGAACCGTCATGGCTGTATCGTTACCAACGGCGACGACGGCTTGACTAGCCGTGAGGGCGTTTATGCAGGTGGCGATGCTGTTACCGGTGCTGCAACTGTTATCCTCGCAATGGGTGCAGGCAAACAGGCTGCGAAAGCAATCCACGAGTACATCCAGAACAAATAATTTCTATAACTGTAAATGGCGCAGCAGAAAAATCTGCTGCGCCATTTTTCGTTTTTCAAACCTCGCAATGCCGACATTTGAAAACCTTCCCCAACCCTAGCAGGTTATTTCGACTTCTTTTTAAAGTAATTATATAAGATTTCTATGGCTCTGATAATAAAGATCAGCGTTGGAATAGCAACTTCATATTGTTGAAGCGTTT
>CALWZD010000045.1 GCA_944385945.1 uncultured Anaerofilum sp. | reverse complement strand
CTTTCTGTCGTTTTATGGTTTTATTATAGCATACTTTACAAAAATATGGTATATTAGAATTGAAAACAAATCATTACAAACTTTTTACCAATTTATCGTACAGAATGAATCTTGAATCGCAAGTTCTGTTTTGAAAAGAAAGCCTGTAAATCCGGCGGAAAGGAATTTTATGCAAATCCCTACACATTGTACACTTTGCCCTCGGCGTTGCGGTGCTGACCGCACAAAAACACGTGGACGCTGTGGCGGTGGCAGCACTCTTTTGGTGGCTCGTGCCGCTTTGCACCACTGGGAAGAACCCTGTATCAGCGCAACCAACGGCAGCGGAACAGTGTTTTTTTCGGGGTGCAGCTTACAGTGTTGCTACTGCCAAAACCATTCCATCAGTGCCGACGGTATCGGCAAAGCAATTTCCATCCCTCGCCTTGCCGAGATTTTTCTTCATCTTCAGCAACAAGGTGCGCACAACATCAATCTGGTCACCGCAGGGCATTGGGCAGATTGGGTCATCGAGGCATTGGAGATCGCAAAGAAAAACGGACTCTCTATCCCCATCGTTTACAATACCTCCTCCTACGAAACCTCCGAAACTATCCAGAAGTTTTCTCGATATGTGGATATTTGGCTTGCTGACATGAAGTATGTTTCTTCCGATTGCTCAGGAAAGTACTCGTCGGCACCGGACTATTTCACCGTTGCATCGGCTGCCATTCTGCAAATGCTCGATCTTGCCGGCTCGCCGCAGTTCGACTCCGATGGTGTTTTGCAGCGTGGTGTCATCATCCGTCATCTCGCCTTGCCCGGAAATCTCGCTGACAGCAAACGAGTTTTGGAATGGATAGCTTCCCTGCCGAAAAATCAGTTTTTGCCCAGTTTTATGAGCCAGTACACCCCATTTTTCCATGCCTCCGACTTCAAAGAGCTTTCCCGACGCATTTCCACATGGGAGTATCGCCAGCTAATTGATACAGCCATTTCACTGGGGCTGACCAACGGCTATATGCAGGAGAAAAGCAGCGCAAAAGAAGAATATACTCCCTGCTTTGATTTTACAGGCGTTTAGCGGTTGCAGGATATATTTTAGTCAACAAAAGTACTTTTTACAACGAAACCCCGTCCGATCTCATGCATGAGAATCAAACGGGGTTTTCGGTTGATTCTATTAAAATACCGATAATGTTCGGTCACCATATCGGTGTATTCGGAACTGTCGAGTACGGGACACTCATCACAAAACGTACAAATGCTATCATTACGATCATAGTCAAAATTATCAGTACCAGCTGAACAATGAGCAATGCTCTGGCAGCTGTTTTTCGATTTCTGTATTCTTCTGTGTCCACGAATGACGCCAGCGCAAGCAGTACTGTGCCAAGAATCGGAATAAACCAACAGAGGACCAGCAAAATCATCTCGCCCAGACCCAACGGCTTGAAAAAATCCGAGCGTCCCGTGGGATCTGACGGACGGGCTGTATTCACCGCACGAAAAGCCGGTTGATACTGTTGCGGTTGGTTTGGTAGCTGTTCTTGTTTTTGCTGCCCAAAAATTCTCTGCGGAAAGTTCCCTTGTTTCGAAGGCATCTCCGGTTGCACTGCATCAAATTGCTGCATTGTAGCCCAATCTACTCGTCGATTACAGAACGAACATCTGCTTTCCGCCTCTGTAATCAACGTGCCACATCGTTCGCAAAACATTTCTTTCATCGCTATTCCCCCGCAACATCCTACTCTATCTTGTCATATCGCATTCAAAATGACCTACGACAGACACTTTGTGGCTATTATACCATGAACACAACGTGTGAATGGTATAATTTGCTATCTTTTTTGGTTGCCCCGTAAGGGGCGAGAAAAAGAGCAATTAAAAATAGCATATAATAGCCATCCGATGGCTATTATATCATATTTGTAAGATTATGCAATAGCAAAGAAATGCTTGCGAAATTCATCAGCGTTCGTTTTGCTCGATTTGTCGATACAAATAGCGCATCGCATGAGAAATGCTGCCCAATTCGTCAATTAACCCTTCCCGCACAGCACGTTCTCCGTCCAAAACAGTTCCCACATCCATCACCAGCTCACCCGTCTGCATCATAAGCTGCGTAAAACGCTGTTCGGAAATATTTGAATGCTGCGCAACGAACCCTGTGATACGCTCCTGCATTTGTTCAAAATAGCGCATGGTTTGCGGCACACCCAAAACAAGCCCCGAATGGCGCACCGGATGAATAGTCATCGTCGCTGTGGGTACGATAAAACTGCGCTGTGCCGAAACCGCCAGCGGAATGCCGATTGAATGCCCTCCACCAAGCACTAACGCAGCAGTGGGCTTGGTGATCCCGCTGATAAGTTCCGCCAGTGCAAGCCCAGCCTCCACATCACCGCCCACTGTGTTCAAAATTACCAGTAATCCTTCCACCTGCGGGTCTTCTTCGATCTCTACTAAACGTGGGATAACGTGTTCGTATTTGGTTGCTTTTTGTCCCTGCGGAGCTTCCATATGCCCTTCGATCTGTCCAATCACTGTTAGGCAGTGGATGGTATGTCTGCCCTTTGTACAGGTAAGCGAACCCATTTGGTAAATTTCGTCCTGCTGCGAATCATGTGTTTGATAGTCTTGCTGCATTGCTGTTTCTCCTTTCCCGTCTTCAATTTTATCATTCCCTTTTCAAAGAATATCATTCACAAAAACGGGGTTTTCGCTCGATAAAAAATTGACAAAACTGTTCGAATGAGTATAATTAAGATAATATGGTGTTTTTTCTGAAGTTGTTTCAGAATGCATTGTAACAGAGAGGGGAAATAGTATGATCGAAACGAAAGAAGCTTTGCAGCGATTTGAAAAGCTGATTGAAATGCAGCGTGCTCGTGTAGAGAAAATGAAAGCACAGGGCGATTTTGTCGACTACCCTGCACTGGATAAAATCATTATCGGTGTGTGTGGCGGTGACGGGATCGGCCCCGTTATCACCCACGAAGCAGAACGTGTTTTGCGCTTCCTTTTGGCGGAGGATGTCGCAAATGGCAGGATCGAGTTCCGTGACATTGACGGTTTGACCATTGAAAACCGTGTTGCTGCAATGAAAGCCATTCCCGACGACGTTTTGGCTGAGCTGAAACAGTGCCACGTCATCCTGAAAGGTCCCACCACCACCCCCCGTGCCGGCGATCCTTGGCCAAACATCGAAAGTGCCAACGTCGCTATGCGAAAAGAGCTGGATTTATTTGCCAACGTACGTCCCGTAAAAGTTCCTGCACAGGGTATCGACTGGACTTTCTTCCGTGAAAATACCGAGGGTGTTTACACGATGGGCAGCCTTGGTTTCGAGGTAGAAGATGGCATCAGTCTTGATTTTACTGTCACCACCACCGAAGGTACTTTGCGCATTGCCCGTATGGCGTATGAATACGCTCGCAAAAACAACAAAGGGCGTGTTTCCATCGTTACCAAAGCCAACATCGTGAAGGCGACCGACGGCAAATTCCTGCGTCTTTGCCAACAGGTAGGTGCGGAATATCCCGATATCGTTACCGACGACTGGTATGTTGACATTATGACCGCAAAGTTGGTAGACGAAAAGCGTCGCCGTGATTTCCGTGTATTCGTTCTTCCTAACCTGTACGGCGACATCATCACCGACGAGGCCGCCGAGTTCCAAGGCGGTGTAGGTACTGCCGGCAGTGCGAACTTGGGCAAACGTTATGCCATGTTCGAGGCGATTCACGGCTCTGCCCCCCGTATGGTAGAGGAAGGTCGTGCGCAGTATGCCGACCCGTGCAGTATGCTTCGTGCTTCTGTTATGCTTTTGAGCCATATCGGCTATCAAAAGCAGGCTGATCTGCTGGAAGCCGCTTTGGATAAGTGTATGTTTGAAGAAAAGGCACTTACCATCACCGGACGTGACACCGGTTGCACCACCGAGCAGTTCGGCGATTATGTCATGAAGACGATCGAGTCGCTGCAATAAGCGACAATTCACACAAGGAGTTGGTCTTTTATGCCTGTACAGGGCAAGGTTTCGTTGCCTGTTATCAAACGGCTGCCGAAATATTATCGTTATCTTTCCGAAATGAAGCAGAAAGGGATTTCCAAAGTGTCTTCCAGCGAATTGGCTCGCATCATGGGCACCACTGCCTCGCAGGTTCGACAGGATTTCAACTGCTTCGGTGGTTTCGGGCAGCAAGGTATCGGGTACGAAGTGAGCCGTCTGCACACCGAGATCGGTTCGCTGCTTTTCAAAGAAGACAGTTTGAATACCATTTTGATCGGTACCGGTCGACTTGGCACAGCCATTTCAAGCTATCTGAATAACGAGGCACGTGGATACCGTCTGCTGGCTGCTTTCGACGTTAAGGAAGACGTAATTGGCACTGAGCTTTGTGGTATGACTGTACAGCATATTGACAACCTGCGTGAATTTTGCAAAGCCAACAATCCCGACGTCGCCGTGCTATGTATTCCCAAAATCAGCGCAAAAGAACTTGCCCCCACCTTGATGGAACTGGGCATTAAGGGGTTCTGGAATTTCAGCCACTACGATTTGGCGGTAGAATATCCGGGTGCTGTGGTGGAAAACGTCCATCTTGGCGACAGTTTGATGAGCCTGAGTTATCGTGTGAATCACACAGACGACTCCGCTTTGTAAGCACACCTTTTATAAATCATTTATTTTGCCGGGCAGAACCATTCTACCCGGCTTTTAAAATGGGAGATTTTGATTTATGGCAAAATTATACTTTCGTTATGGCGCAATGAACAGCGGAAAATCCACTGCTTTAATGCAAGTCGCACACAACTACGAGGAGCGTGGCATGGAGGTTTTGGTATTAAAGCCCTCAATCGACACAAAAGGCGGTGACCAGCTTGTTTCCCGTTTGGGCGTGACACGAACCGTCGATATTTCCGTCACACCCGATATGGATCTTTTTGAAACGATTCGGCGTTACTGCGAAGAACATTTCCGTCCCGCCTGTATTTTGACCGACGAAAGTCAGTTCCTGACCGCTGAACAAGCAGAACAGTTGTTTTTGATTACAGTCGAATTGGATATTCCGGTAATCGCTTACGGTCTGCGCACTGATTTTTGCTTGAAAGGATTTTCCGGCTCTACCCGCTTGTTGGAACTGGCGCATGAGATAGAAGAAATGAAAACGATTTGCACTTGTGGCAGAAAAGCGGTGTGCAATGCACGTATGGTCAACGGAGAGTTTGTTTTCGAGGGCAATCAGGTAGCCATTGACCTAGAAAACAATGTAGAATATCAAAGTCTGTGTGCAAAGTGTTACTTTGAAAAGAAAAAAGCTACCGAAAGCAAATAATAAAAGCCGATTTGGTTCCGGGTTCTTCCCTGCCAAATCGGCTTTTTTTCTTGTCAAATGCTTATATATCAGTCACCAAACACCTGTTTTGCAATATCGGCACTGTGCTTTGCATCTTTTGCGTAAAAATCCGCACCCATATCCTGCGCATACTCCGGTGTTAAAACCGCACCGCCGACCATGATTTGACAGGGCAAGCCCTGTTCGTGCAGTTGGCGAATCGTTTCTTTCATGCTGGGCAAAGTCGTTGTCATTAGTGCAGAAAGTCCCACCAAAGGTGCGCCTGTTTCCTTTACTGCTTTCACCACAGTTTCAGGCGGAACATCTCTGCCTAAATCGGTAACATCGTACCCGTAATTTTCCAAAATCACCTTTACGATGTTTTTTCCGATGTCGTGGATGTCCCCCTTTACCGTAGCGATGACGATTTTGCCACGGTTCGCATTTCCACCGCCTGCCTGCTCCATTGCTGCTTTGATCGGCTCGAACGCAGCCTGTGCAGCACCTGCCGACTGCAACAGTTGCGGAAGAAACAGCGTTCCTTTTTCAAACCGATCACCCACAACATCCAAAGCAGGTATCAAGATATTGTTCACTATATCCAGCGGCTGTTTGGTTTGCAGTTCCAACTTTGCAGCCTGAGCCGCTTCTGCTTTCAGCCCCTTTTCTACCGCTTGCGCCAGCGACATCTGTTCACCGCTTTTTGCCGTCGGCTGAGAAGTCGTAGCTGTGGCATATGCTTCGATATACGCTTCCGAGCGCATATCTTTACAGGATAGCACCCGATAAGAACGAATGGCTGCCATCATTGCGGCTACATTGGGATTGATGATTGCCAGATCCAATCCGGCATACAATGCCATCGTCAAAAAAGCAGTGTTCAAATACTCACGGCACGGCAATCCAAAACTGATATTGCTGACCCCCAGCACAGTGCGTACTCCCAACAACTGTTTGCACTGCGTTAGAGCAGACAAAGTTTCCATTGCGCCCTCCTGCTGTGCGCTTGCTGTCAGCGTAAGGCAATCAATATACACATCATGCGCCGCAATGCCATACTCTGCTGCTTTTTCTACGATTTTTTTTGCAACGGCTACCCGCCCCGAAGCCGTGGGTGGGATTCCGTTTTCGTCCAGTGCCAAGCCGATCACCGCTGCACCATATTTTTTGCACAACGGCAAAATGGCATTCAACGATTTTTCTTCCCCGTTTACCGAGTTTACAAGTGCCTTGCCACAATAGACACGCAACCCCTTTTCCAACGCAGCCGGATCGGCAGAGTCGAGCTGAAGCGGAACATCGGTGACTGTCTGCAAAGCTTTCACCGTTTTTAGCATCATTTCCGGCTCGTCAATATCCGGCAAGCCTACATTGACATCCAACATCTGCGCACCTGCATCGGTTTGCTCGACTGCCTGCGAGAGGATATAATCCATATCTCCTTGGCGCAATGCTTGCTGGAATCGCTTTTTGCCGGTGGGGTTGATTCGTTCTCCGACTACTACTGCTTCATCCGCATCAACGACCGAAACCGCACTGGTGATAACGCTCCGGATATGAGGTGTCCTTTTTGCCGGACGCCCTGAAAAGTGTTTGCACAACATACGGATATGTTCCGGCGTTGTACCGCAGCAACCTCCTACCGCCGATACACCGATCTCGGCATACGGCTGCATTTGTTGTGCAAAGTCCTCTGCGTTCAGGTGATATTCTCCCGTTGCCGGGTCGGGCAGACCTGCATTGGGTTTTACAAAAACTTTTGCCTGTGCAGGTGCTGCGTCTGCCAACCACTTTGCCAAAGGTAAAATTTGAACCGGCCCCAAAGAACAGTTGATTCCCAGACCGTCGGCACCCATTCCGCCGATACAAGCCGCAAATGCCTCTACACTGCACCCCGTAAACGTGCGTCCGTTTTCTTCAAAACTCATCGACACGAATACAGGCAGGTCGGAGTTTTCTTTTACTGCCAACAATGCGGCACGTGCTTCTTGCAGGTCGGTCATTGTTTCCACTACGACCAGATCGGCATACTCTTTTGCTGCATTGACCATACACGCAAATTCCTGCACCGCTGTTTCAAAGTCAAGTGTACCATTCGGCTCAAGCAGTTCGCCCAAAGGCCCAATGTCCAATGCGACTTTGGCACCAAATCGCTGTGCCTCCTGTTTGGCAAGCTTCATCGCTGCCACGATCAGCTCTTGTGCTGTATAACCACTGCCCTCCAGTTTATGCGGGCTTGCACCAAAAGTATTTGCATAAATAATTTCTGCACCTGCTTGCAAATATTCACGGTGTACCCGCTCAAGCAGTTCCGGCTGCGTCACTGCCAAAAGTTCGGGACGCTGCCCTGCCTGCAACCCCATAGATTGCAGCATGGTGCCCATACCACCATCTAATATCCAATATTTTTCTTCATTTAGCCAGTTCTCTGTCGCCACAATATTTCCCCTCCTTGCGGTAGTTGCACTTGCTGCGAAGAACGCAATGTGCGCAACCTGCCAGATGCCCTTTTACCGGTTGGTCGGACAATCCGCATACCGCTGTGATACTTTTTCTTGGTATCAAAATGCCGCCGCTGTTTACCGTAAGCCCTATTTTTCTGGGTGCATCCAGAAAGCGAACCACTTCCCGCTGTGTTTCGATCGGAAAATCGCCGTATCCGGGCGAATAACGGCTCGTCATGTAAGAAGTTTCGGTCAACTCCTGCCGAATCGTTTCCTGAAGCTGGTCGGCAAGTGTTTCGGCAAGCAAACCTGCTGCTGCATCCACTGCGCAGACCAGTGCCATATCTTTGCCAAGGCGTCGGGTCTGCATTTCAGTTTGGGTGCCGATGGTGACCGCAAGCCACACTGCACGGTCACATTTTTGCAGATGACGCGCAATATCTGTACCACACAGCGGGATATTCTCACATTGCAATTCTCCATCGGGCGAAAGCTGCAAACTTCCGACACGGTAGATGCCCCTTGGCTGTGCGCTGGAAAGAACGATCTCACACGCTTTTTCGGCAAGTGCCAAAGTTTGTGGGTCGGCTTGCGCCGTTGATGGCAGCCCCATCCAGTGACAGACCTGCTTTACAGAAAGTTGCTGCGGAAGTGTTAATTGCATGGTGTTTCCTCATTTCTGTCACAGCAAGTCTTGGATTCCGTCGTATACCTTTTTTGCTACCGTTGGATTATTCATTGCATAAAGATGGATCCCGTCTGTACCGCTTTCGATCAGGTCACGAATTTGCTCGACGGCATATTCGATGCCTGCCTCGAACAATCCCTGTTCATCGTCCTGCCACCGTGAGATCATTTTGGTAAATTTCGCCGGCAAACTTGCCGAAGAAAGCTTTACAGTACGCTCGATCTGACGGGAATTTACAATGGGCATGATACCTGCCGAAACGGGAATATCAATGCCTTTTTTGCGCATCAGGTTCAAAAAGCGATAGAAGTGCATATTGTCAAAAAACAACTGGGTAATCAGCGGATTTACTTGTGCCTGCTGCTTGAACTTGAGATTTTCCACATCTTCTGCCAAAGATGCCGCTTCGGGATGCCCTTCCGGATAACATGCTCCTGCTACACAAAATCCTCCATGGCGGAAAATTTCATTTGCCAAATCGCTTGCATGGGGAAACTCTTTGCTGAATGGACGCTCCGGATTTGCGTCGCCACGCAATGCCAAAATGTTATGTACGCCTGCTTGGTGGAGTTCCTGCAAGCGACTCTTAATCACCTGCGCATCTGCACCGGCACAGGTCAAATGCGCAAGTGCAGGAATTTGCAGCGTATTTTGGATATGTTCGGCTATTTCGCAGGTAGACATTCCACCGTTGCTTCCGCCGGCACCATAGGTGACGCTGATGAAATCCGGATGCAGCTTTGCCATTTCGCTAAGAGATGCATACAATTTCTGCGCACTTGTCACCTGTTTGGGCGGAAATACCTCAATGGAAAAAACACATTCCTTTTGCTTATACAGATGTGAAATAAACATCGTTCGATTCTCCTTTACTTTCCCTTATTTTTTATGATACAGCTGCGATAGTAAGTGTCGTGTTTTCTGGCGTTGCTTGTGTGTCTGTTCAGCGTTGGGAACCCAGAGCCCATCTGCTTGCTGTTCCACAACATCCCCCTCTTTACAATATGGCGACAGCAGTTTTGCCGGTATGGTCAGAGATTTCTCTCCCTTTAGCAAAACCGCCACTTCGCCCTCGATTCGGTCAAGCGTTACCATTTTTCACACTCCCAATTCCTACGCAGCATTCTCAAACCAAACTTTTATCCCGTCTTGATAATAAACAGCGATACTTCCTTGCTGGTCGGTTCGATACACGTCGCTTGCGACCTGTTCAAAATGCTCCAGTGCCTCTTGATGTGGGTGACCGTACGAGTTCTCTTTTCCACAGGAAACTACGGTAAATTGGGGTCGAACCGCTTGTAAAAACTCCGCTGTGTTGGAAGTGGACGACCCATGATGCCCTGCCTGAAACACATCTGCCTTGAGATTTGCACCGCTGTTTAAAGCATCCTGTTCCACTTCTTTTTCGCCGTCCCCGGTAAGCAGAACGCTAAATTCTGCCGAAAATTTGATGACCGGCGAAAGGTTGTTGTAGTTGTCAGTTTCTACTCCATCCCTCAAAATGGAAATGGTGCCATTTCCCAAGGAATAGCTTTGCCCTTGCTGCACAGTGACCGTTGGAATTTGTTTGACTGCAATCGTTTCCAAAACAGTTTGGAAAATTTTGCTGGTAGGTTCCGGTGCAAGAGAAAAATCGGGCAGAATCACTTGCTCTACCGTATAATTTTCCAGCACATCGTCCATGCTGCCGATATGGTCGGCGTGGGGATGGGTCATCACAAGATAATCCAGCGTTTCGATCCCGATGCCATCCAAATAGGATAGCAAACTGTCGGCACTGTCGAAATCACCTGCATCAACAAGGCAACTTTCGCCACCACTCAGAATCAAGGTCGCATCTGCCTGCCCTACATCAATAAAGTGGACAGAGGTTCCCTCTTGCAGCACTTCTGCCGGCAAATCGGTCGATACTTCGTAAGAAAGTCCGAAGTGCTTCATCAAATCGTCCCATGACGGCAAGGTACCGTATTGCTTTTGATAGCTGACCGTAAAGCTGATGATACAAAGACAAACTACAAACAAGCTTACCAAAAAGCTTAACGCTTCTTTCGTGCTTTTTGGTTTCCAGTGTTTCTTCCTTCGTTTTGCCATTGTGATGCTCCTTGGCGTTTTTGTTTTGCGTACGGCACGACCACAGGATTCAACGGTTGCCGTACGGCTGTTTTCTTTGCCGATGCTCGATTTTGTGTCGGTTTTTTACCCAAATTCAATTCGACCTGTTTTTTCCGGTGATGCATCGCACTGGGGGCCAACAACGGAATGAGGTCTTCACGGTGTACCTTTTGCAGTGCCTGTACCACCTTATGCGCATTTCTCGGCTCGTAGTATTGCAGCAATGCACGTTGCAAAGCCTTGCCCTCAGGTGTTTTTTCCACAAATATAGGCTTGAGCGTGTAAGGGTCCAAACCGGTATAATACATGCAAGTAGACACTGTTCCGGGGGTGGGGTAAAAATCCTGTACCTGCTCGGGGCGGATATGATTTTTGTACAAATATTCTGCAAGAATGACCGCATCTTTCAGGGTACTTCCCGGATGGCTGCTCATCAGATACGGCACGAGGTACTGCTGTTTTCCGACTTTTTTGGTAAGCTCATAGAACTTTTTTGAAAATTTGTTGTAGACCTCGATGGGTGGTTTGCCCATTGCAGCCAATGTGTTGGGCGCACAATGTTCGGGTGCTACCTTTAGCTGTCCCGAAACGTGATGCTGCACCAATTCTTTAAAGAAAGTATCATCGGGATCACGTACCAGATAGTCGTATCGAATTCCACTGCGGATAAACACTTTCTTTACCTTGGGAATCTGTCGCAATCGGCGCAAGATATTCAAATAGTCGCTGTGGTCGACCAGCAATTTGGAACAAGGATGCGGTGCCAAACATTTTTTTCCGTTCTGGCACATCCCCTTGGTCATCTGCTCTTTACAGCTTGGCAGACGGAAGTTTGCAGTCGGCCCACCAACATCATGGATATATCCTTTAAAATTGGGCTGTGCCGCAATACGTTCTCCCTCGGAAACGATGCTATCGGCACTTCGGCTGGTCACTCTGCGCCCCTGATGCATCGTGATTGCGCAGAAATTGCACCCACCGTAACAGCCACGGTTTTGAATAATCGAAAACTCCACTTCCTTGATGGCAGGCACACCGCCTACTGCATCGTAACTGGGATGATATGCACGAGTATAAGGCAGTGCATACACTTCGTCCAGTTCACGGCGAGTGAGCGGAACAGAAGGCGGATTTTGCACGAGATAACGCTCTTTTTGCTTTTGAACAACGACCTGCCCCGTGACAGGATCTTGGTTGTCCATCTGCAAACGGGTCGCTTTTGCATAAGCTACTTTATCTGTGCTTACCTTACTGAATCCGGCACATTCCACATACTTTGCGGGAAGCTTATCAAAATCGGTCAGATAGCAGGTTCCTTTTACATCTGTGATTTGGTCTACCGGTTCTCCTTGCGCCAGCCGCCGTGCGATCTCTCGTGTCTGATGCTCCGACATACCAAAAGAAACAATATCGGCACCCGAATCCTCGCAGATGCTGGGCAATACTGTGTCTAACCAGTAATCGTAATGTGCAAACCGACGCAGGCTCGCTTCCAATCCACCTAACACAACGGGAACGTCCGGATAAGCTTCTTTTGCCATACGGCTATACACCGTAGCACTGCGGTCGGGACGTTTTCCCATTACGCCACCGGGGGTGTATTCGTCCTCGGTACGGCGAATTTTTGCCACCGAGTAGTGGGCTACCATGCTATCTACATTTCCACCGCCGATGAAAAAACCATATTTTGGTTTTCCGAACTCTTTCATGCTCTCGCTAGTGTGATAATCCGGCTGCGAAAGTACGCACACATTCCAGCCTTCTGCTTCCAACACACGGCTGATAATTGCCGTGCCAAAGCTGGGATGGTCTACGTACGCATCGCCGGTGACTACTACAAAGTCCGGCTGTTCCCAACCACGTGCTTTCATGTCTTGAAAATTGATGGGCAAAAAGCCTGTATTTTCATACGTCTGTGTTGTCATCATAACCTCCTATTACAATTCGTCTGGCACGGGATCGTTGTTCATGGTCATCTCGATCCACTGCTGCCGGCTGATCAATACCTGCCGTGGCTTTGCGCCTTGATACGGCCCGATAATTTTCAGTTGTTCCATTTCATCCATAATGCGGGCTGCACGTGCATATCCCAACTTGCAACGGCGTTGCAGCAAACTGGTCGATGCCTGACCTGCGTCAATCACCGCTTCTACCGCAGTTTTGAACATGGGGTCCAACTCGTTGCCAGAATCCTCTTTCGAAGATGCGTCGCCTTTTTTCTCCTCTGTCGCACGTTTTTCCATTTCTGCAATCATCGCTTCGTCGTAATCGGTAGGCGAATTCGAGCGGATAAACTCAATTACCGCACGAATCTCGGAAGATGCCACAAAGGTTCCCTGTACACGCACCGGCTTATTTACCCCCACCGGCATATACAGCATATCGCCGTATCCCAACAACTTTTCTGCACCGGCAGTATCCAAAATTGTACGGCTGTCCACCTGACTCATAACCGACAACGCAATACGGCTTGGGATATTTGCTTTAATTAGACCTGTGATTACGTCTACGCTCGGACGCTGCGTTGCAATGATCAAATGCATTCCGGCGGCACGTGCTTTTTGTGCCAAACGGCAGATATAATCTTCCACCTCTTTGCCTGCCACCATCATCAAGTCGGCAAGCTCGTCGATCACGATCACGATATACGGCAATTTTTCCAGTTCGGGGGTCTGCTCGGCAAGTGCA
The DNA here is from genome assembly GCA_944385945.1 of uncultured Anaerofilum sp. GTDB lineage: Bacteria > Bacillota > Clostridia > Oscillospirales > Ruminococcaceae > Anaerofilum. The sequence continues at coordinate 4,090 of CALWZD010000045.1, read as the reverse complement.
TTGTATTCCTCGATATTCGGCACACCGTTATCGGCTAGCAAGCGATACCGCTTTTCCATCTCTGCCACTGCCGTCCCCAAAGCCCCTGCTGCCTTTCGTGGCTCGGTGACCACCGGCATCAACAGATGCGGGATTCCGTTATAATGCGCAAATTCCACCATTTTAGGGTCGATCAGAATCATGCGAAGCACTTGCGGGGAACAGCGATACAAAAAGCTTAGAATGATGGAGTTGGTACAAACCGACTTACCCGAACCGGTAGTACCTGCAATGAGCAAATGTGGCATTTTTGCCAAATTTCCAATTTGGCTGTTGCCTGTGATGTCTTTGCCCAACGCAAACGTAAGCGGTGCTTTGCTTTGCATAAAAGGTTGCGACTCCAAAATGCTGCGCAAGCTTACGGTCGCTCGATTCTCATTGGGAATCTCGACGCCAACTGCCGGTTTGCCGGGGATCGGTGCTTCGATACGTACACCTGCTGTTGCCAGATTTAGCGCAATATCGTCTGCAAGACCGGTGATCTTACTGATCTTCACCCCTGCCAGCGGCTGCAACTCGTACCGTGTAACGGCAGGGCCACGGCTGATGTCCAAGATTCGTGTTTTTACACCAAAGCTATCCAGCGTATTTACCAACGTGTCGGCGTTTTTTCGCATTTCCTCCTGCACGTTTTTCTCGTCCGGCTCTTTCGCCTCCTTAAACAGTTCGATCGGCGGATACTGATAGCTGACCGCCTTGGGCGCACTTTCCAACAGCTGTTTTTCTTCTTCGCTTTCTTCAAGGGGAAGCACTGCTTGCTTTTCACCTGCTGTGACCGCTTTGTAAATCAAATCGGAAATACTTTTGCTGTCAGCGGGAACTTCCTCGGGTATGATCTCCGTTTCTTCATCCTCTTGTTCAGGCAAAACGGGTGGCTGTTGGGTCGGCGGAGTTTGGATCGAAGCCGGAATATCCGTCGATGTTTCCGGTTTTGAAACATACATTCCAAATGTTCCGCCCGGTCCAACAACAACGTCCCCTTGTTCGTCTGCCAGTTTTTCCTGCCGCATAGTGCTTGTTTCAAAATCCTGCTCTATTACACGATGCATTTGCTCAAACTGCTGCATTTGCTGCTGTTGCTGCATTTGTTGTTGCTGTTCCAACAGCTTTGCCTTGCGCTGCTCCAGTTGCTGGCGACGCTCCTGCCACTCCATCTCCTTTTCTGCACGTCGCACTGCACGTTCTTCTGCCATAGCAGTTGCTGTGCGTTCGGCATGAAATTGGAGGTGGTTCCACTTGGTTGCAACTACCGACCAGATGTCCAGCGGTGTCACGCCTGTAAACAGCATAACTCCCGCCAACAGCAGAATAATCAAGATGATATTCGCTGCCGGTCTTCCACACAAAGCAAGCAAACTATACCCAAATACCACCGAAATCAGCCCTCCGCCAATCGGCTGGTTTCCGTTTTCATACAAGGTCGTAATGGCTTTGAATGCATCGGGTTGTGTTTGTGTTTTGGAAAATACCAACGCTGTTCCACTGACGAACATCATAAGTAAAAGTGCTTTTGCCAGTTTTGTCCAAAACGGCTGTTTTTTGGCGACCAAAACAGCTAAGTAGAGCAGCAAAGGTCCACACGCATAGCTACAAATACCAAACACGCCAAATACTGCACTGCGCACCAACTTCCAAACAGATTGTCCCGGAATAAACGCCATACAGCAAAACAATAATCCAATGCTAAAAATCAAGATGCTCCATCGGGGGTCCATATCTGCGTGTGTGGTACTTTTTGCACGTGACCTTGACCGCCCTGTTGTTTTTGTTTGCGAGCCGCTGTTTCGTTTCTGTGCCATTTTCTTCTCCTTCTCTATCATAAAGGGTATAGAAATCCATTTTATTTATAGTCTACCACAAAAGGTGGTTCTTGTAAAATGTTTGTTTGAACATCTTGAAAATAATCGTTTTTTGCACAACTAACAAAAAAAGCAAGGCACCTGCTGCACCTTGCTTTTTGAGTAAATTGATTGTTTCTGGCGAATCAGCCGCTTTGCGCTCCGCTGTCCGGAGTCGATTGTTCCGATGACGGAACTTCTGCATCGGGCTGCGGCGTTGCCGAAGGTTCCGGTGTAGGCGTTGCGGTGGGTTCCGGCGTTGGAATGGGCGTTGGGCTGGGGGTGGAACTTGGGGTAGGCGTTACCTGAACCTTGGCAACGTCGATAGTTATCGTCTGCTGGGGCGAAACGCTCTCGCCCTGCGCAGGACTTACACGAACCACGCAGCCCGCTGCATATTCACCGTTATTTTCGATATGGTTCACCTGAATGGAGGTAAATCCCGCAGCTTTCAAAGTGGTTTCTGCATCGCTTTGTGTGAATCCGATCACATTGGGGATCGAGATTTTTTCCGGTCCCTGACTTACTGTGAGAGTAACTGTTGGTTTCTTTTCATCGGTCACAGTCCCGCCTTTGGGGTCTTGTGCAATGATGACACCTTCCGGCTGTGTATCACTATACGCTTCCTGTACACGGAACAGATACTTCGAAATATAACTGCTGTTTTGATACACATCCGAATACTTTTGTCCGACAAAATCGGGAATGGTGTTGCTCGTTTGGGAGGAAACACTCGAACTTTCTTCGGAAGAACTACTGGACGACTCTGCACCATTGCCGGACAACAAAAACGATGCCACAAAAAACAGCAACAATGCAATTACGGCAGTAATACCTACTGCCACAAACAATTTTGGGGAGAGCTTCTTTTCCTCTTTTTGCTGTGCGATTTCTTTGCCACGCTCGGAGTCCTGCAAAGACTCCATCAATTCCGCAATGGTTTGCAACCGATTGGGTGGCTCGAGCTGCATCGCTGCCTGCAACACTCCCGACAGATACGACGGCAAGGACGGATTGAGCGCACGAACCGGCTTTAATGTGTCGTATGCCTGTCGCTCGGTTGCGGATACCGGTTGAACCGCTGTGAACACGTAATACAGCACCGCTGCCATCGAATAGACATCTGTAAAACGCCCCGAAAAACGCTCGACAAAATACTGCTCGGGTGCTGTGTAACCCTCGTACAGCTGACTTTTCAATTCTCCGCCTGCGGTGCGCAGTGCCATCGTAGCATATCCGCCCAGCTTTGCTTCCCCATTCGAACAAATAATGATATTTTGAGGGCATATCCCATAATGCACTACACCCTGCCCATGCAACAGTGCCACCGCCTGCATTACTGGCATGAGCAGACTGGTTGCTTCCTGCGGGGAAAGAGGATTTCCTCGGCGTTCCAGATAATCCGCCAAACTCATGCCATCGGTGCTTTCAAACACGGCATACACACTTTCGTTTTGCTCAAAAACATCCTTCACTTCAACCAGACCACGTTTTTTTCCGATCTTCTGAAGGGTACGGTAAAGCTCGGCAAAATCCATCCGTATCGTTTTAAACAGTACCTCACTGCCTTCTTTGGGAATCAAGGTTCCCGTTGCATCACGGCTTGCACAAAGGGTGACCGGCATATACTCTTTGATCACAACAAAGATACCGCTTTTATTATCCACCGCTTTGTACACGACGCCCTCGCCATCAACAAATAAATAACTGCCGATGGTATAGTGGTCGTGCAACTGTGTGCCAAGCGCAAGAGTCCCGCTTGGATTCCGATTTTGTAAGCTTGCACCGCAAAACGGGCATTCCTGCACTTCTTCCTGAATGCCAGAAAGGCAAAACGGGCAGATGCGTTTTTGTGTCATTTCGAATGTCCACCTCATTTCGGAGGCTCAAACTGGTCGACCAGTCTGCAACATCCTCCTGTTTAGAAAAACAATGCCGCAGTAACGTTTGCAGCTTTTGTGCTGCTCATTTTGCGGCATTGCCTTTATTCTTGACCAACCAGATTATCGGTCCAGATCTTCTTCATTTTCCAGATTGTGCCATACATTCTGTACGTCGTCATCGTCGTCCAGTGCATCCAGAAGTTTGGTCATATTCTTCATGTCTTCTTCTGTGGTCAGACGAGTTTCGGTAGAGGGAACGAACTCGACCTCTGCGCTGATAAAGGTGTAGCCCTTATCTTCCAACGCCTGACGAACTGCACTGAAATCGTC